>NZ_JBWKVL010000004.1:0-393329 GCF_059421685.1 Citrobacter sp. GW821-FHT02E08 | reverse complement strand
ATCGAGTGTGATTACAATCGCTGGAGACGTCACAGCGCCTGTGGCGGACTCAGCCCGGAACAGTTTGAAAACCAGAACCTCGCTTAGGGCCGTGTCCACATTACGTGGGTAGGATCAGTTCGACAACAGGCCCGTGCAGGACAGCCGGTGGAGCTATGAATACGACGCCTGGGGCAACCTGGTCAAAAAGCACAGTGAAACGGTAACGCACGTTTACCACTACGACCTGTTGCACCGGTTATCGGGCTACGAGAAACAGACCCCGGTAGGAACGGTAACGAAAGCCAGCTACCACTATGACCCGTTCGGACGGTGAATCACTAAAAGCGTGGACAAAAACCACGAAACGACCCTCACGCGCTACGGGTGGGACAGCGACCGCTGGTGCTGACGCAGAGAAACGGCCAGAAAGTGTACACGCTGTATGAACCCAACACTTTCGCGCCACTACTGAGGGGGGAAAGTGATGGCGGTGATGAACCGTATACTCCACTTGTGCAGAAGTTGCAGAAGTTGCAGAATTTGCAGAATTTGCAGCCAGATACCGTTTACCGCACGGGAGTATGCGGACATAGATCATCTGGAGGAAGACCTGCGAACAGGAAACCTGTCGGAAAGAAGCCGTAACTGGCTGGAATTTGCGAACATACCAGCACAATTGATGGCGGCACAGCTTGACCCGCTGCCGGCGGTGAATATCCGAAAAATTCATCTTTATCAGTGTGACCACCGTGGCACACCAGCGGCGCTGATCAACCAGGAGGGACAGACAGAGTGGAAAGCAGAGGTGGACCCGTGGGGGGAAATCCTGTCGGAAGAGAACCCGAACAATATTGAGCAGCCACTGCGGCTGCCGGGCCAGTGGTACGACGAGGAATCGGGACTGCACTATAACCGGCACCGGTACTACAATCCGGCGCAGGGGAGATATATAACGCAGGATCCAATAGGGCTAAAAGGCGGGTGGAATCCCTACACATATCCGCTCAATCCGGTCACTAATGTAGATCCGCTAGGATTATCATCTTTAGGTGAAGTAATGAATATTCACCCATCATATCTAAGTAAGACGAGGACTAATTACTTAGTTTGTAACCATAGTAGAGAAAAAGATTGTTATGCTGAATGTGCACATCTCTTGCCATCACCTTCAGGGGATTTACAATCATCTGAGTACCGGAAATGTTATCGTGAATGTACGAGGGCTTTATAGTGAAAAAAGAGCAAGCTATTGAAGTAAAAAAACTTTCTTTAGATGCCGTAAGAGATTTAACTAGCATATTGTATGTTCTTGGAAATAATCTCTCTCAAGATGAATATGAAAAATTAAAAGAAGGAGTTGGCAGATCAATTGGTGAAATTCAGATCCGATTATTAGATTTAATTTACTCACAATATCCTGAACTTGATGATCTATCGTAGAAGCATCATTTTTACAGGGAGATTCCCCTTGAAGGGGCATGGTCCGGCAAAATGTAGCGGTATACTCAAAACTGTTACGACCCTCTGCACGGGTTAACGGCAATTTTGTGCGGGGCAGCCCACTCACTGTGTTCGCGGTCTGTCCAACTGGCTGCGCCAGTTGCCGAACCCCGGTCGGGGATTCTCATCCCCCCGGCGTGTGCGACATGCGAAAAAAAAAGCCCGTACTTTCGTACGAGCTCTTTCTTAAATATGGCGGTGAGGGGGGGATTCGAACCCCCGATACGTTGCCGTATACACACTTTCCAGGCGTGCTCCTTCAGCCACTCGGACACCTCACCATATTGTCGTTCCAGTGTTGCTGGAACGGGCGCTAATGTAAGGAAATCCGCCTTTTACGTCAATCACCTTTTCTAAAAAATCGTGCGTTTACACAAACTTCAAGCAACATGAGGCTTAATTAAGCAGAAACTGCTTTTTTTGCCAGCAGGCTTAAATTTGTTATGCTGATGATCCTTATGAAAATGATGATGATAAGTGCGAATAGATTCCGCATAACAACACGCAGGAGACAGTATGGAGATAATTTTCTATCACCCGACATTCGACACGCCATGGTGGCTGAACGCGTTGGCAAAAGCGATTCCTGGGGCTAACGTTCGCGAATGGAAAGAGGGGGATAACGCTCACGCGGATTATGCGCTGGTATGGCATCCTCCGGTGGAAATGCTGGCAGGTCGGAAGTTAAAAGCCGTATTCGCGCTGGGGGCCGGTGTCGATTCCATTCTGAGTAAGCTGAAAGCGCATCCAGAAATGCTGGCACCGTCCATTCCGTTGTTCCGCCTGGAAGATACGGGAATGGGGTTGCAGATGCAGGAATATGCAGTGAGCCAGGTATTACATTGGTTCCGTCGTTTTGATGACTATCAGGCTCAGAAGAATGAATCTGTGTGGAGGCCGCTGCCGGAATATTCTCGTGAGGAATTTACTATCGGCATCATGGGGGCTGGCGTGTTAGGCGCGAAAGTCGCCGAAAGTCTGCAGGCGTGGGGATTCCCGCTTCGTTGCTGGAGTCGTAGCCGCAAATCCTGGCCTGGAGTGGAAAGTTTTGCCGGTGAAGAGGAACTTGCAGCGTTTTTGAGCCAAACCCGGGTTCTGATTAATCTGCTGCCGAATACCGCGGAGACGGTGGGGATTATTCATGCCGGGCTGCTGGCGCAGTTGCAGGATGGGGCGTACGTGCTCAACCTGGCGCGTGGTGTTCACGTCAATGAAGACGATCTGCTGTCGGCGCTGGAGAGTGGAAAACTTAAGGGCGCAATGCTTGATGTGTTCAGCCGTGAACCATTGCCGAAAGAGAGCCCACTCTGGAAACACCCTCGCGTGGCGATGACGCCACATATCGCGGCGGTGACACGACCCGCCGAAGCGGTGAAATTTATTTCCCACACTATTTTGCAGCTGGAAAACGGTGAACCCGTGACAGGGCAAGTGGATCGCGAGCGAGGCTACTGATGGAAACCCGGTTAGCGCCGGGTTACGACTAAAAAACGGCGACGATTCCTGCTATCCTTGACGTAAAATGAATACAGGAGAAAGTGATGTATCCCGTTGACCTGCATATGCACACCGTCGCCAGCACCCACGCTTACAGCACTCTGAGTGACTATATCGCGGAAGCCAAACGTAAAGGTATCAAGCTGTTCGCTATTACGGATCATGGACCGGATATGGCTGATGCCCCGCATCACTGGCATTTCATTAATATGCGTATCTGGCCGCGTCTGGTTGATGGGGTAGGCATTCTGCGTGGCATTGAAGCCAACATTAAAAATATTGAGGGTGAGATTGACTGCACAGGTCCAATGCTCACCTCCCTGGATTTAATCATTGCAGGGTTCCATGAGCCGGTGTTTGCGCCGCACGATAAAGACACCAACACCCAGGCGATGATTGCCACCATGGCCAGTGGTCATGTGCACATTATTAGCCATCCGGGAAACCCCAAATATCCGGTTGATATTACAGCGATCGCACAGGCTGCCGCGAAATATCAGGTCGCATTGGAAATCAATAACTCCTCCTTCTTACATTCGCGTAAAGGCAGTGAAGAGAATTGTCGCGCCGTGGCAGCAGCAGTGCGTGATGCCGGGGGCTGGGTGGCATTAGGATCAGACTCCCATACGGCGTTCACGTTAGGGGAGTTTGCCGAGTGCCGAAAAATTCTCGACGAGGTGAACTTCCCGGAAGAGCGGGTTCTCAACGTTTCGCCAAAACGGTTGCTGACATTCCTGGAATCGCGTGGCATGGAACCAATCCCGGAATTTGCTGAACTTTAATTGAATTGTTAATAACTGGAATACCTAAATGAACGAGTTTTCTATCCTGTGTCGCGTGCTGGGATCGCTGTACTACCGCCAACCACAGGACCCTTTACTGGTTCCGCTGTTTACGCTGATTCGTGAAGGTAAATTGTCAGCCAGTTGGCCACTGGAACAAGATGATTTTTTGGCCCGGTTACAGAAAAGCTGTGATATGGCGCAACTGGCGGCAGATTATAATGCCTTGTTCGTCGGTGATGAGTGCGCGGTGCCGCCTTATCGCAGTGCATGGGTAGAAGGCGCTGCCGAGTCTGAGGTCCGGGCATTCCTTTCTGCTCGCGGAATGCCTCTGGCGGATACGCCGGCCGATCATCTTGGCACGTTGCTGTTGGCGGCATCATGGCTGGAAGATCAGTCAGCTGAAGATGAAAGTGAAGCGCTGGAAACCTTGTTCGTTGAATATCTGCTCCCCTGGTGCGGAACATTCCTGGGCAAAGTAGAAGCGCATGCAACGACGCCGTTCTGGCGTACGATGGCACCGCTGACACGTGATGCGATCAGCGCGATGTGGGACGAGTTGCAGGAAGACGCTGAAGAGTGAATGTGATCTGAATCACTGTTTACTGCAAGCTTAATGTAGTGCTTGCATGATTTGTGTGCGCGATCGCATTCGTATGCGGTTTTTCTGCTATGATGCGGCCCATGAACATACTTCTCTCCATTGCAATTACAACGGGCATTCTCTCCGGTATCTGGGGATGGGTGGCCGTGTCTCTGGGCTTGCTCAGTTGGGCCGGTTTTCTGGGGTGCACAGCCTATTTTGCGTGCCCTCAGGGCGGCTTGAAAGGGCTGGCGATGTCGGCATGTACGCTATTAAGCGGCATGGTATGGGCACTGGTGATCATTCATGGCAGTGCGCTTGCACCGCATCTTGAGATTGTCGGCTATATCATGACCGGAATTGTCGCGTTCCTGATGTGCATTCAGGCTAAGCAACTGTTGCTTTCCTTTGTTCCGGGGACCTTTATCGGGGCATGTGCGACGTTCGCAGGGCAGGGGGACTGGCGGCTGGTTTTGCCTTCGCTCGCCCTGGGGCTGGTTTTTGGCTACGCGATGAAAAACAGCGGACTCTGGCTGGCTTCCCGCCGGGAGCGAGGCGCATCGCAAGCGGTGCCCAGCAAATAAAACAAGCAAATAAAAAAAGCGTGAGAAGATCTCACGCTTTTTTTTGCTTTGAGTATCAGGATTCCGGAGGGACTGACAGATGGCGATATTTCACCAGAATGTCGTTCTGACGCTCTGATTTATTCTGCAGATCCCACAAACCGCGATCGATACCGTCATTAATCAGGAAGATAACACCTGTTTCAATAGCAGACATCAGACATAGCATGACCGGTTCGTTAGAGGTGTAGCCAATCTCACCTTCCAGCAGACGTTGATAATCGATGAAGCGGAATACCCCTGCCTGGACTTCATAAGACAGGATGGTCTTGCTGGTGTTTACGGAGGAGAGGATCTCACCGGTACTGACGTTAACCACGCGCAGGTTGACGGCAATTTGATCAAGCTGGTACTGCGTGTCCGCACCAATACCAAAGTACCGGGCGCCCACACCACCTGATTTCACATTGCTTTCATAGCCGATGATCGACCCTTCCACCATAATATTCGCAGCAGTCAATGATTGCAGCGGTATACGGTTATTGATGGCAACGGTGCCATTTTCTTGCGCTGCGCGAATGATTTTACGTTCGTTCAGCAGGTTTTGCAGTCCCTGACGTTCCAGCGGGACGAACCAACGAGAATCTTTTAGCGCTGTCACCAGCATGGCAGTAGCACTCTGTGGCACTGCGGTTGAGAAGTTACTTGCCGGATAAGGTTTAAATTGTCCGGTTTCATCCTGGATATTGTAAACCGAGACAAAAATCTTACCTGTCGGCATAGGCAAATGCGTCAAGTCTTTATAACTTTGCGCACGGGGCATTAATGTCGGCTTAGCGGCTTCTTTAGGCGGGGCGGTTAAGCATCCGCTCAGTAAGCATACGGCAACCAAAATCAGTAAGCGCTGCATGATTATTGTCCTTTTGTGGCTGATGCTTAAAAATCGGTTGAATTTGTTTGTAAACCTGACACCTCAATGGTGGAGACTTTACCTGTTTTTCTGTCTGTGACATTCAACTTCAGTTGACCATCCGTATTGGATATATCAATGATGAAATCACTGGTCACCATCCTGCCGGGTTTCCCGGTATTAATATTGGTGAGTAACCCCCCCAGTATTTGCGACTGAATTGCCTGGGTGAAGTTATCTAACGCAGAGGGTGTTTCAATCCCAAAGTCGTCATCGAAATCAGGATCTTTATAGGAGTTCTGCGCCTGGGCGCTGTTTAATAGAAATGCCCCATTATTGGGGTTTCCGCCAAAGTTAGGATTTCGGAACTGGAATGTCATATTGCCAGCCCAACTGAGTGGCGAAATAATCATGAGTATAACTACTGCATGTTTAACACGCATGACAGCCTCCGGACAAAGAATATGTATTAGAATTCATCACGCGCTAAATCACCGGTGCCTAATAGCGTTTGGTCTATTTGCCGGCGATTTAATGCATCCTCAGTTTCTGTTAGTGCGAAGACAACCGTTCGCTCGAAGTCTCGTTTCGTCGGGAATAAAAATGTCTGGAAGATAACGTCCTGGTTTACCGTTATGGTGATCCAACTTCCCCAACGCGCACTGGGTCTTTCATTTATGGTTAAGTTGCCTGTGTATTTACTTTCCCACTTATCGCTAAAGGCACGATAAAAATCATGCCCAATTGACGAAACCGTGTGGTCAGTTAACAATCCGGGAACCTCGACTTCAACTGCGTGTAGATTCCCGGAGGCAAGGAGTAATTCAGCCGCTACAATCCAGGTCAGATAGCGTTTCATGGCTTTACCGCCTGAGGTTATCGTTTGCCCACGAAACCGCCTGTGTTCGGTTTTTGACTGCTATCTTCTTGAAAAGATTATAAAGGTGCGTCTTGACCGTGTTTTCGCTGATAAACAGCGAACGAGCGATTTCAATATTTGACGCGCCGATACGTAGCTTATTAAGGATCTCTTTTTCGCGGTGCGTGAGAAGTGCCGACTCTGTGCTGTTATAGCGATAGTTTCCTGAATGCGTTATCAGGTAACTGGCCAGTTTCTGCGAAAAGTAGCATTCACCGCGCAAGACCCCTTGCAATCCGTTTACGACACGCTCTTCATCTTCTGCTGCGTAAAACACGCCATTGATATGAGGCCAGTTTTCAATATCCCTGTACGGATAATCGTCGGGAGTATTCAACAATAATGTTTTTAAATTATTGTTTTTCCGGCTTAAGTTGTCTTGCCAGTAATGGATGAGCTTTTTATCGGCTTCCATCATATCCAGTAAAACAATGCAGCTGGCAGAGATATCATCCAGAGAACGTTGAATATTGTGCAGTTTTCCGGTTAACGCCAGAGATTGCTTTAAATGTTGCAATAGGGCCGTAGCTTGCAGGGACGGTTTAGTGATCAACAATAATGTATGACCATGAATACTATGGACTTCATTAAACATGATGAAACCCCACTTTTTTTTAGTCGCACACCTGACAGCTACCTCTACTAAAATAGAGGCACCAGAAGTACTGACAGATGTTGCACTGCTGTTTGTAGAAATAAATCAGCCCTAATGGGCAAAATATAAAACTAATGGACTACATCTGATTTCAATCTAGTCATTACAAACCTTAAAGCAAGTGTTAAACTTGTAACTAAATGTAAAATTATATATTAATATGTTAATCATAAGGTTTTTTTAAGATTAGATTTGATAAGAAAGTTGTACATTTTGCCGTTATTGCATAGATTTAAAAAATCATACAAATTATATTAAGCTATTGATTTTAATGTGATTATATAATTTTGACTTACGACTTTTTTCCTTTTTTATTTTAAAGAATTCGTTCTGGATTCCAGCGATCATTTTTAAGTGCAAAAAAACGTGGCTTGTAACGACTCGTGCTGCAAGACTATCTTTCGCGCTACAGAACCCCATTAAAATGTACCGGGAACGCCAGTTTTCCCCTTTGCATAGAAATGCAATTCGCCCTGGCTTTGAAAAATAAAAACGACGGAAATAACAGCGGGATTAGTGCCTAATTAGTACTTTGGTGTGAACAGAAATATCAAAATACCACTCGCGGGTGAGTTATTTAAAATGTTTCCGCAGACATACTCTTCATCGTAACGCGTCGTTAACAAAAAACGAACTGCGTTAACAATAAATTTGACAAGTTTTTTAATTTATCTTCATGTACGACCAGGTCCAGGGTGACAACATGAAAAACAAATTGTTATTTATGATGTTAACAATACTGGGTGCGCCTGGGATTGCAGCCGCGACAAGTTATGATATGGCAGCATCAGAATATAACTTTGCGGTAAATGAATTAAGCAAAACTTCATTTAATCAGGCAGCCATTATTGGTCAAGTTGGCACGAATAATAGTGCAAATGTTCGCCAGGACGGCTCAAAACAGTTGTCCGTCGTTTCACAAGAAGGTGGAAATAACCGGGCGAAGGTTGACCAATCAGGAGCTTATAACCTTGCGTACATTGATCAGAAGGGTAACTCTAATGATGCAAGTATATCGCAAGGTTCATATGGTAATACAGCGATGATTATCCAGAAAGGCTCTGGAAATAAAGCAAATATTACTCAGTATGGTACGCAAAAAACAGCAGTTGTGGTGCAGAGACAGTCGCAAATGGCTATTCGCGTTATTCAACGTTAATACCTTTACGACGTTTAAATCAATCCGATGGGGGTTTACCATGAAACTTTTCAAAGTGGCAGCTATTGCAGCAATCGTAGTTTCTGGCAGTGCTCTGGCTGGTGTTGTTCCGCAATATGGCGGCGGCGGTAATGGTGGTTGGCCTGGACATGGCGACAACGGCCCGAATTCACATTTGAGCATTTACCAGTACGGTGGTGGTAACTCAGCTGTCGCCTTGCAATCTAATGCTAAAAACTCTGATCTGACGATTACTCAACACGGCGGCGGAAACGGTGCAGATGTTGGTCAGGGTTCTGATGACAGCTCTATCGATCTGCTGCAAAAAGGCTTCGGCAACAGCGCGACTCTCGACCAGTGGAACGGCAAAGACTCCACTATGTCTGTTAAACAGTTCGGTGGTGGTAATGGCGCGCTGGTGGATCAGACTGCTTCTGGCTCGGATGTGACCATCAAACAGGTTGGCTTTGGCAACAATGCGACAGCCCATCAGTACTAATACAGAATCTGTATTATAGAAAAACAGGGCGAATGCCCTGTTTTTTTTCGGGAGGACATTATGCACACGTTATTACTCCTTGCAGCGCTTACCAATCAAATTACCTTCAACACCACCCAGCAGGGCGAAATGTACACCATCATCCCTCAGGTTACGCTGACGCAGCCCTGTATGTGCCAGGTACAAATTGTCTCTTTGCGAGAGGGGGTTTCGGGGCAAAGTCGCACACAGCAGAGAAAGACGCTTTCTTTACCCGCTAATCAACCGATTGATTTAACTAAACTGAGTTTAAATATTTCAGCGGGGGACTCCGTTAAAATTGTAGTGACCGTTTCGGACGGACAAACACTGCATTTATCTCAGGAATGGCCGTCCTCTGCGACATCGTCATAATCATCTGATTTATTACTATAAATGATATGGCAGGGGGGCGATTGTTGTTCTATCAATATAAAGAGGCGTCCACACTCCTGGTGTGAACCGCCGTATTAGCGATAAAGGAAAACACCGAACCCTCAAGGATGAATTTTCATTGAGGAGCGTTATCATGTTTTCACGTTGGCCCAGGCATTTTCTGACGATGAGCATGGCTGCTCTTATTTTGTTTTCTGTCCCGACAATGGCTCAGCAGGAAGTACAAGGCGGTATTATTCATTTTCGTGGTGAAATCGTTGAGTCTCCTTGTGATGTTTCCTCCAGGCAGCAGCAGGTTTCCCTGTCTTGCGCGCATAATGGCGCGATGAAAACCAACCAGTTTACCCTCCAGCAGGTGTCGACCGCGCCTCAACAGATTCAGCAGATTGCCAACGTGAAAATGCAGTATCTTAATGCGCAAAAAAACATGGCGATTTTGAGTATTGAGTACAAATAGGCCGCTGAAACGGCAGCAACGCAAACTGTCATTAAAAAGCGCGATTTCATTGAAACCCCTGCTGTACACTTAGAAGATAGACTCAGGTTAGGGGGATTTATGAAATCGCGTGTTCATGTTCTACAGGGTGACATTACGCAGGTGGCTGTCGATGTGATCGTTAATGCCGCAAACTCATCATTACTGGGGGGCGGGGGCGTTGATGGCGCAATTCATCGTGCCGCAGGCCCGGCACTGCTTGAAGCGTGCAAAAAAGTGAGGCAGCAGATGGGCGAATGTCCTGCGGGCCATGCCGTTATCACCCTGGCGGGCGATCTCCCCGCTAAAGCCGTTATCCACGCAGTCGGTCCGGTCTGGCAGGGTGGGGAGCACCGTGAAGCGGAACTGCTGGAAGATGCTTATCTGAATAGCCTGCAACTGGCGCTGGCCAACGGTTACAACTCCATTGCTTTTCCTGCCATCAGCACGGGTGCGTATGGGTATCCGCGCGCAGCGGCTGCTGAGATTGCCGTGAAAACGGTGTCGAAATTTCTTATCCGTCGCGCCTTGCCCGATCAGGTTTACTTCGTTTGTTATGATGAGGAAAATGCTCACTTGTACTCACGCTTGCTGACTCAACAGGGTGATGAGGATACCTTCTGAGATGACGCGACTTGAACGAGCGGTCGCGCCTCTTTGTTCAAGCCATCCTGGCGAGTGCGGAATTCTTGCGCTGAGTGATGGCCTGGATGCCTTCGCCGCCCGTTACCGGCTCACTGAAATGGCAGAACGCACCCTGGATGTGCAGTATTACATTTGGGAAAACGACATGTCCGGGCGTTTGCTGTTTTCCGTGTTGTTAGCAGCGGCAAAGCGGGGTGTCCACGTTCGCCTGCTTTTAGATGATAACAACACCCCAGGGCTGGACGATACGCTCCAGTTGCTGGACAACCATCCTAATATTGAAGTCCGCCTGTTTAATCCGTTCTCGTTTCGCACGCTGCGTGTATTGGGATATTTAACTGATTTTGCGCGGCTGAACCGCCGTATGCACAACAAAAGCTATACGGCGGATGGGGTTATCACACTGGTCGGCGGGCGAAACATTGGTGACGCCTATTTCGGTGCAGGGGAGGAGCCACTGTTTTCCGACCTTGACGTGATGGCCGTCGGTCCGGTGGTGAAAGAGGTGGCCGATGATTTTGAGCGTTACTGGCATTGTGGATCGGTTTCTACCCTGCAAGAGGTGCTGGAACTGCCCGAACGCGAGCATCCTCACCATATCGACTTCCCTGAATCCTGGTATAACGACGACATGACTGGCCGTTACTTGAATAAACTGGAGACCAGCCAGTTTATGTCGCACCTTGATGGCGGTTCGCTACCTTTGATTTGGGCGAAAACACGGCTTCTTAGCGATGATCCTTCAAAAGGCGAAGGGAAAGCCCAGCGTCATTCGCTGCTGCCGCAACGATTGTTTGATGTGATGGGCTCTCCGTCAAAACGAATCGATATTATCTCAGCCTATTTTGTCCCGACTCGCGCTGGCGTTATTCAACTCCTGCAACTGGTCAGGAAAGGCGTCAGGATAGCGATTCTGACCAATTCTCTGGCGGCGAATGATGTGGCAGTTGTCCATGCGGGGTATGCGCGCTGGCGCAAAAAATTGCTCCGCTACGGAATTGAGTTATATGAACTGAAGCCGACCAACACGCGTGACGCAGGGCTTCACGATCGTGGATTAACGGGAAACTCGGGCTCCAGTCTGCATGCAAAAACCTTCAGTATTGATGGCAATAAAGTGTTCATCGGCTCGCTTAATTTTGACCCTCGCTCGACGTTGCTGAATACCGAAATGGGATTTGTCATAGAAAGTGAGGCCCTGGCGTCGCTTATTCATGAGCGTTTTATACAACGGCAGCGCGATTCAGCCTGGCAACTGCGTCTGGACAAGTGGGGGCGCGTCAATTGGGTCGATCGCCAGCAGAGCGAAGAGGTGGTACTGAAAAAAGAACCCGCCACAGGATTCTGGAAGCGGGTTCAGGTGCGACTGGCGTCGTTATTACCGATTGAATGGTTGCTCTAGACTCAATTCCACATAGTGGAAATTAATTGGCCACCGCATCATTTTTATCACGTTTAACCGGCGGTTTGCCCGAAAACAAAAATTTCAACAACGGTACGCGTAAATGGATTTCGTACAGAATTAACGCAATACCAATGACAAAGACCAGACCGCATAAAAATCCGAGCAAATTAGATGAAATGTGCGGGGTGATATAGGCCCCGAAAAAGAGTGTTAAGGGGTGGTGTACCAGGTAGATAAAGAGCGACGCATTCACAAAATAGGTGACGCGAGCCGATTGAAAATTCAGTAAACGGTGCCCCAGAGAAAAGACCACATTCACCATCCACAGCCCCATCACCATGGTAATCACATACTCCGCTTCATACATCCAGGCATCACCGTTGCCGTAATGCTGGTTCAGCAGATAGGCCGCAAAGGCAAGGCCTGCGGCAATGGTGCATCCGCGTGAAGGCGTCGTGAAGAGCGCTTTCAAATTAGGCGAGATAAACGCCAGCGCGCCCAGCATGAAAAAGGGAACGTAAAACAAGGTTTGCATGACGATGAAATTGAACAGGCCGTCACTGAGTATGGGCGGATAAAGGACAAGAATAGTGCGTCTGACGACCGCGTAACCCACACCGAGTAAGAAAAAGATGAAGGTCAGTTTCGGCATGGAAATATGCGTCATCAGCGAGTTTTCAGCGGCGTTCAGACGTTTTTTAATTTGGGTAAATACCCACATGCTCAGCGTCGTTAATACCACCAGTACCAGCAAAAACCAGAGGTGAGAAATTAATTCCCAGGCCAGCGCATTATATTTATCGTAAGCCGAGAGGGTATGCCAGCTGTCCGCCTTTCCTTTGACATATTGCAACATAATAAATTGTGGCAATGTGAGTAGAGGAATGGCGGTCAACATGGGAATTCCCACGCGTTCTACGCGGACCTTCCACCAGCGTTTTAAGGGATAACGCAGGAATAGCATGTACGAAAAATAACCCGAAATAACAAAAAAGACCTGCATGCGAAACGCATGGACAAAATCATTAAACAGCGTAAGCCACCACGACGGCTCCGCACTGTTCACATGCCATGTATGACCTGAATATATCAGTGAGATATGAAAGGGGATCCCCAACAACATCAGCCAGGCGCGGATGGAGTCAAGAAAGTATTCACGTTGCGGGGGTACTGGATTCATAGATGGACACGCATTCTCAGACTTTTCGTCTTATCCCGAAGACAAATTATGGTTACATTCGAAGGCAACCCTACACCAAGTCCAACAACCTGTCTCCAGGATAAGCACTGAAAGTGAAGATAGGCGTATGAACCTGCTTAATCCATGAGCCAGCGCGCTGAACGATGGCTCGATTCAGTTGTCGGAATGCCTGATTATCCATTAAAATGGATCGGATCGATATAAGCACACAAAGGGGGAAGTGCTTACTTATTATGAAACATAAACTACAAATGATGAAAATGCGTTGGTTGAGTGCGGCCGTCATGTTAACGCTGTACACGTCGTCGAGCTGGGCGTTCAGTATTGATGATGTGGCGAAGCAGGCTCAATCCTTAGCCGGTAAAGGCTATGAGGCGCCAAAAAGTAACTTGCCCTCCGTTTTCCGCGACATGAAATATGCGGATTATCAGCAGATCCAGTTTAATTACGACAAAGCCTACTGGAGCAATCTCAAAACCCCATTCAAGCTCGAGTTCTACCACCAGGGTATGTACTTCGACACACCAGTCAAGATCAACGAAGTGACCGCAACAGCGGTAAAACGCATTAAATATAGCCCAGATTATTTTAATTTTGGCGATGTGCAGCATGACAAAGACACCGTAAAAGATCTCGGATTTGCCGGGTTCAAAGTGCTGTATCCGATCAACAGCAAAGATAAAAACGATGAAATCGTCAGCATGCTCGGCGCCAGCTATTTTCGTGTGATTGGTGCAGGTCAGGTTTATGGTCTGTCAGCCCGTGGTCTGGCGATCGATACCGCGCTGCCATCTGGCGAAGAGTTTCCCCGCTTCCGCGAGTTCTGGATCGAACGACCAAAACAGACTGACAAACGTCTGACTATTTATGCATTGCTGGATTCTCCGCGTGCGACAGGGGCTTATCGTTTTGTGATCATGCCTGGGCGTGACACCGTGGTGGATGTGCAGTCTAAAGTCTATCTGCGCGACAAAGTCGGCAAGCTGGGCGTGGCACCATTAACCAGTATGTTCTTGTTTGGACCTAACCAGCCGTCTCCGGCAACGAACTATCGTCCGGAACTTCACGACTCTAACGGTTTGTCCATCCACGCCGGTAATGGCGAGTGGATTTGGCGTCCGCTGAACAACCCGAAACATCTCGCGGTGAGCAGCTTTGCCATGGAAAATCCGCAAGGGTTTGGCCTGTTGCAGCGTGGCCGCCAGTTCTCTCGTTTTGAAGATTTAAACGACCGCTACGACCTGCGTCCAAGCGCCTGGATCACGCCGAAAGGCGATTGGGGTAAAGGGAAAATCGAACTGGTTGAAATTCCAACCAATGACGAAACCAACGACAACATCGTGGCTTACTGGACGCCGGATCAATTGCCAGAAGCAGGCAAAGAGATGAACTTCAAGTACACCCTGACGTTCAGCCGTGACGAAGACAAACTTCACGCGCCGGATAACGCCTGGGTGCAGCAGACCCGTCGTTCAACCGGGGATGTGAAGCAATCTAACCTTATTCGACAGCCTGACGGCACCATCGCGTTTGTCGTGGACTTCGCTGGTACGGACATGAAAAAACTGCCGCAGGATACCCCGGTAACGGCACAAACCAGTATTGGCGATAACGGTGAAATCGTTGACAGCAGCGTGCGCTACAATCCAGTTACCAAAGGATGGCGTTTAATGCTGCGCGTGAAAGTGAAAGATGCGAAGCAACCTACTGAAATGCGCGCTGCATTGGTCAATGTCGATCAGCCGCTGAGCGAAACCTGGAGCTACCAGTTACCTGCCAATGAATAACACTACTGAGTATATTGACGCGCTGCCGCTTTCAGATATTGAGAAAGCGGCGTTGCCGAAAACTGACATCCGCGCCGTACACGAGGCGCTGGATGCTGAGCATCGTACTTACCCCCGAGAAGACGATTCGCCGCAGGGATC
This sequence comes from Citrobacter sp. GW821-FHT02E08, assembly GCF_059421685.1. Classification (NCBI taxonomy): domain Bacteria; kingdom Pseudomonadati; phylum Pseudomonadota; class Gammaproteobacteria; order Enterobacterales; family Enterobacteriaceae; genus Citrobacter; species Citrobacter sp. GW821-FHT02E08. The sequence goes on along the minus strand of NZ_JBWKVL010000004.1, from coordinate 378,212 downwards.
GGTTAAAGCGCGCCTGGAGCAGGCCTGGCCGGAGTCGCTGGCTGAAGGGCAACTGATTAAGGATGATGAAGGGCGCGAGCAGCTGCAGGCAATGCCGAAAGCGACGCGTTCCTCGATGTTTCCCGATCCCTGGCGCACCAACCCCGTGGGACGTTTCTGGGACCGTTTACGTGGACGTGACGTTACGCCGCGTTACCTTTCCCGCCTGACGAAAGAAGAGCAGGAAAGTGAACAAAAGTGGCGTACCGTCGGCACTATCCGCCGCTACACGCTCTTACTGTTGACGCTGGCGCAAACGGTTGTCGCCACCTGGTATATGAAGACCATTCTTCCTTATCAGGGGTGGGCGTTGATCAACCCTTCCGACATGATCGGGCAAGATCTGCTGGTCTCCTTTATGCAGTTGCTGCCGTACATACTGCAAACCGGGATCCTGATCCTGTTTGCCGTGTTGTTCTGCTGGGTCTCTGCGGGATTCTGGACAGCGTTGATGGGCTTCCTGCAACTGCTCATCGGTCGTGACAAATACAGTATTTCGGCGTCAACGGTAGGGGATGAACCCCTTAACCCTGGACACCGTACTGCGTTGATCATGCCTATCTGCAACGAAGACGTCGACCGTGTATTCGCAGGTCTGCGTGCCACGTGGGAGTCAGTTAAGGCAACCGGCAATGCGGCGCATTTTGATGTCTACATTCTGAGCGATAGCTACAATCCGGACATCTGCGTGGCAGAGCAAAAAGCGTGGATGGAACTGATTGCCGAAGTGCAGGGCGAGGGGCAGATCTTCTACCGTCGTCGTCGTCGTCGTGTTAAGCGTAAAAGCGGAAACATCGATGATTTCTGCCGTCGCTGGGGCAACCAGTACAGCTATATGGTGGTGCTGGATGCTGACTCGGTGATGACCGGTGAGTGTCTGACCGGACTGGTGCGTTTGATGGAAGCGAACCCGAATGCCGGGATTATCCAGTCTTCTCCGAAAGCCTCCGGGATGGATACCCTGTATGCGCGCTGTCAGCAGTTTGCGACCCGAGTTTATGGGCCGTTGTTTACTGCCGGGCTGCACTTCTGGCAACTGGGCGAGTCGCATTACTGGGGCCATAACGCCATCATCCGCGTAAAACCGTTTATCGAACATTGCGCGCTGGCACCGCTGCCGGGTGAAGGTTCGTTTGCGGGTTCTATCCTCTCCCACGACTTTGTGGAAGCAGCGCTGATGCGTCGTGCAGGGTGGGGCGTCTGGATTGCCTACGACCTGCCGGGATCTTATGAAGAACTCCCGCCAAACCTGCTGGATGAGCTCAAGCGTGACCGTCGCTGGTGTCATGGTAATCTGATGAACTTCCGCCTGTTTTTGGTGAAAGGGATGCATCCGGTTCACCGTGCGGTGTTCCTGACCGGGGTGATGTCGTATCTGTCTGCACCGCTGTGGTTTATGTTCCTTGCGCTCTCAACCGCGTTGCAGGTGGTACACGCCTTGACGGAGCCGCAATACTTCTTGCAGCCGCGTCAGTTGTTCCCGGTCTGGCCGCAGTGGCGTCCTGAGCTGGCCATAGCCCTGTTTGCCTCCACCATGGTGCTGTTGTTCCTGCCTAAACTGCTGAGTATTTTGCTCATCTGGTGTAAAGGGACAAAAGAGTACGGTGGCTTTGTTCGCGTGACGTTATCGCTGTTGCTGGAGGTGTTATTCTCCGTGCTGCTGGCGCCTGTACGTATGTTGTTCCATACGGTATTCGTCGTAAGCGCGTTCCTCGGTTGGGAAGTGGTCTGGAACTCGCCGCAGCGTGATGACGATTCCACCCCGTGGGGCGAAGCCTTTATGCGTCATGGTTCTCAGCTGCTGCTGGGCCTGGTGTGGGCTGTCGGTATGGCCTGGCTGGATTTACGTTTTCTGTTCTGGCTGGCGCCGATTGTCTTTTCGCTGATCCTGTCACCGTTTGTTTCGGTGATCTCCAGCCGTTCAACGGTGGGTCTGCGCACCAAGCGCTGGAAGCTCTTCCTGATCCCGGAAGAGTACTCGCCGCCACAGGTGCTGGTGGATACCGATAAGTATCTGTCGATGAACCGCAGTCGTTCTCTGGATGATGGTTTCATGCATGCCGTGTTTAACCCGTCATTCAATGCGCTGGCGACGGCGATGGCAACGGCGCGTCACCGTGCGAGCCAGGTGCTGGAGATTGCGCGTGACCGTCATGTGGAACAGGCGCTGAACGAAACACCTGAGAAACTGAATCGCGACCGCCGTCTGGTGCTGTTAAGCGATCCGGTGACGATGGCGCGTTTACACTATCGCGTCTGGAATTCCCCTGAGCGATATTCGTCATGGGTGAATTACTATCAGGGAATTACCCTGAACCCGCAGGCGCTCAGGAAGAAGTAAACGAAGCGAGATGAAAATACCGGCCAGGTGCCGGTATTTTTTTTGGACTCAATAAATGATTGATGAGGTATCCAGTGCGAACACTGGCAGTAGGCATCATGGTGCTGTTACTCAGCGGTTGCGGCAGCATTATTAGCAGAACCATTCCCGGTCAGGGGCATGGCAACCAATACTATCCCGGTGTGCAGTGGGATGTTCGGGATTCGGCATGGCGCTATGTCACCATTCTCGATCTGCCCTTTTCCCTGGTGTTTGATACGCTGTTGCTCCCGCTGGATATCCACCACGGCCCTTATGAGTAACTAGCGCTCATCCCATTCATCGGCGGCGGTTTGCCCCTCTTCGGTATCAAGTGGCGGTTCAAGCTGGAATTCACCTTCATCCCATTCATGAAGGGTATTCTCCTCCTGCCACTCCTGTCGAATCTCAATCTCATCATAATCGCCGTCAAAGACACTTTGCGCCGCTTCGCCGCTCAGCATAGGCAGACACTCACCTTCTTCACCGTCGTCGGCAAAAAATTCGGCCTGCCACATGATGTCGCCATCCTGCAGTACGTATTTTTGCACGTTGAGCTGTTGAACATTCGCTTCATCTTGCTCGAGGCCTGAGTCAGCCAGAAATTCTTCACGGGCTGCGTCGATGGCTTCTTCCAGCGTGGCATACATGGTCATCAGTGTCTCCCTTTGATTTGACGAGGTATTCAGGGAAATAATAGCTGATTCTTTGGTTTTGCAAGTATGAATGCGCAAAAATCATTCAGATGTCTGAGGTGCGGCGTGCTCCAGACACTTACCGGCGTCGCTGCAGGCTGTTCCAGGAGTAGAGGGCGTTGAACAGCACCACGCCAGCGGTAACGCAAAATACGGCGCGGAAACCGTAATTTGCCGAGATAGCGGCACCCATCAGCGGTCCTGTGACATTACCGATGTCACGAAAAGACTGGTTGTAACTGAAGATCCGACCGGCCACCTGGTTGGTCGAGTTATACACCAGCAACGTCTGGACGGCAGGAAGCAGGGCACCATCCGCTGCACCCAGTAAAAAGCGCAGGATCCCGAGTTGCCAGGGGGTCTGTACAAAGGACATAGGGATTAACAGCAACACCGAAATCACCAGCGCAACGATCAGGATTTTCTCCGGCCCAATTCGGTCCCCGAGTTTACCGAGTCGGGGGGCACTGAGTAAGGCAGCGACGCCTGGGACTGAAGCAATCATGCCGCTAATAAACGCAATATTGCTGACGTTACCCGCTAACTCACGCACATACAGTGTGAGGATCGGCGCAATAGAGCCAGTGGCAACCTGAATAATCAGGGTGGTGACGAACAGACTCAGCACCAATCGCGGGTTTTTGAGGGACGCGACGACCTCGCGAAGACGGAGCATCTCTTTCTTACTGACCGGCTGGAAATGTTCGCGAATAAAAAAGAGCGTCAGTAAAAAACAGGAAAACAACACACTGGCGGTAATGAAAAAAACCGGACGCAGACCGTAATGGTCCGCCAGTAATCCGCCCGCCAGCGGGCCGAGCAATGCACCGCTGACGCCCCCGGTAGATAGCGTGCCAAGTGCCCAACCGCTTTTATTGCGGGGAACCTGCGTGGCGATCAGCGCGTTAGCGTTGGGGATAAAGCCACCCAGCAGACCCAATAAGGCCCGCAGGACGAGAAACTGCCAGATATTCTGCGCCAGCCCCATGAACACCATCACGATAGCCATACCCAACGCAGAACGCAGCAGCATGATTTTACGACCTTTACGATCCGCCAGTCCGCCCCAGAAGGGGGAGGCAATGGCAGAAAACAAAAAGGTGATGCTGAACACCAGGCCTGACCACATGTTAAGGGCGCTATGACCCGTCACGCCGAGTTGTTCGACGTAAAGCGGTAAGAATGGCATAACCAGGCTAAATGCCGCCCCGGTTAAAAAACAGCCCAGCCAGGCAACGGTGAGATTGCGTTTCCAGTTTATGGGAACATCATCTGAGGGTGACATAGCTTTCCACTGTGCGAGGCGCGGTGGCGCGCTGATGAATAAAAATAAGCACGCTAATTATGCGCCTGCATCAGGGGCGCTGCAATGGACGGGCGCGTTTAAAGCTAAAAGGCGAGTTGTGCAGCCCATGAAGGGCTGCGTGTGCAGTTTAATAGCGGGAGGGGACGCCTTCAGGGCGCGTCTTGAAGCGACGATGTAGCCACATATACTGCTCGGGAGCCATCATGATGCACTTCTCAACCACTTTATTCATCCAGGCCGCGGTGGTTTCGGCATCATCCAGAGGCGGAGAACACTCTGGCGGTAACATAATCAGTTGATACCCTTTGCCGTCAGGTTTACGGCGCGGAACAAAAGGCACCAGGCAGGCATTCGACATACGGGAGAGCATCCAGGTTCCGGATGTAGTAGCGGCTTGTTCTACTGCAAAAAAGGGAACAAATACGCTGGATCGCGGGCCGTAGTCATGATCCGGCGCATACCAGACGACTTCCCCTTGTTTCAGCGCTTTGACCATGCCTTTCAGGTCTTTACGATCGAGCATGGATTTATTGGAACGCAGGCGTCCCCAGGTTTGCAGCCAGTCCAGCAGCGGATTGTCGTTTGGTCGATAGACGCCGATACCGGGCTCCTGCAGGCCAAACATGCGGGCACCGATCTCGAGTGTCAGAAAATGCATGCCAACCAGCAGGATCCCGCGTTTTTGTGCCTGAACGTCGCGAATATGCTCCATGCCGATCACTTCAGTCCAGCGGGACATCCGACGGTCTGACCAAAACCAGGCCATGCCGGTTTCCATCAATCCCATACCCACGGACTCAAAATTTTTGACCACCATCTGGTGGCGCTCTTGCTCACTCATTTGTGGAAAGCAGAGTTCCAGATTACGGTATGCCACTCTGGTGCGTTGCTTCATGAATCGCAGCGCCAGATGACCTAATCCACAGCCCAGTTTGTGGATAATCGGGTAGGGCAGTTGTACAACCAACCAAAGAACGCCTACGCCCAGCCAGGTTAACCAATAACGTGGATGGAGTAATGCGGCGGAGAATTTGGGTAAATTCGTCATGTCTATCCTGTCTATAAACGAACAATTCCCTGTATTGTTGCATTTTTTCGCGCGTAGCAAAAATTTGCGGCTATAGAGTGGTGATAAAAACGGCAATTGTTGGTAGTTTTTTAAATGCGAAGCCTGAAATGTAGCGTAAAATGTGTGGATGTAAATTGGCGAGGTTTGCTTTATGATGCCGCCCGATTTTCATTTTTATCAATCGCAGGATACGTACACCATGCCAGTGTTACACAACCGCATATCGAATGATGCGCTCAGAGCCAGGATGCTGGCTGAGACAGAACCGCGTACAACGATCTCCTTCTACAAATATTTCACTATCGCGGATCCGCAAAGCACGCGTGATGCGATGTACCAGATGTTCACGGCGTTGAATGTCTTCGGGCGTGTTTATTTGGCTAATGAAGGTATTAACGCGCAAATCAGCGTTCCGCAAAGTCATGTGGATGCCTTCCGTGAACAACTTTACGCCTTTGATCCTGCACTTGCCGGTCTGCGCCTTAATATTGCTCTGGATGATGACGGTAAATCATTCTGGGTGCTGCGTATGAAGGTGCGCGATCGGATTGTGGCCGACGGTATTGAGGATGAAAGCTTTGATGCCAGCGACGTGGGAGACTATCTGAAGGCGGCTGAAGTGAACGCCATGCTGGACGATCCCGATGCGGTGTTCATCGACATGCGTAACCACTACGAATACGAAGTGGGCCATTTTGAGAACGCGCTGGAAATCCCCGCAGACACCTTCCGCGAACAGTTACCGAAAGCGGTCGAGATGATGCAGGAACACAAAGACAAAAAAATCGTGATGTACTGCACCGGTGGTATTCGCTGTGAAAAAGCCAGCGCCTGGATGAAACATAACGGTTTTAGCAAGGTTTGGCATATTGAAGGTGGCATTATTGAATATGCGCGCCGGGCGCGTGAACAGGGGCTTCCGGTTCGCTTTATCGGTAAGAATTTTGTTTTTGATGAGCGTATGGGAGAGCGAATCTCTGAAAAGGTGATTGCCCATTGCCACCAGTGCGGTGTGCTGTGCGACAGTCATACCAATTGCCGAAATGATGGCTGCCATTTGCTGTTTATTCAGTGCCCAGCCTGCGCCGAGAAATACCAGGGCTGTTGCAGCGATCTCTGCTGTGAAGAGAGTGCGTTACCGGAAGAAGAGCAGCGCCGTCGGCGTGCGGGCCGTGAAAACGGCAATAAAATCTTCAATAAATCACGCGGTCGTCTGAATACTAAACTGGGCATCCCGGATCCAGCGGAATAACGTTTAGCCTGTCTGTGATACATGGCTGTAGGCCCGATAAGCGAAGCGCCATCGGGCATCACGCCTCTTTTACTTTTGCTGAACGCCTTCAACTGAGATGATCAAATCGACTTCCTGGGACGCCGGGCCGAGATCGGTGGTGATGTTGAAGTCCTTCAGCTTAATTTTTCCTTCCGCTTCAAAGCCTGCGCGTTTTCCACCCCAGGGATCATCGCCCTGGCCTGTCAACTTCGCTTCCAGTGTTACCGGTTTGGTCACGCCGTTGAGCGTCAGGTTGCCGGTGATATCCAGCTCATCGCCGTCTTTCTTCACACTGGTAGAGGTGAAGGTCGCCTGTGGGAATTTTGCGACGTTCAGGAAGTCGGCGCTACGCAGATGCTTGTCACGTTCGGCGTGGTGAGTATCAACGCTATTGGTGTTAATCGTCACATTGACTTTATCCGCGGCCGGATTTTTTTCATCGAAGGTGAATGTCCCGTCGAAGTCTTTAAACGAGCCGTATAACCAGCTGTAACCCAGATGCTGGATGCGGAAGTTAACGAAGGCATGTTGTCCCGCTTTATCAATCTTATAGTCTGCAGCAACGGCAGAACCGGCGGTGAACAACAAAGAGGCGAGAGTGACTCCCAGCAGGCTTTTTTTCATTTTTGAACTCCATAGTCAGATGACGATTTTCCTAACATGCGATTCAGGGTGTCGTCTTTATCGATGAAATGATGTTTGAGGGCCATCAGCCCGTGTAGCAGAGACAAAATCACAACGCCCCAGGCAAACCACAGATGCAGGCTTCCGGCAAGATCGGCCTGCGTACCTGCATCGGCAAGGGTGGCCGGGATTTCAAACCAGCCAAACACGCTAATCGGTTCACCGTCTGCGGTGGAGATCAGATAGCCGCTGACCACGATGCTAAACAGCAGGGCATACAAGGTGATATGTCCAAGCGTTGCGCCGAGGCGCGTCAGGCGTGAGTAGCTTTTGAGGGCCGCGGGGGGAGGCGAGATGAACCGCCAGACAACCCGGATAACCAGTCCCATCATCAGCAGGATCCCGATGCTTTTGTGCAGCTCCGGCGCCTGATGGTACCAGCCGTCGTAATAACTGAGCGTCACCATCCACAGACCCAATGCGAACATGCCGTAGACCACGACGGCTATCAGCCAGTGCAGCGCAGCAGAAATCACGCCATAGTGTTGTGGGGTATTAGTGAATTGCATAGACACACCAGTGAATATTTCAAGAGTGAATGAAAATGGCGTGTTGAGGGGATTATTGCAACCAAAAAATAACAATATGAATGATATTTATTTTTACTTCAATAAATTTGATTTAACCTGAATTTAAGCATCAGAAGTTTCGAGAAACTGTACGTAAGTTCTCATTGTTTGTGCGGGTTAGGGGGATTTTCGGTTATTCAAATTATCTAAACTAAATTTAGAGAAATATCAACTTTTGTCAATTTATGTCAATAGTTCTGACTTAGAAAAACAGGATATAAATAACATCCATAATTGCCAACAGCGACCACAAAATAACGTAAAGCATAAAGTGTTCGCGAATATTGTTGACCAGATAATGAAATAAACGAAGCACAGGCGGATACCCCTTAAAAAGAAATGGCCTCCATACCGAGGCCATTAAGTCATTATTCCGTAAAGCGTGAAAGTCGAAATGGCGTCAGATCAAAGGCTGACGGTTTATCCTGTGCAAAATCAGCCGCAATCTCTCCCAGTACAGAGGCAAACTTGAAACCATGACCGCTAAGTCCGGTGATAATCAGCGTGTTCTCGTGTCCTGGCAGGGTGTCGATAATAAAATCTTCATCAGGGGAGTTGTCGTACGTGCAGGAAGCACCGTGCAGACAACAGCCAACTCCCGGCAGAATGGCGCGCAGGAATGGGAAGGCTTCTGAACCATCGCTGGCGACGGCAGCAAACGGTTTACGCTCTTCCGGGGAATGAATCAACTGGCCGCCATTATGCTTACCGATTTTCAGTTCGTCATTTTCGGCAGGAAAACCGTAATAGTGATCGCCATTAGGTAATTCGCCGGTAAATGCCGGGAAGTTATTTTTGATACTGTAACGGCCATCCGCTTGATACCACGCGAACACTTTCCGCACGGGCTGGATAGGCAATTCAGGAAGCAGCGACTGAACCCAGGTACCGGCGCTGACCAGCGCTTTCTTCGCGTGATACTCCCCATCGGCGGTCACGACCGTCACACCGTCATCATGATGATGAATGGCAGAGACAGGGCAGTTAAAGAGTTGTGCGCAACCGGCTTCTTCCGCCAGGCGAACCCAGGTTTTAATGGCTAACTCACTACGCAGAAACCCGGAATCAGCCTCAAACAGGCCGATGTAGTTTTCCGGCACGCGGATCTCAGGCCAGCGGGCCATTATCGCGGCGGCGTCCAGTCGCTCGACGTTCAACTGCCACTGTTGCGCGCTTTGTGCCACATTGGCCAGAAAAGTGGAGTCAGAGGGGCCAAAATTGATAACCCCTGAGCGTATAACGATGGGATCTTCATTGTGCGTTGACAGTTCGTCCCACAGCGTTTGCGCCCGCAGCACCAGCGGAACGTATTTTTCGCCTTCACCGTAGGCGTGGCGAATTAATCGGGTGTCGCCGTGGTGGCTACCCTGCTGATGTGGCGGCATGTGCGCATCGGTCATCAGCACCTTTAAGCCAGCACGCGTGGCGTAATATCCGGCAGCCGCGCCAACGGAACCGCTGCCAATAATGATTAAGTCGTAGTTCATCAGCTTCTCTCTGCTATCACGATGATTGCAGGGTAAATAACTGACCGGCGTTATTCAACAAGGAATTAAAAAAGGCACCGTGAAGGTGCCTTTGGGAGGAGGTCCTCGTCACGTTAATGACGACGATACTCATTTATCTGGTAATCGCCAGATTCAATTTTGGCGATTCCTGCTTCTAATATCGAAATAAATTGTCTGGCAACATCAGTGGTTAACCAGAGCGTCTGACCAACTTCAGTTCCATCCGGGTCAGGGCGATTCGGGGTCTGGTAGTGCAAACGCAGCATCAGCGCATCATAGCTATCAACGGTGCTGATGTCCCATCCTACAAGCGGATGAGTCTGAATGACTTCATTATTCTTTTCCATCATGCCCCCTAATACGTGTTACTAGACAACGGTTTTCGAGGTTCAATGCGTGTTTTATCTGAAGCAACTTCAGTATATCAATAAATAAGGGTATTCACTGAAAATTTAAAGAGGGAGCAGCATAAATTTCTGCTTTTTAAGAATTAGATGAACAATAAAACAGCATGTAGTTCATGCTTTATTTGCATATTGTGCATTTAAGTTGAGAAAGAGATTAAAATCCGAACAGTTGCGTAAATAAAAAAAGCCGGGGCGACCCGGCAAAATGAAGATTACTGCATATCATTTTTTATTCGTTGATAAACCAGTCATCCGCGCTTTCCCACGTTTCTTGCAGGATTTCGCTGATGCGCGCTTTATCTTCTTTTGTCGCGCCAATGACCGACAAATTGTTAGCGGCAGCATACCGAACGGTGACGTTGCCTTCGTTATCCGGAAAATAGTGGTGAATACGACGGGAGAGTTCACCGGCCAGCGCGTCTATCGCGCCAGCCGGTAAAGGAGAAGTTTTTGCAATGGTGACTTCAATACGCATAATGGCCCCCTGTTGAGTATACTGGATATTTATACAGTTAAAATAACCCAGTGACAACAGTTGGCCACACTTTTTTTATTTTTTTACCGACCAGCGTACCGTTTCGCCACCCAGGAAAGGCACCAGCGTATCGTCTGTCAGGGCGATGCTTTCCGGAATGTGTTGCTCTTCGCGTACCAGTTCAATGTAGGTATCGTTGACGGGCAAACCATAGAACTGTGGACCGTTCAGTGAGCAAAATGCTTCAAAGTGCTCGAACGCATTCATCTCCTCAAAGACGGTTGCATAGCTGCCGAGCGCCGTTGGGGCGTTAAAGCAGCCCGCGCAGCCACAGCTGGTCTCTTTACGATGACGAGCGTGCGGCGCCGAGTCTGTTCCCAGGAACGCGCGGCTAAAACCGCTGGCAACCAGTTCACGCAATGCCTGCTGGTGGACATTGCGTTTGAGGATCGGCAAACAGTACAGGTGCGGGCGAATACCGCCGACCAGCATGTGGTTGCGGTTAAACATCAAATGCTGAGGTGTAATTGTCGCCGCCAGCAGCTCGTTGCCATCGCGAACATACTCTGCCGCGTCTTTGGTCGTGATGTGCTCGAAGACCACTTTGAGCGCCGTCAGGCGCTGGCGCAAAGGCTCCATGACGCTGTCGATAAAGCGAGCTTCGCGATCGAAAATGTCGATCTCCGCATGGGTGACTTCGCCGTGTACCAGCAGCGGCATCCCCAGTTTTTCCATGCGCTCAAGAACGGGCATGATAGCGTCGGTGGAGGTAACCCCGTGGCTTGAGTTGGTGGTGGCATTGGCCGGGTAGAGTTTTGCGGCAGTGAAAACGCCTTCATTGAATCCGCGTTCAAGCTCATTGGGATCCAGGCTGTCCGTCAGATAGCAGGTCATCAACGGTGTAAAATCATGTCCTTGCGGAACCGCATCAAGAATGCGCTGGCGGTACGCAATAGCCGCGTCAACGGTGGTAACGGGCGGCGCCAGGTTAGGCATCACGATCGCGCGACCATAGGTTTCACTGGTGTAGGGCACGACGGTTTTTAACATGTCGCCATCGCGAAGGTGAACGTGCCAGTCGTCTGGGCGGCGGATCTTTAAAACCTGGGATGGTGCTGTCATTAATATGCTCCGGCTGAGGGATGGTCTTTTTGCCGGAAACAAAGGATATGCGGAAACGTTTTCGTTTGCACGAAAAAAAAGGGCGCTAATGCGCCCTCTGAACGTTAATTGGTGAACGGGATGACAATTTCACCCGGTTTCACCTCAATCCCTTTGGCATATTTTTTCGCTAACGCTTCGCCTTCGCTGCTGTCTTCCCGCAGAACGTAGGCCGGTTGCTGATTAAAATAATTGCGCAGCGACTGGTTGAGATAAGGCATCAGCGTTTGTAATACCGGCTGCATTTTCTCCGGAGTTACCGTGACGTCCACCACTTCCATCTCTTGTAAGAAAATGGCGCCTTTCTCTTTGTTAAAGACCGGCAACGCTTTCAGCTTCAGTTTCATGGTGGCTTTTTGATTGCCAAACAATGAGCTCATATCGAGATTCGCATCGCCGGTAAGCGTCACTTTATTAGGCTCTTCCCGACCGATCTGGCTGCTCAGGTTGGAGAGCACAATATGCGCGTCGGCAACGCCGGGTAAGCCAATATCTTTGGAAAAGTTATTCCGTTTCTCCAGTGCCTGGTTAATCTCTTGTTCACTGATCGTGTACTGTGTGAGTTGATTACAGCCAACCAACAGGCCGCTAACTAATAACGCAGCGGCAAAAAAAATCTTTTTCATGGGGTTCCTCAACATGATGCCCGTGTTGTAATCCTGACACAAAGCAGCATGTGGCACCAGCACGCAACGCGCCAGCAGAAAAAACTGAAATAACGGCCGCCCAATGCAACAGCCGTTTTTTTCAGCAGCGAACCGGGCATCAATCAGGCTCCCGGCTCCAGCATTCCGTTCGGGGTGCGTTTATGGCTAAATTGCCATCCCAATGCCAGGAAGGTGATAACGCCGATAATCGCCAGCATGACCCAGGGCAGTTCGGGTTGGTCCATGATTTTGCCCATATCGAACAACCAGCCGCCGCCGATATAGCCAATCGCCCCGCCAATGGCGAGCCCCAGACGGCTAAAGCCCATATAGCTGCCGCGCGCACGTGCATCTGAAAGTGACGCGCTGAGCGTTTCACGGGCGGGTTCTGCAATAATGGAACCGATATAGAATGTGCAAATCAGCGTGAAGAGTTGCTGCAAATCACTCACCAGTCCAATAGGCAGCATACTGAGCGACATTAACAACAGGCCAGCCATCAACCGGTGTTCGAGACGGAAACGTTTTTCGCTCCACCGCGCAATGGGGTAGAGGAGAGTCAGGGACAGGCACGCTTCAATGGCGTACATCCATTTCACGGCGGCCGGAGAGCCTGCGATATCATTGACCATGATAGGTAGCATTAACATCACCTGAACGGCCAGCATGTAATACCCCGCCAGCGTCAGAACATAGGTGACAAACCGTTTGTCCCGCATGACGCGTCCCATCCCTTCACGGACGGGGGTACGCACGGTCGAAAGCTTCCAGGCCGGGAGTAGCCAGGCGTTGAACGCGGCACAGAGAATAAACAGCACCGCGCCGGTCGCGCAGACCAGACGAAAATCATACTGTAACAGCCAGCTGCCCAGTAATGCGCCAATCACCGCGCCCGCGCTGTCCTGCATCATGAGCAAAGAGAAGAACCGGCCACGCTGTTCCGGGCGGATCAGTTTGACCACCAGCGCGGAGCGTGGCGGATCAAACAGCGTGCCGCCCAGACCTGAAAGGAAGCAGGAAAACCACAACAGCCAGGGATCCTGAGCAATGCCCATGGTGGCGAATCCGGCTGCGCGCATCAGCATGCCGGTGACGATCATCGGTTTGGCGCCAAAGCGGTCGGCGATGGCCCCGCCAAATATCCCCAACCCTTGCTGAATAAACTGGCGCAGGCCGAGCGCAATCCCCACCATGACGGCGGCCCATCCCATTTGATCGACGAATCGAATGGAAATAAGCGGGAACACGACAAAAAAGCCCAACACCACCAACATATTATCGATGAGCAGGAAATATTTACCCAGGTTCCTCGCCTGCGAGACGCGCGACATTTCCCCTCCCGGGAAATAAAAGATGTGCACCTCCTATTCTGCGGTGTCGCCAGGGCTTTTCCCACCCTCGCGGGGACAATATTTTTTTATCAAGAGTCCGTCTTGATAGAGAGATTTCATCAAAATGTGTGAATAATCCAAAAAATGACTATTTGCACTTTTCACAGAGTGCGTGGCCGCAGGTATAGTAACGTTATCAGGGGTGTGAAGACGTTACGGGAAGGAGTGGGTATAGAATGTTTGGCTATCGCAGTAACGTGCCAAAAGTGCGCTTAACAACCGACCGTCTGGTCGTGCGTTTAGTGCATGAGCGTGATGCCTGGCGTCTGGCAGATTATTACGCAGAAAATCGTCATTTTTTAAAACCCTGGGAACCCATTCGCGATGAAAGTCACTGCTTTCCGTCGGGCTGGCAGACGCGGCTGAGCATGATCGCTGAGTTTCATAAGCAGGGTACGGCATTCTATTTTGCGCTGCTCGATCCGGACGAAAAAGAAATTATTGGCGTGGCGAATTTTTCCAACGTGGTCCGCGGCTCGTTTCACGCGTGCTATCTGGGGTATTCCATTGCCCAGAAGTGGCAGGGAAAGGGGCTGATGTTCGAAGCCTTAAGCTCGGCAATTCGTTATATGCAACGCACACAACACATGCACCGGATTATGGCAAATTATATGCCGCACAATAACCGTAGCGGCGATTTACTGGCGCGACTCGGTTTTGAAAAAGAGGGGTATGCGAAAGATTACCTGTTGATTGATGGGCAATGGCGCGATCACGTGCTGACGGCGTTGACAACAACTGAATGGACCCCCGGACGTTAATCCTCTGGACGCGATGGAGAAAGACAATGAAATATGAATTAACCGCCACTGAAGCGCGAGTGATTGGCTGTCTGCTTGAAAAACAGGTGACGACGCCTGAACAATATCCTCTGTCGGTGAACGGCGTGGTGGTGGCCTGCAATCAAAAAACCAACCGTGAACCGGTGATGAACTTATCGGAGCATGAGGTCCAGCAGCAGCTTGATGCTCTGGTCAAACGTCATTTTCTGCGCACGGTGAGCGGGTTTGGCAATCGCGTCACCAAGTATGAACAGCGCTTTTGCAACTCCGAATTTGGCAATTTAAAGTTGAGCGCGGGCGAAGTCGCCGTCGTGACCACACTGCTCCTGCGCGGCGCGCAAACACCGGGTGAACTGCGCAGCCGTGCCTCCCGTATGTATGAATTCAGCGATATGGCAGAAGTAGAAGCCACGCTGGAGAAACTTGCCTCCCGGGAGGACGGCCCGTATGTGGTGCGTCTGGCGCGTGAACCGGGTAAGCGTGAAAGTCGTTATATGCATCTGTTTTGTGGCGAGGTGGATGAACAGGCTGCCCCGACGGATGAACCGCAGGCGCAGGCGGGATCTGCCGATCTGCACGCCCGCGTAGAGGCGCTGGAGAGTGAAGTAGCGGAGCTGAAACAGCGGCTCGATTCGTTGCTGGCGCATCTGGGAGACTAAGGTGAAAAAATTGCGGATTGGCGTGGTAGGGCTGGGCGGGATCGCGCAAAAAGCCTGGCTGCCGGTGCTGGGAACCTCCGGTGACTGGACGTTACAGGGCGCCTGGTCCCCATCACGGGACAAAGCATTGCGTATTTGCGAAAGCTGGCGGATACCTTACGCCGACTCGCTGGTGAATCTGGCGTCAACCTGTGACGCTGTTTTTGTTCACTCCAGCACGGCGACCCACTACCAGGTGGTCAGCGAATTACTGAATGCCGGGGTGCACGTTTGTGTCGACAAACCGCTGGCGGAGAATCTGCGCGATGCCGAGCGGTTGGTCGAACTGGCGGCCCGCAAAAAACTGACGCTGATGGTCGGGTTTAACCGTCGGTTTGCGCCGCTGTACCGCGATTTAAAGGCGCAACTCTCAACAGCGACCTCCTTACGCATGGACAAGCACCGCGCTGACAGCGTAGGGCCGCACGATCTGCGTTTTACACTCCTCGATGATTATCTGCACGTGGTCGACACGGCGCTGTGGCTGGCGGGGGTCGCATCGCAACTCAAAAGCGGAACCTTGCTGACCACGGATGCGGGGGAGATGCTGTATGCCGAACACCATTTTGCGGCAGAACAGTTGCAAATCACCACCAGTATGCATCGACGTGCCGGGAGTCAGCGCGAATCCGTGCAGGCGGTGACCGACGGGGGCGTTTATGAGGTGACAGACATGCGCGAATGGCGTGAAGAGCGTGGGCAGGGCGTGGTGCTCAAACCGATTCCCGGCTGGCAAACCACGTTAGAGCAGCGTGGATTTACCGGATGCGCACGTCATTTTATTGAATGTGTGGAAAATCAGACGGTTCCGGAAACCGCCGGTGAACAGGCGATTCTGGCGCAGCGGGTGGTGGAGAAACTGTGGCGCGATGCGATCAGCGAATAGGGTGACAGTTTTTTGAGGCGTTCAGAAAGCGCAGGGTCTGCAGACCCTGTAACATCTGGCGGTAGTAATTCATCTTAATCCAGGTAGACTATACCCCACTTGATATTACGCCTCTTCCAACGCCTGCTTTGCAGGCGTTTTGCCGTAGAGTCTGGAATAAAACATACATGAATTTATTAAAATCACTGGCTGCCGTTAGCTCAATGACCATGTTTTCACGTGTGCTCGGTTTTGCGCGTGACGCTATTGTCGCCAGAATTTTTGGTGCCGGGATGGCCACCGATGCCTTCTTTGTGGCATTCAAATTACCCAATCTGCTGCGCCGTATCTTTGCCGAAGGGGCATTTTCACAGGCGTTTGTGCCTATTCTGGCGGAATATAAAAGCAAACAGGGTGAAGATGCGACCCGGGTTTTTGTTGCCTATGTCTCAGGCTTGCTGACCCTTGCGCTGGCGGTAGTGACCGTGGCGGGTATGCTGGCCGCGCCGTGGGTGATAATGGTCACGGCCCCAGGGTTTGCGAACACGGCAGATAAATTCGCCCTCACCACCCAACTGCTGCAAATTACCTTTCCTTATATACTGCTGATCTCACTCGCGTCACTCGCCGGGGCAATCCTCAATACCTGGAACCGTTTTTCGATTCCGGCGTTTGCGCCTACCTTTCTGAACGTCAGCATGATCGGCTTCGCGTTGTTTGCGGCGCCGTATTTTGACCCGCCGGTCTTAGCGCTGGCCTGGGCGGTGACGGTTGGCGGTGTTTTACAACTGGTTTATCAACTGCCGCATTTGAAGAAAATCGGCATGCTGGTATTGCCGCGTATTAACTTTCGCGATGCGGGTTCGATGCGTGTGGTGAAACAGATGGGGCCGGCGATTCTCGGTGTCTCCGTAAGCCAGATCTCGCTAATCATCAACACCATTTTCGCCTCGTTTCTGGCGTCCGGTTCGGTCTCCTGGATGTATTACGCTGACCGACTGATGGAATTCCCGTCCGGCGTACTGGGCGTGGCGCTCGGGACGATTCTGCTGCCATCGCTGTCGAAAAGCTTCGCCAGCGGCAATCACGATGAATACAACCGCCTGATGGACTGGGGGTTGCGCCTCTGCTTCCTGCTGGCGTTACCGAGCGCGGTGGCGCTGGGCATTCTGTCGAAGCCGCTGATCGTTTCGCTGTTCCAGTACGGAAAATTCACCGCGATGGATGCGTCGATGACGCAACGGGCGCTGGTGGCCTATTCGGTCGGTTTGATCGGCTTAATTGTGGTGAAAGTGCTGGCGCCCGGCTTTTATTCGCGCCAGGACATCAAAACGCCAGTCAAAATTGCCATCGTGACGTTGATTATGACGCAGCTGATGAACCTGGCGTTTATTGGTCCGTTGAAACATGCGGGGTTGTCGCTGTCGATTGGTCTGGCGGCGTGTCTTAATGCCTCTCTGCTGTACTGGCAGTTGCGTAAGCAAAAGATCTTCACCCCTCAGCCGGGCTGGATGTGGTTCCTGACCCGTCTGGTGATTTCCGTGCTGGTGATGTCAGCGGTGTTGGTAGGCATGCTCTCTATTATGCCGGAGTGGTCACAAGGGACCATGCTGTGGCGTCTGTTACGCTTAATGGCGGTGGTGGTGGCGGGTATCGCGGCCTATTTTGCAGCGCTTGCCATCCTCGGTTTTAAAGTGAAAGAGTTTGTCCGCCGGACGGCGTGATATGCGAAATGATGCCTGATGGCGTTGCGCCTGTCAGACCTGCAAAACGCAGGTCTGGCAGGGGATGATTGCCAACCGGCAATCAGATAGAGATTTTTTTACCGCCGCGGTGGGAAGAGGATGTCTGACCGTTGGCGCTATACAACGCCGGTTCCTGATGGGGCTTGAGTACGTCAAGCGCCTGCTGATTGCGTGCGATTTGCCCTTCCAGCAGCCAACCGTTGTGTCGGTTTTGGTCGCGAAGGTGCTGCGTTTTCTCAGTAATAACCTGCCAGCGCTCGGCAAAATCATCATTTGCGCTTTTCTGCGCCGCTTGTTCATGACGACGCTGTTGTTCCAGATAATCCAGGGTGGCCAGCAACGAGCTTTTTTCTTCTGTAATACGTTGTAAGTGGCTACCGTTAATCTGACCCGCAGATAAGTGCTGCTGCTCGGCATCCATCACCGTTTTCAGGTCATTGAGGACGGCCGTCATATGATCCAGTATTTCTGACAGACGAGTCATACTTTTATTTACTCTGCAGGTAGCTCTGTGTTTCACGGATCAATGCGTCGGCAATTTTGCCGGTGTCCATTTTGAGTTCACCGTTACGAATCGCCGTTTTCAGTGCTTCAACGCGTTCCATATTGATATCGCTGGAACCGGGTTGCATCAGCTTCGCCTGAGCATCGCTTAACGTCACACTGGCACTCTTCGTCGTCGATGTTTTTTCCTGACGCGTTTTTTGTACCTGCGTGTCGCCGGTGTCGCGCGGTTGGACAGTGCTAACGGGTTTCAAAGGTGAGGTACGGTCAATGCTCATGTTATTTTCCTCATCGAGGGGTTGCGTAGTAGCGACCAGCTATCATTATTTCGTTGATTATTCATATCGGCAGCCACGACAAAATCTTTAACGTATTATAGATTAATAAGAATATTCCCATCAGGGTCGACGGTTCCATTGACCACCTGGCCTGACAGCATGCGGACACGCGCGCTTTGCGCAACGGCGGCATTGTTCAATGCCTGACCTTCCGCATTGACGCTAAACCCATCGCCGCTGGCGATCACCACCACGCGCTGACCGGCTTTTATTCGCCAGGCCTGGCGCAGTTGGGTGAGCTGTACGGGCTGACCGGGAGCGAGATCGCGCAAACTGACGGCATCCTGAATCTGATTGATATCCAGCACCGTGCGCGGCGGCAGCTGATCCAGACGTCCGCGTTTTAGCGTCACGCTGGCCGGGCCCAGTTTTCCACCCCGAGCGACGGGAACGGCGGCTACGACGTAGTTGCCGGTCGCCTGGACGTTGACCTGAAGGTAACGTTTTTCATTGCCGCAGCGCGCCAGCACGTTCACATTACCCCATAATTTCGCACTGCCCGGCACACTCAGTGCCGGTTGCTCACACTGTGCAGGTAACGTGGGCGATGTGCGAAGGGTGACGACCACCTCATCGCTAAACCCCACCAGACGCGCCGAAAACCAGTCAGTCAGCTGCGCGTTCAGATCCTGTGCCATCGACAACGGGCTGAAGAGCAGCGCCATCACAGCGATTCCCCGTTTTAACGTTTGCATCGTCATCTCCCGCCTGTTGTAAGCAATGGCTGGATTCTACCTGTGTGCCGCCGCCATCAACGGAACAAATAGCGACGCATTTTGCGTTTATTCCGGCGATAACGCGCGCGTGATGGGATTTAAGCTGTCGGCTGAATTTTGTCATTTGCGGGGGAGATATGCTCGACAAGCTCGATGCCGCCTTACGTTTTCAACAAGAAGCGCTCAATTTGCGTGCCCAACGTCAGGAGGTGCTGGCGGCGAATATCGCCAACGCTGATACGCCGGGGTATCAGGCGCGAGACATGGATTTTGCCAGTGAACTCAAAAAAGTGATGGTGCAAGGACGGGCCGAAACCAGCGGTGTTTCACTGGCACTGACCTCTGCGCAACACATTCCGGCCCAGACGCTGGCGTCTCCCTCTGCGGATCTGCTCTACCGTATTCCAGACCAGCCTTCTCTCGATGGTAACACCGTCGATATGGACAGGGAGCGTACGCAGTTTGCCGACAACAGTCTGAAATACCAGATGGGGCTCACCCTAATGAGCAGCCAAATCAAAGGCATGATGAACGTGCTACAGGGAGGGAACTAATCCGTGGCGCTGTTAAACATTTTCGATATTGCGGGTTCGGCGCTGACGGCGCAGTCCAAACGGCTCAACGTCGCCGCCAGTAACCTGGCGAACGCCGACAGCGTGACGGGGCCAGATGGCCAGCCGTACCGCGCAAAACAGGTCGTTTTTCAGGTTGATGCAGCACCCGGTGCCGCGACGGGCGGCGTGAAGGTGGCGGATGTCATTGAAAGCCAGGCGCCAGACAAACTGGTGTTTGAACCCGGCAACCCGCTGGCCGATGCCAATGGCTACGTCAAGATGCCGAATGTGGATACGGTTGGCGAGATGGTGAACACCATGTCGGCATCGCGCAGCTACCAGGCAAACGTCGAAGTACTCAACACAGTGAAGAGCATGATGCTTAAAACGCTGACACTTGGCCAGTAAAGGAGGCGCGTATGTCTATTGCCGTCAATATGAATGACCCGACGAACACGGGCGTCAAATCTGCCAGTAGCGGCAGTTCGTTAACCGGGAGCAATTCCGCCGATCTGCAAAACAGTTTCCTGACCTTGCTGGTGGCGCAGCTGAAAAACCAGGATCCGACGAACCCGATGGAAAACAACGAGCTGACCTCGCAGTTGGCGCAGATCAGTACCGTCAGCGGAATCGAAAAATTGAACACCACGCTGGGGGCGATTTCAGGGCAGATCGACAACAGCCAGTCGATGCAGGCCAGCACCCTGATTGGTCACGGGGTCATGATTCCGGGCACCACCATTTTGGCAGGTAAAGGAACCGAAGAAGAGGCCATCACCACCACCACGCCGTTTGGCGTTGAGCTACAACAGCCTGCTGACAAAGTCACCGCCACGATTACCGATAAAGACAACAAAGTGGTTCGCACCATTGATATCGGCGGACTGAAGGCGGGCGTGCACACCTTTACCTGGGACGGGACTCTCACCGACGGGACCACCGCGCCGAACGGCTCCTACAACGTGGCGATCACCGCCAGCAACGGCAGTACGCAACTGGTCGCACAGCCGTTGCAGTTTGCGATGGTACAGGGCGTTATCCGCAACAATGGCGGTAACACGCTGGATTTAGGGACCTACGGAACCACCACACTCGACGAAGTACGGCAGATCATCTAAGCCTTCACACTTATCAGGAGTAAGACATGGCCTTTTCTCAAGCGGTCAGCGGCCTGAACGCTGCAGCCACCAACCTCGATGTCATTGGTAATAACATCGCCAACTCCGCCACCTATGGGTTTAAATCCGGGTCGGCCTCATTTGCCGATATGTTTGCCGGTTCCAAAGTGGGGCTGGGCGTTAAAGTGGCGGGGATCACCCAGGACTTTACCGATGGCACCACCACCAACACCGGGCGTGGCCTGGACGTTGCCATCAGCCAGAACGGTTTCTTCCGTATGGTGGATAGCAACGGGTCTGTTTTTTATAGCCGTAACGGTCAGTTTAAACTCGACGAAAATCGCAACCTGGTCAACATGCAGGGTCTGCAACTGACCGGTTATCCGGCCACCGGTACGCCGCCGACGATCCAACAGGGCGCGAACCCGGCACCGATTACGATCCCTAACACGCTGATGGCGGCAAAAACCACCACCACCGCGTCCATGCAGATCAACCTGAACTCTACCGACAAAGTACCGACCAAAACGCCATTCAGCCCAAGCGATGCGGATTCCTACAACAAAAAAGGCACCGTCACGGTATTTGATAGCCAGGGTAATGCCCATGACATGAACGTCTTCTATGTCAAAAACTCGGACAATACCTGGGAAGTGCATACTCAGGATTCGACGACCGGCGAAGCCGCAAAATCGGCGGGTTTTATGCGCTTTGATGAAAATGGCGTGTTCTTAGGAATGAGCAAGACGGCGACAGAAGCCGTTCCTGTTCCTCCGGCAACCCCGTGGCCAACGCAAATCAACGTCGCCACTGGCGTGGTGAACGGCGCAGAGCCCGCCAATTTCTCCCTCAGTTTCCTGAACTCCATGCAGCAAAACACCGGCGAGAGCAACATCGTGGCCACTAACCAGAACGGCTACAAGCCGGGCGATCTGGTGAGCTATCAGATTAATGATGATGGCACCGTGGTGGGGAACTACTCCAACGAGCAGAAACAGGTTCTGGGGCAAATCGTACTGGCGAACTTTGCCAACAACGAAGGGCTGGCTTCTCAGGGGGATAACGTCTGGGCTGCCACACAGTCTTCGGGTGTTGCGCTGCTGGGTACGGCGGGTACCGGTAACTTCGGTAAGTTGACCAACGGCGCGCTGGAAGCCTCTAACGTGGATCTGAGTAAAGAACTGGTGAACATGATTGTCGCCCAGCGTAACTATCAGTCTAACGCGCAGACCATCAAGACCCAGGATCAGATCCTCAACACGCTGGTCAACCTGCGCTAAGCGCCTGACAGGATGGCTTAATGGATCACGCAATTTATACCGCCATGGGGGCGGCCAGTCAGACCCTGAATCAACAGGCGGTGACGGCCAGCAACCTGGCCAATGCCTCAACGCCGGGTTTTCGTGCGCAGCTCACTGCGTTGCGCGCGGTGCCGGTTGAAGGGCTTTCTTTACCGACGCGCACCCTGGTCACGGCCTCTACCCCAGGGGCCGATATGACCCCGGGGCAGATGGATTACACCTCACGACCGCTGGATGTCGCGTTGCAGCAGGACGGTTGGCTGGCCGTACAAACCGCCGACGGCAGCGAAGGGTATACCCGCAACGGCAGTATCCAGGTGAGTCCGACCGGCGAACTGACGATTCAGGGGCACCCGGTGATTGGCGAAGCGGGTCCGATCGCCGTGCCGGAAGGCTCCGAAATTACCATCGCGGCGGATGGCACCATCTCGGCCCTGAATCCCGGCGATCCGGCGAACACGGTGGCGCCGGTGGGACGTCTGAAACTGGTCAAAGCGATGGGCAATGAAGTGCAGCGCGGCGACGACGGCATGTTCCGTCTGACCGCGGCGACACAGGCGACCCGTGGCCCGGCCCTGCAGGCCGATCCGTCCATTCGTGTCATGTCAGGCGTCCTGGAGGGCAGCAACGTCAGTGCCGTCTCCGCCATGAGCGACATGATCGCCAGCGCCCGTCGTTTTGAAATGCAGATGAAAGTGATCAGCAGCGTTGATGACAACGCAGGCCGCGCTAACCAACTGCTGTCGATGAGTTAATACAGGACATTTTATGATCAGTTCATTATGGATCGCCAAAACCGGTCTCGACGCCCAGCAAACCAATATGGATGTGATTGCCAACAACCTGGCAAACGTCAGCACCAATGGTTTTAAGCGTCAGCGCGCGGTGTTTGAAGATCTGCTTTACCAGACGATTCGCCAGCCTGGCGCCCAGTCTTCAGAGCAGACGACATTACCCTCCGGTCTGCAAATTGGTACCGGTGTTCGTCCTGTCGCCACGGAGCGTCTGCACAGTCAGGGCAATTTGTCTCAGACCAACAACAGCAAAGACGTCGCCATCAAAGGGCAGGGCTTTTTCCAGGTCATGCTGCCGGATGGCACGTCGGCCTACACCCGTGATGGTTCATTCCAGGTCGATCAAAACGGTCAACTGGTGACGGCGGGCGGTTTTCAGGTTCAGCCTGCGATCACGATCCCGGCGAACTCACTCAGCATCACCATCGGCCGTGACGGCGTGGTGAGCGTGACGCAGCAGGGACAGGCGGCACCCGTTCAGGTTGGCCAGTTGAACCTGACCACGTTTATGAATGACACCGGTCTGGAAAGCATCGGCGAGAACCTGTACACCGAAACGCAATCGTCGGGCGCGCCAAACGAAAGTACGCCGGGTTTGAACGGTGCGGGTCTGTTGTATCAGGGCTATGTCGAAACCTCCAACGTGAACGTCGCGGAAGAGCTGGTGAATATGATCCAGGTTCAGCGCGCTTACGAAATCAACAGTAAAGCGGTGTCGACGACCGATCAGATGCTGCAGAAACTGACGCAACTCTAACGTGTTGGCCGGTGGGGTGAAAACCTCACCGGCACACTGATTTTGAAGATGAAGGCAATGCGAAAATACGCGCTTCACCCATACCCGATGATAGCCCTGCTGGTGGTTTCACTGACAGGATGTGCCTGGATCCCCGCCACGCCGCTCGTGCAGGGCGCGACGACGGCACAACCAATACCTGGCCCGACGCAGGTGGCGAATGGCTCCATCTTTCAGTCTGCACAACCGGTGAATTACGGCTATCAGCCGCTATTCGAAGACCGACGTCCGCGTAACATTGGCGATACGTTGACGATTGTCTTGCAGGAAAACGTCAGCGCCAGCAAAAGCTCCTCAGCCAATGCCAGCCGTGATGGCAAAACGAATTTTGGCTTCGACACCGTTCCTCGCTATCTGGAAGGATTATTTGGTAACGCGCGTGCGGACGTAGACGCTTCCGGCGGAAACTCTTTCAATGGCAAAGGCGGCGCGAACGCCAGCAACACCTTTAGCGGCACGCTGACGGTTACCGTCGATCAGGTGTTGGTGAATGGCAATTTACATGTGGTGGGTGAAAAACAGATCGCCATCAACCAGGGCACTGAATTCATCCGCTTCTCCGGGGTCGTGAATCCACGCACGATCAGCGGCAGCAACAGCGTTCCGTCAACGCAGGTTGCGGATGCACGCATAGAGTATGTCGGTAACGGCTACATAAACGAAGCGCAGAATATGGGTTGGCTGCAGCGTTTCTTCCTTAACTTGTCGCCGATGTAAGCGAGGTTTCCAGTGTTTAAATCTTTTATTGGCGTCGTACTGCTGCTGGCGACGACCTTTGCGCATGCCGATCGTATCCGCGATCTGACCAGTGTTCAGGGCGTGCGTGAAAACTCGCTGATTGGCTACGGACTGGTGGTCGGGCTGGACGGCACAGGCGATCAGACCACGCAAACCCCGTTCACGACGCAAACGCTCAATAACATGCTCTCTCAGATGGGGATTACCGTCCCGACCGGGACGAACATGCAGCTGAAAAATGTGGCGGCGGTAATGGTCACCGCCAGTTTTCCGGCGTTTGGTCGCCAGGGGCAGACCATCGATGTGGTGGTTTCCTCAATGGGCAACGCCAAAAGTTTGCGTGGCGGGACACTGTTAATGACCCCGCTAAAAGGGGTCGATAGTCAGGTCTACGCGCTGGCGCAGGGGAATATTCTGGTCGGCGGGGCCGGGGCGTCCGCCGGAGGCAGCAGCGTCCAGGTGAACCAACTGAATGGCGGGCGCATTACCAATGGCGCGGTGATTGAGCGGGAACTGCCGAGCCAGTTTGGTGGGGGTAATACCCTTAATCTGCAGCTCAACAATGAAGATTTCACCCTGGCGCAGCAGATCACCGACACCATCAACCGCTCCCGGGGTTTTGGCAGCGCGACGGCGCTGGATGCGCGCACGATCCAGGTGCGGGTGCCGAGCGGCAACAGCTCTCAGGTCCGTTTCCTCGCCGATATTCAGAATATGGAAGTGAACGTCACGCCGCAGGACGCGAAAGTGGTGATTAACTCACGAACCGGCTCCGTGGTGATGAACCGTGAAGTGACGCTGGACAGCTGTGCTGTCGCGCAGGGCAACCTGTCGGTGACGGTGAATCGCCAGGCTAACGTCAGCCAGCCGGATACGCCGTTTGGCGGTGGGCAAACGGTCGTTACACCGCAAACGCAGATCGACCTGCGCCAGAGCGGGGGGTCACTACAAAGCGTGCGCTCCAGCGCGAACCTGAACAACGTGGTACGGGCGCTTAACGCCCTGGGCGCGACGCCGATGGATTTGATGTCCATTCTGCAGTCCATGCAAAGCGCAGGATGCTTACGGGCGAAGCTGGAAATTATCTGATGATTGGAGAAAGCAAACTGCTGGCCAGTGCGGCCTGGGATGCCCAGTCGCTCAACGATCTGAAGGCCAAAGCAGGGCAGGACCCGGCGGCGAACCTCCGCCCGGTCGCCCGCCAGGTTGAGGGGATGTTCGTGCAGATGATGTTGAAAAGCATGCGTGAAGCGCTGCCGAAAGATGGCGTGTTTAGCAGCGACTCGACACGCCTGTATACCAGTATGTACGACCAGCAAATTGCGCAACAGATGACGGCAGGTAAAGGTCTTGGGTTGGCGGAGATGATGGTCAAACAAATGACTGAGGGGCAGGCCCAGCCTGCCGATGACGCGCCACAGATACCGATGAAGTTCTCACTGGAAACGGTGACCAGCTATCAAAATCAGGCGTTGACGCAACTGGTACGAAAAGCGATGCCCAAAACCCCCGAGAGCCACGATGAACCGCTCTCGGGCGACAGCAAAACGTTTCTTGCTCAGCTTTCCCTCCCCGCACGCCTGGCAAGCGAGCAGAGCGGCGTCCCGCACCACCTGATTCTGGCGCAGGCGGCGCTGGAATCCGGGTGGGGGCAGCGGCAAATTCGCCGTGAAAACGGCGAACCCAGCTTTAACATTTTTGGTGTTAAGGCTTCGGGAAGCTGGAAGGGCCCCACCACGGAAATCACCACCACGGAATTTGAAAACGGTGAGGCGAAAAAGGTGAAAGCCCGATTCCGCGTCTACAGCTCGTATCTGGAGGCGCTGTCGGATTATGTGGGGCTGTTAACCCGTAACCCGCGCTACGCTGGGGTGACGTCAGCATCCAGTGCGGAGCAGGGCGCACAAGCCTTGCAAAACGCGGGTTACGCCACTGATCCGCACTATGCGCGCAAATTAACCAGCATGATCCAACAGCTGAAGTCGATGAGCGAAAAAGTGAACAAAACGTACAGCGCGAATCTCGACAATCTCTTCTAAATAGCTCAAGTCCAGCAAGCCGCTGCCGATAATAACCTGTATTGAAGGATTAAAAGGAATCTCCATGTCCAGCTTGATTAACAACGCCATGAGTGGACTTAACGCGGCCCAGGCTGCGTTAAATACCGCCAGTAACAACATCGCCAGTTATAACGTTGCGGGATATACCCGACAAACCACCATTATGTCGCAAGCGAACAGTACGTTAGGTGCGGGTGGTTGGGTCGGCAATGGCGTGTATGTCTCAGGCGTGCAGCGCGAGTATGACGCGTTTATCACCAATCAGCTGCGTGCAGCCGAAAACCAGAGCAGCGGGTTGACCACCCGTTTTGAGCAAATGTCGAAAATCGACAACCTGCTTTCCAGTAAAACCAGCTCAATTTCGACCTCGATGCAGGACTTTTTCACCAGTCTGCAAACGTTGGTCAGTAACGCGGAAGATCCCGCAGCGCGTCAGGCGCTGATTGGAAAAGCGAACGGACTGGTAAACCAGTTTAAGACCACCGATCAATATCTGCGCGATCAGGATAAGCAGGTCAACACGGCTATCTCGTCCAGCGTTGAGCAGATCAACAACTATTCGAAACAGATTGCCAGCCTGAATGACCAGATCTCTCGTCTGACCGGCGTGGGGGCAGGGGCATCGCCAAACGACCTTCTTGACCAGCGCGATCAGCTGGTGAGCGAGTTAAACAAAATTGTCGGCGTTGAGGTCAGCGTCCAGGATGGCGGCACCTATAACCTGACGATGGCAAACGGATACACCCTGGTACAGGGCAGTAATGCACGTCAACTCGCGGCGGTGCCATCCAGCGCCGATCCTTCGCGGACCACGGTTGCCTATGTTGATGCGGCGGCCGGAAACATTGAAATTCCTGAGAAACTGCTCAATACCGGCTCGCTCGGCGGCCTGATGACGTTCCGCTCTCAGGATCTGGACCAGACCCGTAATACCCTGGGCCAGTTGGCGTTGGCGTTGGCCACTGAATTTAATACCCAGCACAAAGCGGGTTTTGATGCCAACGGCGATGCCGGTAAAGACTTTTTCGCTATCGGAAAACCCTCGGTTATCGGTAACGCCAAAAATAGCGGTAATGCGGTATTAACAGCTGAAGTGGATGACAGCACAAAAGTGCAGGCCACGGATTATAAAGTGGTGTACGACGGCAGTAAGTGGCAGGTCACGCGTCTTGCGGATAACACCACTTTCGAAGCAAAACCCGATGCCAACGGTAAGCTGGATATTGACGGCCTGAAAGTGACGGTCAGCGGAACGCCGGGAGCGAAAGCCAATGACAGCTTTACGTTAAAGCCGGTCAGTGACGCCATTGTTAACATGAAGGTCATGGTCACCGATGAGTCGAAAATCGCCATGTCCGGCCTTAAGGATTCCGGCCAGAGTGATAACCGCAACGGTCAGGCGCTGCTGGATCTGCAAACCAAAGCCACCGTCGGCAATAAAACCTTTAACGATGCTTACGCCACGCTGGTCAGTGATGTGGGGAATAAAACCGCCACGCTGAAAACCAGTAGCACCACCCAGGGCAATGTGGTGACCCAACTGACGAACCAGCAGCAGTCAATCTCTGGCGTCAATCTTGATGAAGAGTATGGCAACCTGCAACGTTATCAACAGTACTATCTGGCGAATGCGCAAGTCCTGCAAACGGCCAGTTCGATGTTTGATGCGCTGATGAACATTCGCTAAAGGAGAGGGGCTTAAATGCGTATCAGTACCCAGATGATGTACCAGCAGAATATGCGTGGCATCACCAATTCCCAGGCCGAATGGATGAAGTACGGCGAGCAGATGTCCACGGGCAAGCGTGTTATCAATCCGTCGGATGATCCGATTGCCGCTTCGCAGGCCGTTGTCTTGTCTCAGGCGCAGGCGCAGAACAGTCAGTACACGCTGGCGCGTTCGTTTGCCAGGCAAAAAGTGTCGCTGGAAGAGAATGTGTTAAACCAGGCGACAACGGCGATTCATAGTGCACAAGAGAAAATCGTCAATGCGGGTAACGGTACCTTAAGTGACGATGACCGTGCCTCGTTGGCGACAGACTTGCAGGGGATTCGCGATCATCTGATGAACCTGGCGAACAGCACCGATGGTAACGGGCGCTATATTTTTGCCGGTTATAAGACTGAAAGCGCGCCGTTTTCCCAGACGGACGGCGCATACCGCGGTGGTCGTGAGAGTGTCACCCAACAGGTTGATGCTTCCCGCACGATGGTGATTGGCCACACCGGCGATCAGATTTTTAATAAAATCACCAGTAATGCTGTGCCGGAGCCAGACGGCAGCGCTTCTGAAACCAGCTTGTTCAAAATGCTGGATAGCGCTATCGACGCGCTGAACACGCCTGTGGCGGGCGATGATGTGGCAAGAGATAAAGCGTCGGCGGCGATTGATAAAACCAACCGGGGCTTAAAAAACTCGCTGAATAACGTACTGACGGTGCGGGCAGAGTTGGGGACGGAACTGAGGGAGCTTGATTCACTGGATGCGTTGGGAAGCGATCGCGCGTTGGGCCAGACGCAGCAAATGAGCAACCTGGTCGACGTGGACTGGAATGCGGCAATCTCTTCGTATGTGATGCAACAGGCGGCGCTACAGGCGTCTTATAAAGCGTTTACCGATATGCAGGGTATGTCGCTGTTTCAGCTAAACCGATAATCTTTTTTAAAACATACCGTGAAACCGGGTATGTTTTATCTGCCCGCTCCATCACCCCGGAGCGGGCTTTTTTTTGCGCCTGATCCAGCATAAATAACGTAGTGATAAGACAAAACTGCGCACGATGGTTATGTGTTATCTGCAACGCGAACATGGGCGATTTACAGACACAAAAGCGGCATTGACAAGCCGCAGCGACCGAATTAAGGATAAAAAAAAGCCGACCAGAAGGTCGGCTTTAGCGGTTTTTCTGCTTATTCTATCGGCTGAGGACGCGTTGGTTGCGCTGACGCCTGATGCGTTGCACTGTGACCCCCGGCAGCCCCTTTACCTTCAAAGGCAAACTCAGGACGCTGCCAGTCGCTGTGCCGCGGCGCTTCCGGAACATATTCCGGTGCCGGAGCACGGGTCATCGGCGCAGTGGCGTGGTGGCTTGCTGGCAGAGATTCAACGGCGAAAGGCGCGGTCTCTTCAATGACTTCAGCCGCGACAACAGGTGCAATCACCTCGACTTTCGCGTCTTCTTCCACCACAACGACAGGTTCAGCGACCTCGGCAACCACTTCAGGTTCAGCGACAACGTCCGCAGGTTCGGTGATTACGGTTTCCTGAACCTCTTCCACTGCTTTCGCTTCAGAAATGATTTCTTCGGCAACAGGGGCATCCGCTTGCGCGATAACCTGTGGCTGCTCAGCAACGGCCGTTGCGATGACTTCCGGGTGCGTCGTTTCCACAACAGTCGTTTCCACAACAACAGACTGCGGCTCGACAGCAACCGTTTCGGTCTGAACTGGCGCCTCTACAATCTGCTCGACGGCAACGGCTTGCGGCTCCATCGCGGTGGTTTGGGTGACTACCGGTGCGATCTCTTGTTCACGCTGCTCTTCAACCTGAGCATCCTGAGGACGAACAACCGGGTAACGGATCCACACTTTGCCAGAGGCCATTTCCGGAGAAGCACAGGCGATGGTCAACGGCATCGGTGACTGAACCGGGTAGCGCTCATCACGGTAGCGACGACGGCGTTGGCCACTGACGCGCAGATGACGAGGTGAACGACGTGAGCGACGCGGCATACCGTTGTTGTCGCGCGCGTCGGCGTTCTCTTCCTGTTCTACGGTAGTATCGGCGACAACCGGCAGATCCAGTTTTGCCAGCTCAGTACGTTGAACCGGTGCTGTTTGCTCTACAGCCTGGGTCGCAACATTCTCAACGACCGCAGTGGCCGCGAGTTCGACGTCAACCGCTGCGCTCTCACCGTAACGTACTTTCTGGTTCAGCTGGCGTTGTTTACGACGCGGTTGAGGCTGACGAACGCGCTCTTCCTGTTCAACTTCCTGTACCGGTTGCTCATCAAGGTTGAGCGCTTTAACTTCCTGCTGCGCCTGACGTTTGTCGTCGCTACGACGACGATTACGATCGCGACGCGGCGCTTGCTGCTCATCACCGGATTTGGCTTTTTCGCTAACGTCATTGACCGTCTGCTGACGGTTGTCGCGCGACTCTGCATTTTGCGGCGAAGGCTGACGGCGGTTACGACGGTTCTCTTCGCGGTTTTCACCGCCTTCTGAACGTTCGCCACGATCACTGCGGTCACCACGCTCATTGCGGTTATCACGGCGGTCATTACGATCGCGACGATTGTTCTGGCGCGGCTTGCGGCGATCCTGCTGACGTTCCGGTTTCTCTTCCGCTTTGGGTTCTGCTTGCTCAACCGGTTTCGCTTCTTCACTGCCAGCGAACATGGATTTCAGCGCGCCAAAGAAACGGCTTAACAGACCCGGCTGTGCAGCGGCGGCTGCAACGGTCACTGCGGCTGCCTTCGGCGCAGTGGCTTTAACAACGGACTCTGTAGGTTCTGGTGCAGGCGGAACTTCTGGCATGGCAAAGGTCGCCAGCGCCGGTTGCTCAGGGCGTTTACGCTCGGCGTACTCTTCTTCAGAAGGTAATGCCATTGCCTCTTCATGCAGTTTCGGCAGCATATAGCTCAGAGTCGGTGTTTCTTCGCCTTTACGGACACGCAGCACGGAGTAGTGCGGAGTTTCCATCTGATCGTTTGGTACGATCACACAGCGAACGCCATCCTGACGCGTTTCAATCGCATTCACCGCGTTACGTTTTTCGTTCAGCAGATATGAAGCGATCGGCACAGGAACAATCGCGTGCACTTCCTGGGTGTTTTCTTTCAGCGCTTCTTCTTCAATCAGACGCAGAATAGACAGGGACAGCGATTCATTATCACGAACGGTGCCGGTGCCGCTACAGCGTGGGCAAACGTGATGGCTGGATTCACCCAGAGATGGGCTCAGGCGCTGACGGGACATCTCCAGCAGGCCAAAGCGGGAAATATGGCTGATCTGAATACGCGCGCGATCCTGGCGTACCGCTTCACGCAGACGGTTTTCAACCGCGCGCTGGTGGCGAACCGGGGTCATATCGATAAAGTCGATAACAATCAGGCCGCCGAGGTCACGCAGACGCAGCTGACGAGCGATTTCATCCGCCGCTTCCAGGTTGGTGTTGAACGCTGTCTCTTCGATATCACCGCCGCGCGTAGCGCGAGCAGAGTTAATATCGATAGCGGTTAACGCTTCGGTGCTGTCGATAACGATGGAACCGCCGGAAGGCAGGCGGACTTCGCGCTGGAATGCAGATTCGATCTGCGATTCGATCTGGTAGTGGCTAAACAGCGGAATTTCACCGGTGTAAAGCTTAATCTTGCTGCTGAAATCCGGGCGACCCAGCGCTGCGATGTGCTGGCGCGCCAGTTCGAGCACTTTCGGGTTATCGATGAGGATTTCACCGATGTCCTGACGTAAATAGTCACGGAAAGCACGAACGATAACGTTACTTTCCTGGTGGATCAGGAACGGAGCATGGCGGCTTTCAGCCGCTTTCTGAATGGCTTCCCAGTGTTTAAGACGGAAGCTCAGATCCCACTGCAGCGCTTCGGCAGATTTGCCGACGCCAGCGGTACGCACGATGAGCCCCATGCCATCAGGCAGTTCCAGGCTCGCCAGCGCTTCTTTTAACTCGGTACGATCGTCGCCTTCGATACGACGAGAGATGCCGCCCGCACGCGGGTTGTTCGGCATCAGCACCAGATAGCTCCCCGCCAGACTGATAAATGTCGTCAGCGCGGCACCTTTGTTGCCACGCTCTTCTTTATCAATCTGAACAATAACTTCCTGGCCTTCGCGCAACACATCTTTAATGTTTGGACGACCATGGGCGTTGTAATTGGCGGGGAAATATTCGCGGGCAATTTCTTTTAACGGGAGGAAACCGTGACGTTCAGCGCCGTAATCAACAAAAGCGGCTTCCAGGCTCGGTTCAATACGGGTAATTTTGCCTTTATAGATGTTTGCTTTTTTCTGTTCATGTCCAGGACTTTCGATATCCAGGTCGTACAGACGTTGCCCATCTACAAGGGCGACACGCAACTCTTCCTGCTGAGTTGCGTTGATTAACATTCTTTTCATCGTAACTTACTCATTATTCTTACATTGACGACTAAGCTGCGGGCAAAGTAACGCCTTTCCGGGTGTGAACCGATGGCCTCGTGACTATTCGCGTCGCCAACCTCACGGTTGTCGTCAGCTCAAAGAGGCGCAGAGTGTCGGTTGCCTGTATTTCAAACGGAAACACAGCGCAATTATCAGGGGAACAGTCTGGGTATTACTCTCCAGAGAAGATCCTATCTACCGGTAAGGACTGCAACCCGCAGCCCGCTAACTGTCTGAAAGATCAATACGTCTTACGCCATTGCTGCGTTGATGATCGGTCAGACAAAATGGGTTATTCCGTAAAAGTTCTTGTTTTAGCAAGTTTCAACACGGAAACAGCCTCATTATTCCACTGCTAACCTTGTTATAGCAAGATGACTTTTACCATTTATCACCCGGTTACTCACAGTTTTTTCACTTCTGCAGAGTGATTGGTTTAATAACCGCCAAAATGAAGAAGTGGACGGTGAGTGAACGGGTGTAAAAGTAAATATAAGCATAGAAAAATGAGTGGCGCTAATCTCAATGGCTATTTAGAATCGCCCACCATG
This sequence comes from Citrobacter sp. GW821-FHT02E08, assembly GCF_059421685.1. Lineage (NCBI taxonomy): Bacteria > Pseudomonadati > Pseudomonadota > Gammaproteobacteria > Enterobacterales > Enterobacteriaceae > Citrobacter > Citrobacter sp. GW821-FHT02E08. Next base: position 344,907 of record NZ_JBWKVL010000004.1, on the reverse strand, counting down.
AAAACAGAGACTCCATCCGTAAAAATGATTGCCATTTCAGCAGACGAAGCTGGGCAACGAATCGACAACTTTTTACGCACGCAACTTAAAGGCGTGCCAAAAAGTATGATTTATCGCATTTTGCGTAAAGGCGAAGTGCGGGTGAACAAAAAGCGCATCAAACCCGAGTATAAGCTGGAAGCCGGTGATGAAGTGCGTATTCCGCCAGTGCGTGTTGCCGAACGCGAAGAAGAGGCGGTTTCGCCGCATCTGCAAAAAGTCGCGGCATTGGCAGACGTCATTCTCTATGAGGATGAGCACATTCTGGTGCTGAATAAACCTTCCGGTACGGCTGTGCATGGCGGAAGCGGGCTCAGTTTCGGGGTGATTGAAGGTTTACGCGCACTGAGACCAGAAGCACGTTTCCTGGAACTGGTGCATCGCCTTGACCGTGACACCTCCGGCGTATTGCTGGTGGCGAAAAAACGGTCTGCTTTGCGTTCGCTGCATGAACAGTTGCGCGAAAAGGGAATGCAAAAAGATTACCTGGCGCTGGTGCGCGGTCAGTGGCAGTCGCACGTCAAAACGGTCCAGGCACCTTTATTAAAGAATATTCTGCAAAGCGGTGAGCGTATTGTGCGGGTAAACCAGGAAGGTAAGCCGTCGGAGACACGTTTCAAAGTGGAAGAACGCTATGCGTTCGCCACGCTGGTGCGTTGTAGTCCGGTTACTGGAAGAACCCATCAGATTCGTGTTCACACCCAATATGCCGGACATCCTATCGCATTTGACGATCGTTACGGCGATCGTGAGTTCGATAAACAGCTGGCGGGCACAGGGTTATCGCGACTCTTTCTCCATGCCGCAGCGCTGAAGTTTACCCATCCCGGCACCGGAGAAGTGTTACGTATCGAAGCGCCGATGGATAACCAACTGAAGCATTGTCTTCAGGTATTGCGTAACAAAGCCTAAGGCGCTTTGCTTGTCTGGCCTATGGGGGAATTCCATTGTAGGCCAGATAAGACGCTTGCGCGCGGCATCAGGCTGTCACACTAGGCCTTCAGCGGGTTCATCTCTTCCCGGCGCAGCATCTGACACAGCGCAATCAACGGCAGCCCAATGAGCGTGTTCGGGTCTCGTCCCTCTAAGCGCTCGAAAAGCGCGATGCCGAGTCCTTCGCTTTTAAAGCTCCCCGCACAATGTAATGGGCGTTCTTTGCGGACATAGTCCTCGATTTCCGTTTCGCTCAGATGACGGAAATGGACATCGAAAGGCTCGACTTCTGTTTGCAAGTGCCCGGTTGCGGAATGATAAAGCGCAAGCCCGGTATAAAACGTCACAATATTCCCGCTGGCTTTCGCTAATTGTTGCCGTGCTTTTTCTTCGGTTAGCGGTTTACCGGTAATTTCGCCGTCCAGAACGCAAATCTGGTCGGAACCAATGATCAGATGATTTGGGAAACGGTGGGCGAGAGATTGTGCTTTTTCCTGTGCCAGACGCAATACCAGATGTCGCGGCGCTTCGCCTGGCATCGGGGTTTCGTCGACCTCTGGGGCTGCGCATTCGAAGGGGATACACAGCTTTTCGAGCAACGCGCGACGCCAGGGTGACGTTGAAGCGAGAATCAGTTGCGGCATATTTTTTTCCCCAGATATAGCGTAATGATGTGAGCCATTTTAAACTAGGCGCCGGGACGTTCAAGCGTGCCACAGCGGCTTGTCCTGATTGATTTTAAGACTGTGACTCGCAATGTGTGCGAATTATTGGCAAAAGGCAACCGCACGTTGCCTTTTTCTTTGACTATATGACGTTACAAAGTTAATATGCGCGCCCTATGCAAAAGGTAAAATTACCCCTGACTCTTGATCCGGTTCGTACGGCTCAAAAACGCCTCGATTATGAAGGTATCTTTCCTTCCGATCTGGCTGAGCGCGTCGCCGATTCTGTAGTCAGTGTGGACAGTGATGTGGAATGCTCCATGTCGTTCGCTATCGATAACCAACGTCTCGCCGTTATTACGGGTGATGCGAAGGTTTCGGTAACGCTCGAATGCCAGCGTTGCGGGAAGCCGTTTCCACACCATGTACACACAACGTATTGTTTCAGTCCTGTCCGTTCTGACGAACAAGCTGAAGCACTCCCGGAAGCGTATGAGCCGATTGAGGTTAACGAATTCGGTGAAATCGATCTGCTTGCAATGGTAGAAGATGAAATTATCCTCTCCTTGCCGGTAGTTCCGGTGCATGATTCTGAACACTGTGAAGTGTCCGAGGCGGACATGGTCTTTGGTGAATTGCCTGTTGAAGTGCAAAAACCAAACCCATTTGCCGTATTAGCCAGCTTAAAGCGTAAGTAATTGAGGAGTAAGGTCCATGGCCGTACAACAGAATAAACCAACCCGTTCCAAACGTGGCATGCGTCGTTCTCATGACGCTCTGACCGCAGTCACCAGCCTGTCTGTAGACAAAACTTCTGGTGAGAAACACCTGCGTCACCACATCACTGCCGACGGTTTCTACCGCGGTCGCAAGGTAATCGCTAAGTAATCACGCGTTACTCAACGGATTTCGTATTTCAGGAAACCGGCAAGCGAGAGGATCCCCACTGCACAGGTTACTCTGCCCTGGGGTGAATAAGCGCGGTCAGTGCGCCTGCGGTGTGAATGCCGAAGAGTACAAGCGTGATGAAGCTTAGTGAGGATTTCCCCGTGTAAGCGGGGAAACACCAAACCGGGCGGCGACGATACCTTGACACGTCTAACCCTGGCGTTAGATGTCATGGGGGGCGATTTTGGCCCTTCCGTGACAGTGCCTGCAGCACTGCAGGCACTGAATTCTAATTCGCAACTCACACTTCTTTTAGTCGGGAATCCCGATACAATCACGCCATTACTTGCCAAAGCTGACTTTGAACAACGTTCGCGTCTGCAGATTATCCCTGCACAGTCAGTTATTGCCAGTGATGCCCGGCCTTCGCAAGCGATCCGCGCCAGTCGCGGTAGCTCTATGCGTGTGGCCCTGGAGCTGGTGAAAGAAGGTCGAGCTGAGGCCTGTGTGAGCGCCGGTAATACGGGCGCGCTGATGGGACTGGCGAAATTATTGCTCAAACCCCTTGAGGGGATTGAGCGTCCGGCGTTGGTGACGGTTTTACCGCATCAGCAAAAGGGCAAAACGGTGGTGCTGGATCTTGGCGCCAACGTCGATTGCGACAGCACGATGTTAGTGCAGTTCGCCATTATGGGCTCCGTATTAGCGGAGGAGGTGGTTGGCATAACCAACCCTCGAGTGGCGCTACTTAACATCGGCGAAGAAGAAACCAAGGGTCTCGACAGTATTCGGGATGCCTCAGTGGTGCTAAAAACAATCCCTTCCATCAACTACATCGGCTATCTTGAAGCTAATGAATTATTGACGGGGAAAACCGATGTTCTGGTATGTGATGGATTTACAGGTAATGTCACATTAAAGACAATGGAAGGTGTTGTCAGAATGTTCCTCTCACTGCTGAAATCTCAGGGTGAGGGTAAAAAACGGTCGTGGTGGCTGCTGTTATTAAAACGTTGGTTACAAAAAAGCCTAACGAGGCGATTCAGTCACCTCAACCCCGACCAGTATAATGGCGCCTGTCTGTTAGGATTGCGCGGCACGGTGATCAAAAGTCATGGTGCGGCCAATCAGCGAGCATTTGCGGTCGCGATTGAACAGGCAGTGCAGGCGGTGCAGCGACAAGTTCCTCAGCGAATTGCCGCTCGCCTGGAATCTGTATACCCAGCCGGATTCGAATTGCTGGATGGTGGCAAAAGCGGGAGTTCGCGGACACACAAGTAATCATGTGGCCGTCTCGCTGTTAACGCACCAGCAGTTTGTTCGTGGTGGTATATAACCGAAAAGTGACTGAGCGTACATGTATACGAAGATTATTGGTACTGGCAGCTATCTGCCTGAACAAGTGCGTACTAACGCCGATTTGGAAAAAATGGTAGAGACATCTGATGAGTGGATCGTCGCTCGTACAGGTATCCGTGAACGCCATATTGCTGGGCCAAATGAAACAGTCGCGACGATGGGCTTCACTGCCGCAAACCGCGCGCTTGAAATGGCTGGCATCGATAAAGAACAAATTGGTTTGATCGTGGTTGCGACCACATCTTCAACACACGCATTCCCAAGTGCCGCTTGCCAGATTCAGAACATGCTGGGCATTAAAGGTTGTCCGGCGTTTGACGTTGCGGCGGCGTGTGCTGGTTTTACCTATGCCTTAAGCGTTGCCGACCAGTATGTAAAATCAGGTTCAGTAAAGCATGCACTGGTGGTGGGGTCTGATGTCCTGGCACGCACCTGCGATCCGACCGATCGTGGGACGATCATTATCTTCGGTGATGGCGCTGGCGCTGTTGTTCTGAGCGCATCCGAGGAACCGGGCATCATTTCGACGCATTTGCATGCAGACGGACGCTACGGTGAATTGTTGACGCTGCCAAATGCCGATCGCGTGAATCCGGAAAACTCGATTCATCTGACGATGGCTGGTAACGAAGTCTTTAAAGTCGCGGTGACTGAACTGGCGCGCATCGTTGATGAGACGCTGGAAGCTAATGGTCTTTCTCGCTCCGACCTGGATTGGCTGGTGCCACACCAGGCGAACCTTCGCATCATTTCCGCAACGGCGAAGAAGCTGGGGATTGATCCCGACAAGCTTGAAGAGAAAGTCGTCATTACGCTTGACCGTCATGGCAATACTTCTGCTGCATCTGTACCGTGCGCGCTCGACGAAGCCGTGCGTGACGGACGGATCAAAGCCGGTCAGTTGATATTGCTTGAAGCCTTCGGGGGTGGATTCACCTGGGGCTCCGCGCTGGTTCGTTTCTAGTATAAGGAATTAAACATGACGCAATTTGCTTTTGTGTTCCCTGGTCAGGGTTCTCAAACCGTTGGGATGCTGTCTGATATGGCTGCAGCATACCCCATCGTAGAAGAAACATTTGCTGAAGCTTCTGCGGCGCTGGGCTATGACCTGTGGGCGTTGACGCAGCAAGGTCCAGCGGAAGAACTGAATAAAACGTGGCAAACTCAGCCAGCACTGTTGACGGCCTCCGTGGCACTGTATCGCGTATGGCAGCAGCAGGGCGGTAAAACGCCAGCGCTGATGGCGGGACACAGCCTCGGTGAATATTCTGCGTTGGTCTGCGCTGGCGTCATGAATTTTGCTGATGCCGTGCGTCTGGTTGAACTGCGTGGCAAATTCATGCAGGAAGCGGTCCCAGAAGGGACTGGCGGCATGTCTGCTATTATTGGTCTGGACGATGCTTCCATCGCCAAAGCGTGCGAAGAGTCTGCTGAAGGTCAGGTTGTCTCCCCGGTTAACTTTAACTCACCGGGTCAGGTGGTCATTGCCGGGCACAAAGAAGCCGTTGAACGTGCTGGCGCAGCCTGTAAAGCCGCAGGTGCAAAACGTGCGCTTCCATTACCGGTCAGCGTTCCGTCACACTGTGCGCTGATGAAGCCCGCAGCCGATAAACTGGCTGTTGAGTTAGCGAAAATCACCTTCAACGCGCCGACGGTACCTGTCGTGAATAACGTTGATGTGAAATGTGAAGCTGACGCTGATGCAATTCGTGATGCACTGGTACGCCAACTGTATAATCCGGTGCAGTGGACGAAGAGCGTAGAATTTATCGCCGCGCAGGGTGTTACGCACCTTTATGAAGTGGGCCCAGGTAAAGTTCTCACTGGTCTGACGAAACGTATTGTTGACACCCTGACAGCCTCGGTACTGAATGAGCCAGCGGCGCTGTCTGCGGCGCTTGAGCAATAAAAGAGGAAAACCATGAGTTTTGAAGGAAAAGTCGCGCTGGTTACCGGTGCAAGCCGTGGCATTGGCCGCGCAATTGCTGAAACACTCGTTGCCCGTGGCGCGAAGGTTATCGGTACTGCTACCAGCGAAAGTGGCGCTCAGGCCATTAGCGATTACTTAGGTGCAAACGGTAAAGGTCTGATGTTGAATGTGACCGACCCTGCATCTATTGAATCTGTTCTGGAAAAAATTCGCGCAGAATTTGGTGAAGTCGATATCCTGGTTAATAATGCCGGTATCACTCGTGATAATCTGTTGATGCGAATGAAAGATGATGAGTGGAACGATATTATCGAAACCAACCTGTCATCTGTTTTCCGTCTGTCAAAAGCGGTAATGCGCGCTATGATGAAAAAGCGTCATGGTCGTATTATCACTATCGGTTCTGTGGTTGGTACCATGGGAAATGCAGGTCAGGCTAACTACGCTGCGGCGAAAGCGGGTTTGATCGGCTTCAGTAAATCACTGGCGCGTGAAGTTGCGTCCCGTGGTATTACTGTAAACGTTGTTGCTCCGGGCTTTATTGAAACGGACATGACGCGTGCGCTGTCAGATGATCAGCGTGCGGGTATTCTGGCGCAGGTTCCTGCGGGTCGCCTCGGCGGCGCTCAGGAAATCGCCAGTGCGGTTGCATTTTTAGCCTCTGACGAAGCAAGTTACATCTCTGGTGAGACTCTGCACGTCAACGGCGGAATGTACATGGTTTAATCACGATGAAAAAGATTTGCGTTATTAGAGCGAATGGCCTCAAAATAACGTAAAATCGTGGTAAGACCTGCCGGGATTTAGTTGCAAATTTTTCAACATTTTATACACTACGAAAACCATCGCGAAAGCGAGTTTTGATAGGAAATTTAAGAGTATGAGCACTATCGAAGAACGCGTTAAGAAAATTATCGGCGAACAGCTGGGCGTTAAGCAGGAAGAAGTAACCAACAATGCTTCCTTCGTTGAAGACCTGGGCGCAGATTCTCTTGACACCGTTGAGCTGGTAATGGCTCTGGAAGAAGAGTTTGATACTGAGATTCCGGACGAAGAAGCTGAGAAAATCACTACCGTTCAGGCTGCCATTGATTACATCAACGGTCACCAGGCGTAAGTGAACATCTCCAGGCGGTCACTCGACCGCCTGAGTTTTATCTTTATTTTGTCCCACTAGAATCATTTTTTCCCTCCCTGGAGGACAACCGTGTCTAAGCGTCGTGTAGTTGTGACCGGACTGGGCATGTTGTCTCCTGTCGGCAATACCGTAGAGTCTACCTGGAAAGCTCTCCTTGCCGGTCAGAGTGGCATCAGCCTGATCGACCATTTCGATACTAGCGCCTATGCAACTAAATTTGCTGGCTTAGTAAAGGATTTTAACTGTGATGACATCATCTCGCGCAAAGAACAGCGCAAGATGGATGCCTTCATTCAATATGGAATTGTCGCTGGCGCTCAGGCCATGCAGGATTCTGGTCTTGAAGTGACGGAAGAGAACGCAACCCGTATTGGCGCCGCAATCGGCTCCGGTATTGGCGGTCTCGGACTTATCGAAGAAAACCATACCTCACTGGTAAACGGTGGGCCGCGTAAGATCAGCCCGTTCTTCGTCCCGTCGACGATTGTTAACATGGTGGCAGGACACCTGACCATCATGTATGGCCTGCGTGGGCCAAGCATCTCTATCGCTACAGCCTGTACGTCTGGCGTACACAACATCGGTCATGCCGCGCGTATCATTGCATACGGCGACGCAGATGCGATGGTTGCGGGTGGTGCTGAAAAAGCCAGTACCCCGCTCGGCGTGGGTGGTTTTGGCGCGGCTCGTGCACTGTCTACACGTAATGAAAACCCGCAAGCGGCAAGCCGCCCGTGGGATAAAGAACGTGATGGCTTTGTGCTGGGCGACGGTGCAGGCATGGTGGTACTGGAAGAGTACGAACATGCGAAAGCGCGTGGCGCAAAAATTTATGCTGAAGTTGTCGGCTTTGGTATGAGCAGCGATGCTTATCATATGACGTCACCGCCGGAAGATGGCGCAGGCGCGGCGCTGGCTATGGTTAACGCGCTGCGTGATGCCGCACTCGAACCGGGTCAGATTGGCTATGTCAATGCACATGGTACGTCGACGCCAGCAGGCGACAAAGCGGAAACCCAGGCCGTGAAATCGGTATTTGGTGATGCGGCGACCCGTGTGATGGTCAGTTCCACCAAATCCATGACCGGCCACCTGCTGGGCGCGGCTGGCGCGGTAGAGTCTATTTTCTCTATCCTGGCGCTGCGCGATCAGGCTGTTCCGCCGACCATTAACCTGGATGATCCAGATGAAGGTTGCGATCTGGACTTCGTTCCTCACGAAGCGCGTCAGGTCAGCGGAATGGAGTACGCATTGTGTAACTCCTTCGGCTTTGGCGGCACCAACGGCTCGCTGATCTTTAAAAAGATCTGATGCAATTTAGGCCAGCCAATGCGCGGGCCTGTTCATTGCGAAGCGCCATTTGGTGATTAAAATAAAAAAGGTCCGCTTGCCGGGCCTTTTTTATTCAGTTTTCTTCCCTTGTCCTGTGTTATCCATCCTGCCAAACTACCCGACCACGCATAAGGAGCCACTATGTTCTTGATTAATGGCCGTGAGCAGGAAACCCTTGCTGCCAGTGACCGGGCGATACAATTCGGCGATGGTTGCTTCACCACGGCGCAAATCGTCGGGGGAAGCGTTTCCCTGCTGAATGCTCATCTGGAGCGTTTACAGAATGCCTGCGAGAAGCTCTTGATCCCTTTCAGTGAATGGGCGTTGTTGCAGCGAGAAATGGTGCAACTGGCAGTGGGACATGAACGTGGCGTTTTGAAAGTGATCATCAGTCGTGGCAGCGGCGGTAGAGGATATAGCGCGGCGAACTGCACGGCAGCCACCCGACTTCTTTCAGTTTCTGCCTGGCCTGCCCATTATGATCGTTGGCGTCGTGAGGGAATTACCCTGGCGTTAAGCCCGGTTCGTCTCGGGCGGAATCCTTATCTCGCTGGTTTAAAACACCTGAACAGGCTGGAGCAGGTGCTAATCCGCTCTCATCTTGAGCAGACAAACGCGGATGAGGCGCTGGTTCTTGACAGTGAGGGATGGGTTACGGAATGCTGTGCCGCGAATCTGTTCTGGCGTATAGGGACCAGGGTGTATACCCCACGTCTGGACCAGGCCGGAGTGAATGGCATTATGCGACAATTCTGTATTCGTATACTGGCACAATCGTCTTTCGAGGTTGTCGAAGTGAATGCCAGAGAAGAGGAACTGATGCAGGCTGAAGAAATGGTGGTTTGCAACGCCCTGATGCCTGTGGTTCCAGTGCGCGCCTGCGGTGACAGGCTGTTGTCTTCACGCACATTGTTTGATTTTTTAGCCCCACGTTGTGAGCACCCGAATTAGCCATGAAAAAATTGTTATACGTTTTCCTTCTGATGCTGGTTGTGCTGGGCATTGCTGCTGGAGTGGGAATGTGGAAAGTTCGCCAACTGGCGGACAGCAAACTGCTGATTAAAGAAGAGACGGTCTTTAGCCTGAAGGCCGGGACGGGCCGCCTGGCACTGGGGGAACAGCTTTATGCTGATAACGTCATCAACCGCCCTCGCGTGTTTCAGTGGTTATTGCGCATTGAGCCAGAACTCTCGCATTTTAAGGCGGGGACGTATCGACTCACGCCTGATATGACCGTAAGGGAGATGCTTATCCTGCTGGAAAGTGGGAAAGAGGCCCAGTTTCCGCTACGGCTGGTTGAAGGGATGCGGCTGAGTGATTACCTCAAACAGCTGAGAGAAGCCCCTTACATCAAGCACACCCTGAGCGACGACAAGTACGAGACGGTCGCGCAGGCGCTGAAGCTGGAAAATCCTGAGTGGGTGGAGGGCTGGTTCTGGCCAGATACCTGGATGTACACCGCCAACACGACCGACGTTGCGTTACTGAAGCGCGCCCACCAAAAGATGGTCAAAGCCGTTGAGGGTGTCTGGGAAGGTCGGTCGGAAGGGTTGCCCTATCAAGATCAGAATCAGCTGGTTACCATGGCCTCCATCATCGAAAAAGAGACGGCGGTTGCCAGTGAGCGTGACCAGGTGGCATCGGTGTTTATCAACCGTCTTCGTACGGGGATGCGTTTGCAGACCGACCCGACGGTTATCTATGGAATGGGGGAGCGCTATAATGGCAAACTTTCCCGTGCGGACCTGGAAACCCCGACCGCGTATAATACCTATACTATCTCAGGGTTGCCCCCAGGGCCGATTGCCATGCCCGGCGAGGCATCTTTAAAGGCCGCCGCACATCCGGCTAAAACCCCGTATCTCTATTTTGTGGCCGATGGCAAAGGCGGTCACACGTTTAATACTAATCTTGCCGGCCATAACCGGTCAGTGCAGGACTACCTGAAAGTGCTTAAGGAAAAAAATGGGCAGTAATTACATCGTCATCGAAGGACTGGAAGGCGCGGGTAAAACCACGGCGCGAAATGTCGTGGTAGAGACGCTCGAGCAACTGGGTATCCGCGATATGATTTTTACCCGTGAGCCGGGCGGTACGCAGCTTGCGGAAAAATTAAGAAGCCTGGTGCTGGACATCAAATCGGTCGGCGATGAAGTGATTACAGACAAAGCTGAAGTGCTCATGTTTTATGCCGCCCGTGTGCAACTGGTGGAAACGGTGATCAAACCTGCGCTGGCTAAGGGCACCTGGGTGATTGGCGATCGTCACGATCTCTCCACGCAGGCGTACCAGGGCGGCGGTCGCGGTATCGATCAGCGCATGCTGGCGACACTGCGTGACGCCGTGCTGGGGGATTTTCGCCCGAATCTCACGCTCTATCTGGATGTCACCCCTGAAGTCGGACTAAAACGCGCCCGTGCGCGTGGCGAACTGGATCGCATTGAGCAGGAGTCTTTTGATTTCTTCAATCGAACCCGCGCCCGTTATCTGGAACTGGCGTCGCAGGATGCCAGCATCCGCACGATTGATGCGACCCAGACGCTGGAAAAGGTCATGAGTGATATTCGCGCCGCCGTCACCGAATGGGTGAAGGAGCAGGGCGCATGAAATGGTATCCATGGTTACGACCGGACTTTGAAAAACTGGTAGCAAGCTATCAGTCGGGTCGTGGTCACCATGCGTTACTGATTCAGGCGCTGCCTGGTATGGGCGACGATGCGCTGATTTATGCCCTTAGCCGCTATCTGTTGTGTCAGCGTCCGGAAGGACATAAAAGCTGTGGACACTGTCGGGGCTGCCAGTTGATGCAGGCTGGAACGCATCCGGATTACTACTCACTGCTGCCCGAAAAAGGGAAAAGTACCCTCGGGGTTGACGCCGTCCGCGACATCAGCGAAAAACTGTATGAGCGCTCCCGTCTTGGCGGCGCGAAGGTGGTGTGGATCCCCGAAGCGTCGTTACTGACAGAGGCTGCCGCCAATGCGCTGTTAAAGACACTGGAAGAGCCGCCGTCTCAAACCTGGTTCTTCCTCGCCTGTCGCGAACCCGCGCGATTGCTGGCCACATTACGCAGTCGTTGTCGACTTCACCACCTGGCGCCCCCGGCAGAAAACTATGCAATTTCCTGGCTTGCACGAGAAGTGACAGCGTCACAAGACGCGTTACTTACGGCGCTTCGCCTGAGTGCGGGGTCTCCTGGCGCCGCCTTGACGCTGCTTCAGGAAGAGAGCTGGGCGCATCGTGGTGCACTCTGTGAGGCGCTGGCTAACACTCTGCAGGCCAACGACTGGTATATCTTGCTTTCCGCTCTGAATCATGAGCAGGCGGCGACCCGTCTACACTGGCTGGCAACCTTACTGATGGATGCCCTGAAGTTCCGCCACGGTGCTTCGTACCTTACCAATGTGGATGTCCAAACGTTGGTTCCGCTGATAGCACAACGCTTATCGGCGGCTCATATTCAGGCAATCCTCAGCGATGTTTGTCATTGCCGCGAGCAACTTATCAATGTGGTCGGGGTAAACCGCGAACTGGTGCTTACCGATCTCATCCTCCGTATTGAACATTATTTGCAACCGGGCACCGTGTTGCCCGTTTCCCATCTTTGAGAGAGACATTATGTTTTTAGTCGACTCACACTGCCATTTGGATGGCCTGGATTATCAATCTCTGCATAAGGACGTGGATGACGTGCTGGCGAAAGCCGCCGCGCGTGATGTGAAATTTTGCCTGGCGGTGGCGACAACGCTGCCGGGGTATCGCGGAATGCGTGAACTGGTCGGTGACCGCGACAATGTGGTTTTCTCTTGCGGCGTACATCCGTTAAATCAGGATGAACCGTATGATGTCGAAGAGCTGCGTCGTTTCGCCGCTGAAGAGGGCGTTGTCGCGATGGGAGAGACCGGGCTGGATTATTTCTACACCCCTGAAACAAAGATGCGCCAGCAGGAATCTTTCATTCACCATATCCAGATTGGCCGTGAGCTTAATAAGCCGGTCATTGTTCATACCCGCGATGCACGCGCTGACACGCTGGCAATTTTACGCCAGGAAAAGGTGACGGATTGCGGTGGCGTACTACACTGTTTTACAGAGGACAGAGAAACGGCGGGTAAGTTACTGGATCTCGGATTTTATATCTCTTTTTCCGGTATCGTGACTTTTCGTAATGCTGAGCAGTTGCGTGATGCAGCCCGCTACGTACCGCTGGATCGTCTGTTAGTGGAAACGGATTCGCCATATCTTGCTCCGGTGCCGCATCGCGGGAAAGAGAACCAGCCCGCTATGGTTCGTGATGTTGCAGAGTATATGGCTGTTTTGAAAGGTGTTGCCGTTGAAGAATTGGCGCAGGTAACCACCGATAACTTCTCCCGCCTGTTCCATATCGACGCTTCTCGCCTGCAATCCATCCGCTAGCAGAGTTTTTTTTAAGCTCGTAATTAATACGCAAAACGCGTAGAGTTCACCGCCATAAAATGGGCGGTGAACGGTCGGTTTGAAACATTCCGATACGGATTTCGACAGTATTTGACGATATTGACATGGGCTACAGCTGAAACGTGATAGCCGTCAAACAAAATTGATCTGAATTATTTTACTCTGTGTAATAAATAAAAGGGCACTTAGATGTCCTGTCCACGGCGGGGTTCTCCCCCCTCGCCAATGCGTGAGAACGTAGAAAGCACAAAATACTCAGGAGCACTCTCAATTATGTTTAAGAATGCATTTGCTAACCTGCAAAAGGTCGGTAAATCGCTGATGCTACCGGTATCCGTACTGCCTATCGCAGGTATCCTGCTGGGCGTCGGTTCCGCAAACTTCAGCTGGCTGCCAGCCGTAGTTTCACACGTAATGGCGGAAGCAGGCGGTTCTGTTTTTGCCAATATGCCATTGATCTTTGCTATCGGTGTTGCACTCGGTTTTACTAACAACGACGGCGTTTCGGCACTGGCCTCGGTGGTTGCATACGGCATCATGGTTAAAACCATGGCTGTGGTAGCGCCGCTGGTTCTGCATTTACCTGCTGAAGAAATCGCAGCAAAACACCTGGCGGATACCGGTGTGCTCGGGGGGATTATCTCCGGTGCGATTGCAGCGTATATGTTCAACCGTTTCTACCGTATCAAGCTGCCTGAGTATCTGGGCTTCTTCGCCGGTAAGCGCTTTGTGCCTATTATTTCTGGTCTGGCTGCCATCTTCACCGGTGTCATCCTGTCCTTCATTTGGCCGCCGATCGGTACTGCTATTCAGACGTTCTCTCAATGGGCTGCCTATCAGAACCCGGTTGTTGCGTTCGGTATCTACGGCTTCGTTGAACGTTGCCTGGTGCCATTCGGTCTGCACCACATCTGGAACGTTCCTTTCCAGATGCAAATTGGTGAATACACCAACGCAGCAGGTCAGGTGTTCCACGGCGATATTCCGCGCTATATGGCGGGTGACCCGACTGCAGGTAAACTGTCTGGCGGCTTCCTGTTCAAAATGTACGGTCTGCCGGCGGCTGCGATTGCAATCTGGCACTCTGCTAAACCAGAAAACCGCGCGAAAGTGGGCGGTATCATGATCTCCGCAGCGTTGACCTCGTTCCTGACCGGTATTACCGAGCCGATCGAGTTCTCCTTCATGTTCGTTGCGCCGATCCTGTATGTGATTCATGCGATTCTGGCTGGTCTGGCGTTCCCGATCTGTATCCTGCTGGGTATGCGTGACGGTACTTCCTTCTCTCACGGTCTGATCGACTTCATCGTGCTGAGCGGCAACAGCAGCAAGCTGTGGCTGTTCCCGATTGTCGGTGCAGGTTATGCGATTGTTTACTACACCATTTTCCGTGTGCTGATCAAAGCGTTGGATCTGAAAACGCCTGGTCGTGAAGATGCCACCGAAGACAACAAAACTGGCGAGACCAGTGAAATGGCTCCGGCTCTGATTGCGGCATTCGGCGGTAAAGATAACATCACCAACCTCGACGCCTGTATCACACGTCTGCGTGTCAGCGTTGCTGATGTTGCGAAAGTGGATCAGGCTGGCCTGAAGAAACTGGGTGCAGCAGGTGTTGTCGTGGCAGGCTCTGGTGTTCAGGCAATTTTCGGTACTAAATCCGATAACCTGAAAACTGAAATGGATGAATACATCCGTAGCCACTAAGCCGTAAGATGTTGGGGAGAACTAAGGCAGCCTTATGGCTGCCTTTTTTATACCTGACGCAAAAAAGAGAGACTACCGCCCGCGAAGGCGGATTTTTACTTTGTATGGGGCACGGCGCGCCGCTACACTATCAGCAGATCGACTTTTCGCATTCGCGTCATCAGACACTGGAAAAGCATGGAAACGAAAAAAAATAACATTGAGTACATCCCTGAATTTGAAAAATCATTTCGCCACCCTCGCTATTGGGGAGCCTGGCTGGGCGTCGCCGCGATGGCGGGTATTGCGCTAACGCCAGCGTCAATTCGCGATCCCATCCTGGCCAAACTGGGCCGTATTGCCGGACGTATGGGGAAAAGCTCTCGTCGTCGTGCACTGATCAATTTGTCGCTTTGCTTCCCGCAGCGCAGCGAAGCCGAGCGTGAAGCAATTGTCGATGAGATGTTTGAGACAGCGCCTCAGGCAATGGCGATGATGGCCGAGCTGGCGATGCGCGGTCCTGAAAAAGTACAGAAACGCATCGACTGGCAGGGGCTGGAAATTATCGAGGAACTGCGCCGCAACAACGAAAAAGTGATTTTTCTGGTGCCGCACGGGTGGGGCGTTGATATCCCGGCGATGCTGATGGCATCACAGGGGCAGAAAATGGCGGCCATGTTCCATAATCAGGGCAACCCGGTATTTGATTACGTCTGGAACACCGTACGTCGTCGCTTCGGCGGGCGTTTGCATGCCCGTAATGATGGCATTAAGCCGTTTATCCAGTCTGTCCGCCAGGGTTACTGGGGATACTATCTGCCGGATCAGGATCACGGTGCGGAACACAGTGAGTTTGTTGATTTCTTCGCGACATATAAAGCAACCTTGCCGGCTATCGGTCGCTTGATGAAAGTGTGCCGCGCCCGCGTGGTTCCGCTCTTTCCAGTCTATGATGGCAAAACACACCGGTTAACGATTCTGGTGCGCCCGCCGATGGACGATCTCCTGACGGCGGATGACAACACCATCGCCAGAAGAATGAACGAAGAGGTGGAAATCTTCGTGGGTCCGCATCCCGAACAATACACCTGGATTTTAAAACTGCTGAAGACGCGTAAACCTGGCGAAATTCAGCCGTATAAGCGCAAAGACCTTTATCCTATCAAATAAAAAAAAGCCTCTCGTCAGAGAGGCTTTTTACTTTCTGGCGTCGGGAAATTATTCGACGGTCAGAATACGAGTGGTGTTGGTCGAACCGATGGTGCTCATCACGTCGCCCTGGGTGACAATCACCAGATCGCCGGACACCAGATAGCCTTTGTCACGCAGCAAATTAACCGCTTCACTTGCCGCCACAACGCCGTCAGCCGCGCTGTCGAAGTGCACCGGCGTGACGCCGCGATACAAAGAGGTCAGGTTCAGTGTACGCTCATGACGAGACATTGCGAAAATCGGTAAGCCTGAACTGATACGCGAGGTCATCAGTGCAGTACGCCCTGATTCGGTCATGGCGATAATGGCCGTCACCCCTTTCAGGTGGTTTGCAGCATACATTGCCGACATGGCGATGGCTTCTTCAACATTATCGAACTGCACGTCGAGGCGGTGTTTGGAGACGTTAATGCTTGGGATTTTTTCTGCGCCCAGACAGACGCGCGCCATCGCGGCTACCGTTTCAGCCGGATACTGACCTGCGGCGGTTTCAGCTGACAGCATCACGGCGTCGGTGCCATCCAGCACGGCGTTGGCCACGTCCATAACTTCTGCACGGGTCGGCATCGGGTTGGTGATCATCGACTCCATCATCTGCGTGGCGGTAATGACCGCACGGTTCAGTTGACGAGCACGACGAATCAATGCCTTCTGAATGCCGACCAGCTCCGGATCACCGATTTCAACGCCCAGATCGCCGCGAGCTACCATCACAACGTCGGAAGCCAGAATGATGTCATCCATCGCATTCTGGTCGCAAACGGCTTCGGCACGTTCGACTTTGGCGACAATTTTTGCATCGCAGCCAGCTTCGCGTGCGAGACGGCGCGCATAGTTCAGGTCTTCGCCGCAGCGAGGGAAGGAGACGGCCAGATAATCAACGCCGATTTGCGCTGCAGTGACGATATCCGCTTTGTCTTTTTCGGTCAGCGCTTCTGCAGAGAGGCCACCGCCGAGCTTGTTGATGCCTTTGTTGTTGGAGAGTGGGCCGCCGACGGTCACTTCGGTGAAGACTTTCATGCCCTGAACTTCCAGGACTTTTAGCTGTACGCGACCATCGTCGAGTAACAGGATATCACCAGGAACAACATCAGCGGGCAGGCCTTTGTAATCGATACCGACTTTTTCTTTATCGCCTTCGCCTTTCCCCAGATTCGCGTCTAACAGGAATTTATCGCCGATGTTCAGGAATACTTTGCCTTCTTTGAAGGTCGATACGCGAATTTTTGGCCCCTGGAGATCGCCCAGAATTGCCACATGACGCCCCAGTTTTGCGGCAATCTCACGAACTTTATCAGCGCGTATTTTGTGATCTTCTGGCGATCCGTGAGAGAAGTTCATTCGTACGACGTTCGCACCCGCAGCGATAATTTTCTCAAGGTTGTTATCGCGATCAGTTGCCGGGCCTAACGTGGTAACGATTTTGGTTCTGCGAAGCCTTCTGGACATGTAATACTCCGTTGACTGAAACAACTTGGTGTTGCGTGAACATTGATCCGGATATAACGCCGGATGACGAAAAGGGTATGCGTGTTATTGCTTTTAGCGGTCATCG
Source organism: Citrobacter sp. GW821-FHT02E08 (assembly GCF_059421685.1). Classification (NCBI taxonomy): domain Bacteria; kingdom Pseudomonadati; phylum Pseudomonadota; class Gammaproteobacteria; order Enterobacterales; family Enterobacteriaceae; genus Citrobacter; species Citrobacter sp. GW821-FHT02E08. The sequence continues at coordinate 327,733 of NZ_JBWKVL010000004.1, read as the reverse complement.
CTCCTTATGAGCAGTTCTTTATCAAAACGCGATTCCTTAAGCGCTTCCTTGACGCGCTTCAAGTTATCTCTGAATTTTGCCCCGCGACGCAAAGTAAATCCGGTTGCCAGCACATCTATCACGGTCAGTTGAGCAAGTCGAGAGACCATAGGCATATAAATGTCAGTATCTTCCGGTACATCAAGTGTAATCGCTAATGTGGCCTCGCGCGCCAGTGGCGTTCCGGCAGAGGTCAGTGCAATCACCATCGCATCGTTTTCGCGCGCCAGCTGCGCCAGCTCCACCAGACTTTTGGTTCTGCCCGTGTGTGAAATGAGCACAACGACGTCGTCATCGCTACAATTCATACAGCTCATGCGTTGCAGGACAACATCATCGGAGTATATGACCGGAACGTTGAAGCGGAAAAATTTGTTCATGGCGTCATGTGCCACGGCGGCGGAAGAACCAAGGCCGAAGAAGGAAATTTTCTTCGCTTGCGTCAGCAGATCGACCGCGCGATTCACCGCAGATTTATCAAGCGACTGGCGGACATGATCGAGACTGGCCATCGCGGATTCGAAGATTTTTCTCGTGTAGGACTCAACGCTGTCATCTTCATCCACATTGCGATTAACATAGGGCGTGCCATTTGCCAGACTTTGCGCCAGATGCAGTTTAAAATCAGGAAAGCCGCGCGTGTCCATGCTGCGACAGAAGCGGTTTACGGTAGGTTCACTGACATTCGCTTCCAGGGCCAGCGTCGCAATACTCGAGTGGATGGCCTGATCAGGGGAAGCAAGAATAACATCGGCGACTTTGCGTTCTGACTTGCTCAGATGTTCCAGTTGTACCTGGATTTTTTCCAGCATATTCATGATGTAGAAAACTCATGGTGACGACGATTTCTGAGATATAGGAAATCGAGAGGCAATTTTGTTAGATATTACCCCCGGGTGCCCATTAAGGGGGCAAAATGGATAGAATAGTTGTTGTTTTTTTTCATTACATGATCGACGTCTGATTTTAGCTGTCGGCTACGTGTGTGAAAACGACGACTTTTTTATCCGTTTTGTGGCTGAACATGCCGCAAAACGCCTGACAAGCCGGGATCGCACTGGTGGATAAGTGTTTACGGTTTCCGGAATTACGTAAAAGCAGTACAGTGCACTGTAATAAAATTACAACTATAACCTGGCAGAAGTACCAGGATAGTTAACTGAGGAGAATGACATGGCGGTAACGCAAACAGCCCAGGCATGTGACCTGGTCATTTTCGGCGCGAAAGGCGACCTGGCGCGTCGTAAATTGCTGCCTTCCCTGTATCAACTGGAAAAAGCCGGTCAGATAAACCCGGATACCCGCATTATTGGGGTTGGTCGTGCTGACTGGGATAAAGAAGCCTACACCAAGGTGGTACGCGAAGCGCTCGAAACCTTCATGAAGGAAACAATTGATGAAGGTTTGTGGGATACCCTGAGTGGTCGCCTGGATTTCTGCAATCTGGATGTCAACGATACCGCAGCCTTTTCCCGCCTGGGGGAGATGCTGGATCAAAAAGAGCGCACCACCATTAACTATTTTGCGATGCCGCCCAGCACCTTTGGCGCAATCTGCAAAGGGTTAGGCGAGGCGAAGCTGAATGCTAAGCCTGCGCGCGTGGTCATGGAAAAACCGCTCGGCACATCACTGGCCACCTCTCGTGAAATCAACGACCAGGTGGGTGAATATTTTGACGAGAGCCAGGTTTACCGTATTGACCACTATCTCGGCAAAGAGACGGTTCTGAACTTACTGGCGCTGCGTTTTGCCAACTCCCTGTTCGTCAATAACTGGGACAATCGCACCATCGATCACGTGGAAATCACCGTGGCGGAAGAGGTGGGTATTGAAGGTCGCTGGGGCTACTTTGACCAGGCCGGCCAGATGCGCGACATGATCCAGAACCACCTGCTGCAAATTCTGTGCATGATCGCCATGTCACCGCCGTCCGATCTGAGCGCTGACAGTATTCGCGATGAAAAAGTGAAAGTGCTGAAATCGCTGCGTCGTATCGACCGTTCGAACGTCCGTGAAAAAACGGTTCGTGGCCAGTACACCACCGGTTTCGCGCAAGGTAAAAAAGTGCCGGGTTATCTGGAAGAAGAGGGGGCGAATAAGAGCAGCAATACCGAAACGTTCGTCGCCATTCGTGTCGATATCGATAACTGGCGCTGGGCGGGCGTGCCGTTTTACCTGCGTACAGGCAAACGACTGCCGACCAAATGTTCTGAAGTGGTCGTCTACTTCAAAACGCCGGAGCTCAACCTGTTCAAAGAGTCCTGGCAGGATCTGCCGCAGAACAAATTGACGATCCGTTTGCAGCCAGATGAAGGCGTGGATATTCAGGTACTCAATAAAGTCCCGGGTCTGGATCATAAACATAACCTGCAAATTACCAAGCTGGATCTGAGTTACTCCGAAACGTTCAACCAGACGCATCTGGCGGATGCCTATGAACGTTTACTGCTGGAAACCATGCGGGGCATTCAGGCGCTGTTTGTGCGCCGTGACGAAGTAGAAGAAGCATGGAAATGGGTCGACTCCATCACAGAAGCCTGGGCGATGGATAACGACGCGCCGAAGCCGTATCAGGCGGGAACGTGGGGACCGGTTGCCTCAGTGGCGATGATCACCCGCGATGGTCGTTCCTGGAATGAATTTGAGTAAAACTTCATCTGTCACGACGGTGTTATTTTACCGGTAACATGATCTAACACAGATTGCAGAATAATTTTTGCACTTTTAAGCCCCGCGTGGATTCACCCGCGGGGCTTTTTTTATTACACTGACTGAAACGATTTTGCCCCTGAGCTACGGCTTACAAGCGTTTCAGCATTATTTAACCCTGATGAAACACATTGGTAATCCTGCGGCCCGGACAGATAAATTTTAGGAGCCTCTATGAATCCGAATTTGTTACGCGTAACACAACGTATTATCGAACGTTCTCACAAGACACGTTCTGCCTACCTTGCCCGTATTGAGCAAGCGAAAACGTCGACGGTTCACCGCTCCCAGCTGGCGTGCGGAAACCTGGCGCACGGATTTGCGGCGTGCCAACCCGACGATAAAGCGTCGCTGAAAAGCATGTTGCGTAACAATATCGCGATCATTACCTCCTATAACGACATGCTTTCTGCGCATCAGCCTTATGAGCATTACCCTGAGATTATCCGCAAAGCGCTGCACAAGGCGAATGCGATTGGTCAGGTGGCGGGCGGCGTGCCTGCGATGTGCGATGGTGTGACCCAGGGCCAGGATGGAATGGAATTATCACTCCTGAGTCGCGAAGTCATTGCCATGTCGGCGGCGGTCGGGCTGTCGCACAACATGTTCGATGGGGCGTTATTCCTCGGCGTGTGTGACAAAATCGTCCCGGGGCTGGCGATGGCGGCGCTCTCGTTTGGTCATCTGCCGTCTATTTTCGTGCCGTCTGGCCCGATGGCCAGCGGCCTGCCAAATAAAGAAAAAGTTCGTATTCGCCAGCTTTATGCCGAAGGTAAGGTTGACCGTATGGCGCTGCTGGAATCCGAAGCCGCCTCTTACCATGCGCCAGGCACCTGTACGTTTTACGGTACCGCCAACACCAACCAAATGGTGGTGGAGTTTATGGGGATGCAATTACCGGGCTCCTCCTTTGTGCATCCCGATGCGCCGCTACGTGAAGCACTGACCGCGGCGGCAGCCCGTCAGGTGACGCGTTTGACCGGCAACGGCAACGAATGGATGCCTGTCGGTAAAATGATTGACGAAAAAGTGGTGGTGAACGGTATTGTCGCGCTGCTCGCGACGGGCGGCTCAACCAACCACACCATGCACCTGGTGGCAATGGCGCGCGCCGCCGGTATTGTGATCAACTGGGATGACTTCTCCGACCTTTCAGATGTCGTCCCGCTGATGGCTCGCCTCTACCCGAATGGCCCGGCGGACATTAACCACTTCCAGGCGGCGGGCGGGGTGCCTGTACTGATGCGTGAACTGCTGAACGCGGGCCTGCTGCATGAAGACGTCAACACCGTGGCGGGCTTTGGCTTGTCTCGTTATACCCTGGAACCGTGGCTGAACAATGGCGAGCTGGACTGGCGTGAAGGGGTTGCGAAGTCTCTTGATAGCAATGTTATTGCCACCTTTGATAAGCCGTTCTCGCACCACGGCGGGACGAAAGTGCTGAGCGGCAACCTGGGACGTGCAGTGATGAAAACCTCTGCGGTACCGGTTGAAAACCAGATCATTGAAGCACCAGCCATTGTCTTTGAGAGCCAGCACGACGTATTACCGGCATTTGAGGCCGGGTTGTTGGACCGTGATTGCGTGGTAGTCGTACGCCATCAGGGACCAAAAGCGAACGGAATGCCAGAATTGCACAAACTCATGCCGCCACTTGGTGTATTATTGGACCGTTGTTTCAAAATTGCGTTAGTTACCGATGGACGGCTTTCCGGTGCTTCAGGTAAAGTGCCTTCAGCAATCCATGTCACGCCGGAAGCTTACGATGGTGGGTTACTGGCGAAAGTGCGCGATGGCGACATCATTCGTGTGAACGGACAGACAGGTGAACTGACTCTGCTGGTCGATGAAGCGGAACTTGCCGCTCGCCAGCCTCACATCCCGGATCTGAGCTCATCAAGAGTAGGGACAGGACGTGAGATGTTCAGCGCGTTGCGCGAAAAACTCTCCGGTGCGGAGCAGGGCGCAACCTGTATCACTTTTTAAAACGAAAATTTTGTAATCAGGCGAGAGAAAAACTCTGATGAAAAACTGGAAAACAAGTGCGGAAGCAATCCTGACCACGGGCCCGGTAGTTCCGGTGATTGTGGTGAATAAACTGGAACACGCGGTGCCGATGGCAAAAGCGCTGGTTGCAGGTGGTGTGCGCGTTCTGGAAGTGACCTTACGTACCGCATGTGCGATGGATGCTATCCGCGCGATTGCCAAAGAAGTGCCAGACGCGATTATCGGTGCGGGTACCGTACTGAACCCGCAGCAGCTGGCAGAAGTCACTGAAGCTGGCGCGCAGTTCGCTATTAGCCCGGGTCTGACCGAGCCTCTGTTGAAAGCGGCAACCGAAGGGACGATCCCGTTGATTCCGGGTATCAGCACCGTTTCTGAACTGATGCTGGGTATGGACTACGGTCTGAAAGAGTTCAAATTCTTCCCGGCGGAAGCCAACGGCGGCACCAAAGCGCTGCAGGCGATTGCGGGTCCGTTCTCTCAGGTGCGTTTCTGCCCGACTGGCGGTATCTCTCCGGCTAACTACCGTGATTATCTGGCGCTGAAAAGCGTGCTGTGTATCGGTGGTTCCTGGCTGGTTCCGGCCGATGCGCTGGAAGCGGGTGATTACGACCGCATTACTCAACTGGCTCGCGAAGCGGTAGAAGGCGCGAAACAGTAAGTGAATATAAAGCCCGGTACACCACCGGGCTTTGCCAGAACGGGCCATTTGGCCCGTTTTTTTATGCGTTGACTTTTATCTGAGCGGCGGCATCTTTCGCACGTGCGATGGCCTCTTCTACGCTCACGCCGGTTGCCAGCGCGACGCCCAGGCGACGGGTGCCGTCGATCTCTGGTTTCCCAAAGAATCGTACCTGCAGACCGGCGCCAACCGCCGCCTGCACATTCTCAAACGTCACATTCTGGCTGGTGAGCTGCGGCAGGATCACGGCCGAGGCGGCAGGGCCATACTGACGAATCGCGCCAACGGGCAGGCCGAGGAAGGCGCGCACGTGCAAAGCAAATTCCGACAGATCCTGAGAGATCATCGTGACCATCCCGGTGTCGTGTGGACGGGGAGACACCTCGCTGAAGATAACCTCGTCGCCGCAAACAAACAGTTCGACACCAAATAAGCCGTGGCCACCTAACGCCAGCACCACTTTACGGGCAATTTCCTGCGCTCGCTCAAGGGCCAGCGGCGTCATTTGCTGCGGCTGCCAGGATTCGCGGTAATCGCCATCTTCCTGACGGTGGCCGACGGGGGCGCAAAAATGGACGCCATCAACGGCGCTGACGGTCAGCAGCGTAATTTCAAAATCGAAATTCACCACCCCTTCGACGATCACCCGGCCCGCACCGGCGCGACCGCCTTGTTGCGCGTAGTCCCACGCCTGCGCCAGTTGCCCGGCAGAGCGAATAAAACTTTGCCCTTTTCCCGAAGAGCTCATCACTGGCTTAACGATACAGGGAATACCAATCTCTGCTACGGCTTCACGGAAGCTCGCTTCACTGTCTGCAAAGCGGAAAGAGGAGGTTGGCAACGCCAGTTCTTCCGCAGCCAGCCGACGGATCCCCTCACGGTTCATTGTCAGTTGGGTCGCGCGGGCACAGGGGACGACATTCAGCCCTTCCTGCTCCAGTTTCACCAGCATATCGGTGGCGATCGCTTCAATTTCCGGCACGATATAATGCGGTTTTTCCAGTTCAACCACGCGACGTAACGCGTCGCCATCCAGCATATTGATGACATGCGAACGGTGAGCAACGTGCATCGCTGGCGCGTCGGGGTAACGATCGACGGCGATCACTTCGACGCCCAAACGCTGGCACTCAATCGCCACTTCCTTACCCAGTTCGCCTGAACCCAATAACATCACCCGCGTCGCTGCCGGACGCAGCGCTGTGCCTAATAACGTCATAAAAATATCCCCTGATTTATCCGGGCGCAGTATATACGAAAACGTTTGCGTCTGTCTTTATTGCCAGGTTGATTTCAATGCCGAAAAGTAATATACTGTACAAAAATACAGGTATATTGAGAGGCTGCAAAATGGCGGTTGAAGTTAAATACGTAGTCATTCGGGAAGGTGAGGAGAAGATGTCTTTTACCAGCAAAAAGGAAGCCGATGCATACGACAAAATGCTCGATACAGCAGATTTGCTCGACACGTGGCTTGAGCAGTCTCCGGTCGCACTGGAGGACGAACAACGCGAAGCGCTGTCTCTCTGGCTGGCTGAACAGAAGGATGTGCTGAGTACGATCCTGAAAACCGGCAAATTGCCTTCTCCGCAGGCCGTCGACACCACGGCGTCCGCAGAGGACGATACCCAGGCCGCCTGAATCTGACTTGCGCTCCTGACGTTTTGTACCATGCTTTTCCTGAATCATTGTGCTAAGGAGAAAAGTATGAATAAGAGAGGAGCGCTGTTGAGCCTGCTATTGTTATCCGCCAGCGTATCGGCCTTCGCCGCCAATAATCCCGACAGCAAATCGGTGACGTTTCCAAAGTGTGAAGGTCTGGATGCTGAAGGTATTGCCGCGAGCGTAAAGCGTGATTATCAGCAAAACCGCATTGTGCGCTGGGCTGATGATCAAAAAACGCTGGGGCAAATCGATCCGGTGGTATGGGTAAATGCGCAGGACATTGTGGGCAAAGAGGGTAAATGGTCAGTGCCGCTGACCGCGCGCGGTAAAAGCGCCGATCTCCACTATCAGGTGAGCGTCGATTGCGTCGCAGGAAAGGCGGAGTACCAATTGCGCTAACCACCGAATTTGCGCATCTTTTGCGGATATAGACACTTCCTGACATCCCCTCGGGTACGCTTTGACGACAAATCGTCTGTACTTGAGGGGGCTACATGGCTAACTGGTTGAACCAATTACAATCTCTTCTCGGGCAAAAAGGGTCTTCTTCATCGTCTTCTGGTGATCAGGGTCTCAGTAAACTGCTGGTTCCTGGCGCGTTAGGCGGCCTGGCGGGTTTACTGGTCGCCAATAAATCGTCTCGTAAGCTACTGACCAAATACGGCACCAGCGCGTTGCTGGTGGGCGGCGGCGCCGTCGCCGGTACGGTGCTATGGAACAAATACAAAGATAAAGTCCGTACGGCGCATCAGGATGAACCGCAGTTTGGCACACATAGCACACCGCTTGATGTGCGTACCGAGCGACTGATTCTGGCGCTGGTCTTTGCGGCAAAAAGCGATGGGCATATTGATGCGAAAGAGCGCGCGGCCATTGAACAACAACTGCGTGAAGCCGGTGTGGAAGAGCAGGGGCGGAAACTCATTGAACACGCCATTGAACAACCGCTCGACCCGCAGCGACTGGCGCAGGGGATCCGTAATGAAGAAGAGGCGCTGGAAATTTACTTCCTGAGCTGTGCGGCAATCGATATTGACCACTTTATGGAGCGCAGCTACCTCAACGCGCTGGGTGATGCCCTGAAGATCCCGCAGGACGTCCGGGAAGATATTGAGCGGGATCTGCAACAACAAAAACAGGCGTTGCCGGGTTAATCCACTTTGCGAAGTCGCATGTTTCGCTTGCATTGCGCGTAACTTTTGCCACACCTTATAGAGTGTATATTGCAAAAGAACAATGACATGCTACCAAAAGCGCACAAAATTCCTCACGCCATGACCGTGCATGGCGACACCCGTATCGACAACTACTACTGGCTGCGCGACGACTCCCGTGCGCAGCCTGATGTGCTGGATTATCTGCATCAGGAAAATGCCTACGGGCACAAGGTCATGGCTTCTCAGCAAGCGCTCCAGGAGCGTGTGCTGAAAGAAATTATCGACAGGATCCCCCCTCAGGATGTCTCTGCGCCTTACATAAAGAATGGCTACCGCTACCGGCATCTCTATGAGCCAGGGGGTGAATACGCCATTTACCAGCGACAATCGGCGTTCACTGAAGAGTGGGATGAATGGGAGACGTTGCTGGACGGCAACCAGCGCGCGGCACACAGCGAGTTTTATACGCTGGGCGGGCTCGCGATTTCCCCCGACAACAGCCTTATGGCGCTGGCAGAGGATTATCTCTCCCGCCGCCAGTATGGGATCCGCTTTCGCAACCTGGAAACCGGCAACTGGTATCCGGAGCTGTTGGATAATGTTGAGCCGGAACTGGTGTGGGCGAATGATTCACAGACCTTCTATTACGTGCGTAAACACGCCGTCACGCTGTTGCCGTACCAGGTGTGGCGTCATACGGTTGGAACGCCGACATCCAGCGATGAACTGGTCTACGAAGAAAAAGACGATATGTTTTATGTCAGTCTGCATAAAACGACGTCGCAGCATTATGTGGTGATCCAACTCGCCAGCGCGACGACCAGTGAAGTACGCCTGCTCGACGCAGAGCTTGCCGATGCTGAACCGTTCGTGTTTTTACCGCGCCGTAAGGATCATGAATATAGCCTCGATCACTACCAGCATGCGTTTTATCTGCGTTCAAACCGGCAGGGTAAAAATTTCGGTCTGTACCGCACGCGTGTCCGTGATGAAAACGCCTGGGAAGCGCTGATCCCGCCGCGAGAGGCCATCATGCTGGAAGGGTTCACGCTTTTCACCGACTGGCTGGTGGTGGAAGAACGCCAGCGCGGGTTGACCAGTCTGCGGCAAATAAACCGCAAAACAGGTGAAGTGGTGGGGATCGCTTTTGATGATCCGGCTTATGTGAGCTGGATTGCCTACAACCCGGAACCGGAAACCTCACGCCTGCGCTATGGCTACTCGTCAATGACGACACCGGATACGTTATTTGAACTGGATATGGACACTGGTGAGCGACGGGTCCTTAAACAGACCAATGTCCCAGGATTTGACGCGGCGAATTATCGCAGTGAACACGTGTGGGTAACCGCCCGTGACGGCACTGAGGTGCCAGTTTCACTGGTTTACCATCAAAAGCATTTTCGCAGACATCATAATCCGCTGCTGGTGTATGGCTATGGTTCCTACGGTGCCAGCATGGATGCCGACTTCAGCAGCAGTCGACTCAGTCTGCTGGATAGGGGCTTTGTCTACGCCATCGCGCATGTGCGCGGCGGCGGTGAACTGGGGCAACAGTGGTACGAAGATGGCAAGTTTCTGAAAAAGGAAAATACCTTCAACGACTATCTGGATGTCTGTGACGCCTTAGTCAATCTGGGGTACGGTTCGCCTTCATTGTGCTATGGAATGGGGGGAAGCGCAGGGGGAATGCTGATGGGCGCTGCGATTAATGAGCGGCCTGAACTTTTTCACGGCGTGATTGCGCAGGTTCCGTTTGTTGATGTGGTAACCACCATGCTCGACGAGTCGATCCCATTGACCACGGGAGAGTTTGAAGAGTGGGGCAACCCGCAGGATCCTGAATATTACACCTACATGAAGCGCTACAGTCCTTACGATAATGTCCGTGCGCAGGGCTACCCGCATCTTCTGGTCACCACCGGCCTGCATGATTCCCAGGTGCAGTACTGGGAGCCTGCCAAATGGGTGGCAAAACTGCGGGAACTCAAAACCGATGAGCGCCTGCTGCTGCTGTGTACGGACATGGATTCCGGGCATGGCGGCAAATCAGGGCGCTTTAAATCGTATGAAGGCGTGGCGCTGGAATTCGCTTTCCTGATTGCGCTCGCGCAGGGGACGTTGCCCGGACAGGCAGACGTTTAAGCGTTATCCAGATAGTGTTTTAGCGTTAAACGCAGTTCCGGGCTCATGCTGTCAAGATTGTTGAACAACCAACGCAGATAGCCCGGATCGCGTTCCGCCACTTCAGAAACGGCCTTCCCGCGATACTTGCCAAACGTAAAGGTGGTGAGAAGCGCAGGGCGACCGGTGATATCGGCCATCTGTTCTGCCGACCAGCCAGAGGTGTTGATGATATCGATGAGCAGAGCCGCCGTGATGTAACAGTCATACAGCGCGCGGTGATGATGAAGCCCTGGCGGTGTCTGCACACTCAGTTTGCGTGATTTATACAGCGCCATGTTGCTGTATTTAATTCCCGGCCATAACCGGCGGGAGAGTTTCATGGTGCAGATCCACTCGCCGGGCATCTCCGGCAAAACGCGACGGTCAAAACTGGCGTTGTGCGCGACATACCAGTCACTTCCGTGATAGAGCGGAATAATGTCTTCAATCCACGGTTTGTCAGCCACCATGGCCTCGGTAATGCGGTGGATCGCCATGGCCTGCGGGCTAATGGGGCGATCAGGACGCACCAGGTGGCTCATGGGATTCACAATTTTGCCGTCAACGACGTCAACTGACGCGATCTCAACAATTCCACCCTGCAGGCCACAGGTTTCTGTATCTATAATGCGCAACATGGGAGGCTCCGGACCAAAACGCTTAGCGAAGTGGAATGATATCACCTTGCCAGCCCTGTGCGGTACGCTGACCTGTCAACAATAACGAACCGCGGTCAGCACGGACGATAAGCTGACCGCTTTCGTCCCATAATGCGCTGCTTCCACGCGCATTTGCCATCAAAACGGCAATGGCGAATTGATGCGAGAAGCGCTGCAATCGGGAGGTGGAGGCCTGCAGGTTTGGCTCACTCACGCTTTGACCGGTGGTGAACAGCGAAAACGCCGGATCCATATCCATGCCTTCAGGTTGTTCGTCGACAACGCTGATGGTCTTTAGATGCCGGGCAATACAGGCGCCATGACTTTGATGAAAGGTTAACGGCGAAGAGATCCACGGACTAAACACCGCAATACCTTTAACGAAACGGGAGTGATGCTCCACCGGCAAACCTGCGATGATCGTCATGCGGTACGTAGCGGCGGCGTAAGCCAAAGGTTGTAATAACGCGCTGTCGGGCGGGGCGGGCAGTGAATCATCCTGATCGGTGCATCCCAGCAGCGACAGGGAAGGAAATACCAGCAATTCACATCGATGGCTGGCGGCTTTCTCAATAAATTTCAGATGGTGCGCAACGTGTTCCGCCAGGCTGGTGTGTAGGGGTTCATACTGTGCTGCAGCAATTTTCCAGTGTGACATAATGACTTCCTTTTCATAGTGTCTACAATCATCCTTAAATCAGGGCTTAAGAATGCTCTTATACTGTAGCAATTGTCATGTAAGGAAGTGTAACGTTATATAAGCTTTATTTAACTTTAGGCTCGTAAGGTAAACGTGAAAGCGAAACGGAGGCCAGACGGTGTGCGATCAGTCGCTCGCGAAACCATCCGCGTAAATGCTCTGGTTGCTCGCGTTCGACAACTTCAGCCACGACCGGCATGTTGTAGCGCTCTTTAAATGCCACGCCTGCAGCGGCCAGATCGACGTTGACCTTATCCATTTCTGCCTGTTCAAGTAGAGCCAGATTTGTTTTCATGCGCTTCTCCTCATCAAGTGCGCGCAAAAGTTACTAACTCCCAGGCGCAATGGCAAGCCACAATTGATGATTCTCGACTCAATCATTATAGAAGGTTATTCTCATAGGGTTATGACATAACAAAAAGGAATATTTGATATGGTTTTTGCTGCCCCATCGCTGCGTTATGCATTCATCTTTCTTGTCTCAACGCTGGTCGCTCCTGCCGCCTGGGCTCATGCGCATTTAACACACCAATATCCTGCCGCGAATGCAGCGGTTGAAGCCGCTTTACAGGCCATCACGCTGAATTTCTCTGAGGGTATTGAACCGGGGTTCAGCGGGGTGACGCTCACGGGAGCAAAACAGGAAATCATTAAAACGCAAAAAGCGAAGCGCAACGAACAGGATGAAAAACAACTGATTGTCCCGCTTGACCAGCCTCTGAACCCAGGAACTTATACGGTGGAGTGGCATGTCGTCTCGGTAGACGGGCATAAAACCAAAGGGCAATACACCTTTAGCGTGAAGTAACTATGCTGACGTTCATCTGGATAGCGCTCAGATTTATCCATTTTACCGCTCTGATGCTGGTGTTCGGCTGTGCTTTGTATAGCGCATGGCTGGCGCCGTTCTCGATTCGCCGATTGATGGCTCGCCGTTTCCTGCGCCTGCAACAACATGCCGCGACGTGGAGTTTTATCAGCGCTGCGCTGATGTTTATGGTTCAGGGCGGATTAATGGGTTCCGGCTGGCCGGATGTCTTTTCCGTCCCTGTGTGGGGCGCCGTCCTGCAAACGCAATTTGGCGGCGTCTGGCTATGGCAGATTGTCCTGGCCTTTGTCACGCTGGGTGTGGTTCTGATTGTGCCGCGTAATTTGCCGCGTTTGCTGCTTATCCTCACGTTGGGCCAACTGCTATTTCTCGCGGGCGTGGGGCATGCCGCCGTACATCACGGCGTGCTGGGCGGGCTGGTCAAAACAAACTACGCCCTGCACCTGATCTGCGCGGCGGCCTGGTTTGGCGGGCTGCTGCCCGTAATCTACTGTATGCGCATCGCAAGAGGCCGTTGGCGCGAACAGGCCATTGACACCATGATGCGTTTTTCCCGTTATGGTCACGCGTTTGTGGCTGGCGTGCTACTGACAGGTATCTTTAATATCCTGTTTATTAACGGATTTACTGCGCCATGGCATACCGCGTACGGGCAGTTACTGGTGCTAAAAATTGCGTTGGTACTGCTAATGGTGGCAATTGCGCTGACGAATCGGTATGTTCTCGTACCACGGATGCGCGAAGAAAATCACCGCGCGAATCTCTGGTTTATCTGGATGACTCAAATTGAATGGGGAATTGGGGGCGTCGTGTTGGCCATTGTCAGCCTGTTTGCGACCCTGGAACCGTTCTGATGGACAGGCAAAACGTATGAAAAAAATGATTCTTTCTCTTCTACTACTGGCAAGTTCCACAGCAGCAATGGCAGCACCCCAGGTGATCACCGTAAGCCGCTTTGAAGTCGGTAAAGACAAGTGGTCCTTTAACCGTGAAGAAGTGATGCTGACGTGTCGGGCGGGGAATGCCTTGTATGTGATCAACCCCAGTACGCTGGTGCAATACCCGCTCAATGATATCGCGCAGCAGCAGGTAAGCAGCGGGAAAACCAATGCTCAGCCTCTTACCATTATTCAGATTGACGATCCTGCGAAGCCAGGGGAAAAAATGAGCCTGGCGCCGTTTATTGAAAGAGCAGAAAAACTCTGTTAATTGTCAGAAATATCTTTCTGATTTCCAATAAAAAACCGCAAGTTTCTCGCAGAAGAACTTGCGGTTTTTACGTTGTAGCGGGTGACAAGCATCCTTTTTTTCCAGCCACTTTAGCCACGGACTGGAAAACCTGGCGTCGTCATCTATTCTTAAAGGGCAGGGCGACTTAGCCTGCATTAATGCCAACTTTTAGCGCACGGCTCTCTCCCAAGAGCCATTTCCCTGGACCGAATACAGGAATCGTATTCGGTCTCTTTTTATCTGGCTTTAATTTCAGGCGCTTAAGACATCATGTCCGAAAAACCCCGAAATTATCCCGAATTTCAATATCCGGTCTTTTTCCGTTATACCACCCGACATTAACATTAACAATTCATTTACGCCGAAAAAAAACGAGCATCACATACTCTTTTTTTCTGGTATTAGGGTTCTTCTCTGTCATTTTCCCGGCTTATGCTCCAGCGGTTTTTGTGTAAAATCCTTCCCGAATTCTTTTTCGTACATGCGCTCGGTCAGTCATGGTATGAGACGTGTTGAAACTGGCCGCAACAAAAATGCCTGATGGGCCAGATCTTATGGATTAACGCATCAATAACTGACGAATAAAGCCCACATGCAGTTTTACACCCACCTGCAAGGCGGCCTCATCCAGTTTAAAGTAGGGGTTGTGCAGGCCATGGGTGGCACCGATAGCTTCATTGCCGCAGCCGATAAACAGAAAACAACCAGGCCGTTTCGCCTGATATGACGAGAAATCCTCCCCGCCAAACAGTGGAGTATCAACCTCCTCCAGAGCATCTGGCCCCAACGCGTCAGCCACCACCTGGCGGGCGATAGCACACGCATCCGGATGGTTATCGCCGCTGGAAAAACCCCGTGTCCAGCTAATTTTGTGGCTTGCTCCATGCGCCTGGCAGATACCTGCGACGGTCTGTTCCACCAGTTGTGGTACTTTCTCACGAACTTCACGGTTATGCGTACGCAGTGTCCCCGCCAGACGCGCACTATCAGGGATCACATTATAACTGGCTCCGGCCTGGAAAGTGGTGATGCTCAATACTGGAACCATGAGCGGATCGATTTTACGCGCGACAATATTCTGTAATGACGTGGCAACTTCAGCGCCAATCACAATAGGATCGATGCAGTGCTGCGGTGTCGAGCCGTGGCCGCCTTTGCCCTGAATCACGATGTCGAAGTTGTCACAGGCGGCGCTGAAAATCCCCTGCTTCATGTTGACGATCCCGGTTGGGACCGTCGGGAAAACATGCAGTCCGAAGATCATACTCACATCGTCAAGATACCCGAGATCAACCAGCTCTTGTGCGCCGCCTGGCGGCAACTCTTCCGCATGCTGGAAGATAAAACAGACAGACCCCTTTAATTGCTCCTGCATCTGACACAACACACGCGCGGCACCCAACAGCATCGCGGTGTGGGCATCATGACCACAGGCGTGCATCACCCCAGGATTCGTCGAGCATAATGGCTCGTCATTTTTTTCCTGCAATGGCAGGGCATCGATATCTGCACGCAATGCATAGCATGGGCCTGCAGCAACACCTTGCAGATACGCGACCACGCTCGTTGCTGTCGGACGGCTGATTTTAAGCCCGCCAAAGCGTGTCAGCTGCTCCACGATATAGTCGGCCGTTTTATGCTCCTGAAACGACAGCTCCGGGTTGGCGTGGAGATGACGACGCCATGTCAGGACGTCCTGTTCCACGTCAGCGATGAGTTGTTCAGCATTCATTTTCAGATTCCTTCAGGTGAGAGTTGGTGACGTGATTTGCCCGCCAGCGGTAAAACAATTAACCCGGAAACCACCATAGCCATGGCTAAAAAAATAAAGGTCGTCGTGTAATTACCGCTGATGGTGACTAAATAGCCGATAGCAATCGGTGCGATAAAGCCCCCGAGTGTTCCCCCAGTGTTAATCATGCCCATACCAGCGCCTATGACTTCGGTCTGCAGGCGTTTCATTGGCAGCGTGAAGACGGTGACAAATGAACCCATCAGGAAGATATAACCAATAAACAGGAACACACTGGAAACCAGAGCCGTTTGACTGATAAATACTAACCAGATGCACAATGCGCTGAGTAGCGAACTGCAACAGACAAACAGGGGTTCACGTCCTTGCAGGTAGCGCCCGACCAGCCAGCCACTACCGAGTGAGGAAATCCAGATCCCAAGGCCACCTGCTGCAACGACCAGGCTGGAGGTACCTATTGGCATCCCCCGTTGCTGAACGAGGAATTTCGGTAACCAGGCCAACAGGCCATAAGCAGGGATGTTGATACAAAAAATCGAGATAAACAGCAGGATAACGATGGGGTTTTTCAATAAGCCTTTGTAACTCACCGCCGCTGCCGCGGATTTTTCATCTGCTGTTTTAGGCGGATTTGGCACCAGCAACAAGACGGCTATCATGATGGCGAAGGCGACCAAACCGAGCCCGGAAAATGAGCCACGCCAGCCAAGATGCGCCAGTACATAGACGGCGATCAGCGGCCCGACGGTCATCGCCAGCCCGGCAGAAGAGAGCAGAATCGATTGGGTAAACGTGCGCTGTTCAAGAGGAAAATTAGCGACGACAGCTTTGGCACACGCCGTTGGATAACCTGAGTGCTCCATACCGGAAAGGAAACGAAAAGTGACCAGCAGACCCAAACTGAAGCCCAGCAAGCCAAAGCACAGAGCAAATCCGCCCAACAATAACAAAGAACAGCAGAGGACTTTCTTAAAACCGATACGATCGTTTAGCCAACCTGCGGGAACCTGAAACAACGAATAGGCGAGGAAAAACATCCCGGTGATATAACCGAGTTGCTCAGGCAGTAAATGAAACTCTTTTTCTATGGGTAGCAGCGCAAAGCCGATAATAGTTTTATCGAGATAAACCACGGCATAACCCATAAACAGCAAAAAAACCATCAACGAACGATTTTTCATCGGATGTATTCCTTTTAATTATCACCCGGAAAACCAACGAATAGGGTGGCGTCTGTTTTTGCGTGACTTACGTCACTTTATGATGTTGATAACACGTGCTTGCGCCATCGAAATTATCGACTTTATTGAAGGGGCATAAGATACTAATTTTTAATCGGTGATGTTTTTTTCTGATAGGGCTCAGAATGCGCTACTTACCAAAGATTCAGCAGTTGAAAGTCTTTCAGCAGGTGATTCGTAGCGGCAGCATTCGAGGGGCTGCGCGGGCGCTTGGGCAATCGCAACCGGCAGTGAGTCGTACTATTCGGGAACTGGAACAGGTACTGCAAACCCAGTTGATCATTCGCAGCACTCATGGAATGACACTCACCGAAACGGGACTGGCCTTTTCGCGCCGTATGCAGCTGATTCTTGAAGAACTCCAGCGCGCCGCTCATGAAATTCAACAACTCGATCAGCTTAAGCAAGGCAGTGTGGCGATTGGTTGCTCCTCATTACTTTCCCTCACTGTGTTACCGGCGCTGGTGGATGCGTTTCGCCAATCCTTTTCACAATCCAATGTATTCATTCATGAAGCACAACTTTCTACGCTGTTGCCCGCGTTGCGGGAGGGGCGACTGGACTTTGCCGTCGGTACCGTCAGCCCGGAATTACCGCTCGATGATTTGATCTGTGAGCCACTGTTTAGCGCCGAATTTTGCATTATCTCTCACAAAGATAATCCGCTGTCCCGGTCTTCTACATTCGGTGAGTTGACAGAGGCGAAATGGATATTGCCAAAAACGGATATGGGGTATTACCAACAGGTACAGATGGAATGGAGTGAGCTTTATCAGCATCTGATCACGCCAGCAGTACATACTGACTCATTTATTAGCGGTATGAATATGGTACTGGAGACGGGGTATCTGGTGGTGGTTGCCAGAGCGATGGTGCGTTCCATCTGGTTTCAACAACAGCTGGCAATATTGCCGATCGACAACCTGCCGCAGGCACAATATTGCGTACTCTGGTCACAAAAATCGCCCCTCACCAACACGGCTCGTCGTTTTCTCGATCTCTTGCGCGATCATTGCACTCGGTATAACTGGTTGTAGCTGCACAGTAAATCTGGTCACCTCAACAGAAGTGTATGCTTATAATCGAATTACACATCTTTGGTGTAAATGAATGACTATATCTGGCACGCTCTGGGCATGACGTCGGTTATCAGCGAAGAGCGAACAGTGCAGACAAAATTGCTGCTCGAAATGAGGATCAAGTCGATATCCATGTTACTGCGCCTAACGTTTAGCATCCGCAGTATGCGTAGCGTGCTGGCGACATACTGCTGTCAGGCGCAATACCTGGTCTCATACCGGTTTGATGTTCTGATTCATCCGGAAGAGGTTCGTCGGGTCGTACTTTTTCTTGAGCTCCACTAGTCGATTCCAGGTCGCACCGTAAGCGAAGGCGATGCGGTCAGTCTCCTCCTGGGTGAGGAAGTTGATGTATGCACCGCTGCTGGCAAACGGTTGTGATTTAGCGAAGAATTCGCGCGCCCAGGTAATGCAGAGCTCATCCTCCGTGGCTGACTCCCAGCGACCGTGCACATTCATCACGTAGTTGGCATCCCGACTTGAGTAGGCCATTGCTTCGGGCGAGACGCTGGCTGTCTGACCTCCAATTGTCCCGATGAATATCTCACACTGGGGTGACGGCAACCTGGCGGCGTATTCGATGATGGCATCAATAACACCCTCACTGAGTTGCGAGAAGTTGTGCGATTTCCAGTAGTTACGCGCCCCTTTCGACAATAGCGGGTCGAATGCCTGCTGCCAGGCGATATAAGGCTGCACTCCGATGTGCTCGCCGAGCACCGTACCAAACCCGCGTAATGGCTCAATAAGCTTCTCACCCTCTTTAGGATCGCCCACATAGCACAGCGCGAGCGCGACCATCTCTTTCCCGTGAACGTCCTTGGGCAGGAAAGGTAGCGGAGGCGCCTTGCGCGTTACCATCCAAACATTGAGCTCTTCCGGCATCGTCTCGGTGAATTGGGCGAACTGTGAGATAACGGACTTTGCCTGATCAAACGGAAACACGATGAGTCCACTCAATACATTCGGCCCGACGGGATGGAGTTGGAATTCGAAGCAAGTAACAACACCGAAGTTGCCACCTCCGCCCCGCAACCCCCAAAAGAGATCCGGGTTTTCTGATTCGCTGGCGTGCAGTTGGCTGCCATCTGCCGTAATGACCTCCGCAGAGAGCAGATTGTCTATTGTCATACCGTACTTGCGACTCAGCCAGCCGAACCCGCCGCCGAGCGTCAGGCCGGCCACACCGGTGGTCGAGTTGATGCCCAGTGGCGTGGCAAGGCCATGTGCCTGCACCACCTTATCAAAGTCGCCAAGGGTGCAGCCAGGTTCAACGCTAGCCCTGTTGGTTGCCAGGTCCACTTGCACTTTCTTCATCAGCGAGAGGTCGATCATTAGGCCGTCGTCGCACACGGCATTGCCCGCGATATTGTGTCCACCTCCTCGGATCGAAATGAGGAGATTCTGCGTTCGTCCAAATTCGATAGCCTGGACGACATCCTCAGGCGACGTGCAGCGGGCGATCAGCGCGGGTTTGCGGTCGATCATGGCGTTCCAGATCTGGCGCACCTCGTCGTAGCCTGCATCGTCAGGAAGAATCACCTCCCCCTGGAAGTGAGTTTTGAACTCGTCGATATTTAGCTTTAGTAACTCCTTCATGATTGTCTCCTACCTTTGAGTATCCCTACTAATTATGGCGGATTTCACAAACCCTGATGGTTTGAGGGGTATTTAATGAGGAGTTTGTGGACTGTGGTCGTAAACAGAATCAGCACCGGAGCACTCATCTGTCTGAGGCCGCTCTGCATGAAGAAATCAGAGGTGTGTTCGGCTATGGGATACAACACATAAACGAAGGTTTGCTGACATGGGTTCTGAACAAGGTACGCCACTTAATGAATATGTTAAATCCATTGGCTGGCGGAAAACACAGGTAGACAAAAGCTCAGCGATTTGAAGATCAGCTATTTAATTAGCTCATCGCTTTCCAGTAACTGATGATACAAATTCATAGTCAATCTCGAGATTAGCTATGTCTGTTTAGAGCGAGGAGCAGACGAATGCTTTAAAGAATGCTGAACTCTTTAAAAGTAAATCGTTTTTTGGCAGGACACCGCGAGCAGAGCAACTATTACTTTTCGGGAAAAGGTGAGTTGTGGATCAGGAAATGCTCAATCGAGTCGATTAAACCGGGAGCTAAGGGGAGCGCGGGTTCGGCGTATGACGCGATATTCGCCTTGCGATCGTCCGAAGCCACCTCTTTCATAACATGGTTCATATTGGGCAGTATAACCAGGGACGCTTGAGGATTCGCGGCCTTAAGCAGTCTTGCATCCGTTTCTTCCACCTGGAGATCGCGTTGCCCTTGTAGCACTATCACGGGTTTGGAAATACTCGAAATGAGATGACCCGGATTATATGAAAACGCATTGATCAAAAACCCCTGAACCGCAGGATTAAAGATACTTTGCAGTGCTGGGTGCATATTCGTAATATCGACTCGCCGCCGATGCTCCAGGGCATCAATTATCGGCAGTGCCTGCTTTAATAGCATTTCGTTTTCCGGATTAGCGTTAAGTTGCCCCCTCAACACCTCTCCCATCGGCCTCCCGGGCGTTGCGATAAGAACCACGCCGCACACATCCTCTTCTTGAGCCGAGGCAAGTGCGACAACGCCCCCTTCGCTGTGTCCTAAAACCCAAATACAGGGAGTGTGCATGTGACGTCTAAGCACGTCTACCCAGGATCGAACGTCGTCAACATAGTCAGCAATCGTCACCGCATTGGCATCCTCTACGGCCATTGCGCTAGCGAACATTCCACGTTTGTCGATACGAAGCGTCGCAAAGCCTTTGGCAGCCAGACCTTCAGCAAGAAGTCGGTAAGGCGATGCATTCACACCAAGCGGGTTGTTTCCATCCCGATCGGTCGGCCCGGAGCCTGGAACGATAAGAACAACGGCTGTTGGTTTTGAATTCGGGGTGAGTAACGTGCCTTTCAAAGGGCCTTTTGGCCCTGCGGCATCCAGGACAGTTTCGGAAAGGGTCACCGGTACTGCCGCCAGACTCACAACTGGGCAAGCGCTCAAAAGGGCAATGGAGGCAGCAATATTCATCGGAGATGTTCCTGTAAAATTCAGCGTACCCGTCAATTTATATTATAAATATGGCCTGCTCTCCATTGATTAATACATCAGTGGCGTTAGAAAAGTCCGCTGCTGGCACGAAGCCGACAGTCAGCGTATATTTTTTCATGGTTGTCCGTGCATATCCCACTGAGCAGAACCCATGTCGTTGTAAACATTCAGGTCAGTAAATGCTGGGAATTTTGCTCGCCTGGAGGCTTCAGCTAAAGCACGGCAGTAATCCTTATCTCCACTCTTTATGATGAAATTCTGCAAGGTGCCGTCCATATTGAAATCCAGATGCACATTACATCTTTTACCATTCCAGGCGTGTGGTTTGGTAAGTGCTGCATCGAGTGCTTTTTTTATACCTGATGCTTGTTCGCCATAAATGTCTTTATCGGTGACTTTACCTGAACGCTTGTAAGAGCACGAATCAAGAGCGCTTTTCTTCTGGCAATCTTTTGGGGTAAGTGGAGTGCAGCCAGCAATGGTTGCTAGCATTACTACCAGCATCAAGAATTTGGTCATGTCTAAGTCCGTTTATTATTTTTCCAAAAAGTACCGATATACACCAATGACTGGGGGCATTATGGCATGTAAATCAGAAGAAGGATTTGTTGGCTCATAATCCCACCAATTTTAGGGGGAATGTCAGACTGGAAAATAGCAGCAAGGAGTCAGGAAGAACGCGGTAAGGTTGACGGTGTGTGGTAGACCGTATTTTGTTACATCTGTGATGCTGTGGGAGAAGCAATAGGATAATATATTCTTACCACAGTTATTTTTTGCGACGAACCCGGCGATGATCGACTTAAGGTATTATGTGAATGCTATTAAAAACAGAAAGAAAGTAAATTGCATTCAAGAGAGCAGGGAAAAAGATGATTTAGCAGAAGTTGAGACTATCTCTAAGGTATGGCTTCATGAGAGTGGTGTGATAATCAGCTACACCAATGAACTTGAAGCAATGCAAAGTTCCGCTTATGTTTGTCCTGAATGTTGGATCTGTTGGGAGGTCACAGATGCGGCTGGACAGAATATCAGACCCATGAAGAAACAATTTCATAATGTTTGCCAGGAATCATTTTGGTTAAAAATGAAATGATGGCGTGTGTATTGTTTCACTTTTCGCAAAGGCAACAATAATACTTGTCAACGCTACTGCACGTCTATTTTTATCCGGAGCGGAAAGTTTAGCCGCTGTGCTTGCCGCCACAGCGATAAATAATTAGCCCTTCAAAAAAATCATTGCAGCACAAATTGAACATTCCTTATGTTTAATACATCAGTAATATCTTAACGTTTCGCATTCAGTCTGGGGCTCATTGAAATACTGATATCAGGATGTCGGAAGATCCGGTTACTGCTACTGAGTTCTGGTACAGGACGTAATCCGACCATACTCAAACGGAGGAAATATGAGTAAGCAACATCAGGCACTCATCATTGGTGCATCTCGGGGGATCGGGCTTGGTCTGAGTCAGGAGCTGCATCACCGGGGATGGGCAGTCTCTGCAACGCGCAGGCAGTCTGTTGGCGCTGAGACATATCCAGAAATTACGTGGCTGACTCTCGATATTAATGATGTGCAGCAAAGCACTGCTTTCGGTCAGTTGCTGCAGCCAGGGCAATACGATGTCATTCTGATTAATGCTGGCGTGCAAGGGCCGCAGCATCAGTCAGCCAGTTCCGCGACGCCAGAAGAGCTCTTGTCCTTGTTTATGACCAATACGTTCTCGCCTATCAGGTTAGCAAATTTAGTACTTGATGCCGTTAAGCCGGGAACAGGGATCCTGGCCTTCACCAGTTCAATACTTGCCAGCCTGAACGAAAACACGCAGGCTGATATGCCTCTCTACTCGGCAAGTAAATCCGCCCTGAACATGCTGACACGCGCCTTGTTACCGGAGACAGATTCTCGTGGTCTGACGCTTCTGTCACTGCATCCGGGCTGGGTGCAGACTGATATGGGTGGCGCGCAGGCACCGCTTACGGTTGAAGAAAGCGTTAAGGGACTGGCTAACGTTCTGGAAAGTTATCAAGGAAAGGGTGGGCACCATTTCGTGGACTACACCTCAACGCCGCTGACCTGGTAGCCGCAATAAGACACTTTGCCCATTCAGGAGACAAAACCTGAATGGGTATCTGGACATCGTATTTTTCAGCTTAAAGCCTGGCTGAAAAGGCCTCGCAATCCGTTGATGTTTCAGCTGTAACCGCAGGCTTTAAAAACACAACGTAGATCGGTTGTTTTTAAGAATCTTTTATTTATACGAATTATAAAGAAAAAATAAAATTCAGGACAATGCGGGAACCGTAATCCGTCTCTTTTTAAGTGAAAAATACGCTGTTATTTCCTGGCACAAACCCGCGCCACACGCTGTACTCTTTTTAAACAATTCCATACTTCGCCCCTCAATCGCCCTGGTTTTTTGCCTCTGCTATTCAATTTTTTGGGGTGTGTCGTATGGGAGAGGAGGAGAGATGAAACAGCCTGATAATGTCTATCTGCGCGTTGACGGAAACCAGTGGCGGCACGTCTGGATTGTAGGCGACCTCCACGGGTGCTTCGCCTTGCTGATGACCAAATTACGCGAATGCCATTTTGATCCCTGGCAGGATTTGCTGGTCTCGGTAGGTGATGTTATCGATCGTGGGCCGGACAGTCTGGGCTGCCTCCGGTTACTGCGTAAAAACTGGATGGTGGCGATCAGAGGGAACCATGAGCAAATGGCGATGGATGCGCTGAAATCAGAAGAGCCTTCGTTATGGTCGATGAATGGCGGGGGCTGGTTTATGGCGTTACCGGCAATACAGCAGGCGCAGGCAAGGCGCGCGCTGGAAGATTGCCGTGAACTTCCGTGGATTCTGGAGCTGCATTGCCACAATGGCATGCATGTTGTGGCGCATGCTGATTATCCGGACGATGAGTATCAGTGGCAAAAGCCTGTCGACTTGCATGAGGTGTTGTGGAGTCGCACGCGTCTGAGTGAACGACTGGCGGGACGCGGTGGCGGTATTAGTGGGGCGGATCACTTCTGGTTTGGCCATACCCCGTTACGTCATCGCGTGGATATAGATAACCTGCACTATATTGATACCGGTGCTGTTTTCGGTGGCGAACTGACGTTGGTCCAGTTGCAGTAATCAGAAATCGCTGTATTTCTGGGCCGGCAGCCAGAATCCATCGATGAAGTCTTCTATCGGGAAGCAGCCTCCATGGCGAATTCGCTGATCGTCCATTGAGAACAGGCACTGTTGCTCAGTATTGTAGACATCCACCACGATATCCTCGCAACCGCCATCCAGGTAGCAAACAAAAAGTACCAGTGCGAACATTCCATCCTCAAATTGTATTGCCGTACCGTTAGTGTAGGAGAGGTTATCGGTGGAGGGAAAGGGAGAAATAAATAACCCGTCTGGCGACGGGTTCTTTTTGAGTCAGGCAAGACGCATGACCCAGGCATCGGAATGGCGATCGTAGCGGGTGCGAAATAGAACGGAATGTTCTCCATTGAGGAGGGCGGGGATGCTGGTTTCGTCGTCCCAGGCATCCAGTTGCATACATAAATCAGGATCGGATTTACACGGAATGGTTAACGTTCGATCCCCCGGCGATTCACCGTGTAACTCACCGTCGTCAATTTCAAAAGCGCCAATACGTACACTGGTTTTCATCATTTGCTCTCCGTTGAAATTCGCTGATTGTGGTACGACCAGTTCGATCGCCCAATTTTCAGCGTAGTCAACGGCGGCAAAAGCGCCAGTCAAAAAGTGCGTTATTTTTGCGCGCTTCTAGGCATTACCGCTAAACAGCTTACCGTCACGCACTAGTTCGCGGGGATAGCTATTTTTTAGGCGCGAACCAATGCGTTTTGCCAGACCTATCGGCTGATGCTGGAATGTCACCAGAACATCATCTGTGGCAGGGGAGGTTTGTGGATAAACATCGCGACCGCGATACCACTCTTCTGCATCTTGCGGCGAAAGTTCAAAGGCATTTTTGTGCTCAGGATTGGCCAGCGCAATGACCGCTTCGTGCTGCCAGCGGAACCCTTTGTTATGGGTTTCCGCTAATTTCAGGCCGAGTCGGGAGAAGCGCACTTTGCCAATCAGCCCTTCGACAGCCTCCGGGAAAAGCCAGATCTCTTTATCACGTTGCCAGAGGCGCAGGTTTTCATCCCATTGCAGGCCGCTGGCGCTGGCCGCCTGGGTAATCTGTGCCGATTCGCGACCTTTCACG
Organism: Citrobacter sp. GW821-FHT02E08; assembly: GCF_059421685.1. NCBI lineage: Bacteria > Pseudomonadati > Pseudomonadota > Gammaproteobacteria > Enterobacterales > Enterobacteriaceae > Citrobacter > Citrobacter sp. GW821-FHT02E08. The sequence continues at coordinate 302,510 of NZ_JBWKVL010000004.1, read as the reverse complement.
GGCGTAAACGGGAAATTGCCGACTTTATATTTTGGCGCGGGTAACGCAGGGATAGCCTGAGTTTTGCGTAAGCGCGCAACGAAGAAGCCTTCACAGTCATAAATCTGCGGGAAGACATGCAGAAAACCTTCCGGCGTCAATGCCCGCTTTGCATCAGGAAATAGGTCATCTAACGGGAGGAATTCAACGGCGTCCGGCCAGGTCTCTTTTAGCCACTGACAGACGGCTTCGTTTTCATCGCGATTGAGCGTACAGGTGGAATAAACCAGCGTTCCGCCGGGGCGCAACGCGTGGAATGCACTCTCAATTAACTCGCGTTGGGTGGCGGCGATGTCAAGGTTGCTCTCAACAGACCAATTTTTGAGTGCGTCCGGATCTTTACGCACTACGCCTTCGCCTGAACAGGGGGCGTCCAGCAGAATGGCATCAAACATTTCTGGCAGTGCGGCGCCGAACACGCGACCGTCAAAATGGGTCAGCGCAACGTTACTGATCCCGCAACGACTGATGTTCGCATGCAGCACTTTGACGCGGCTGGCAGAAAACTCATTGGCCAGAATCGCGCCCTGGTTATGCATTCTGGCAGCGATTTGCGTGGTTTTGGAACCTGGGGCGGCGGCGACGTCCATGACCCGCTCCGGGCTATTTCCGTCGGCAAACAGTGCAGCGACCGGCAGCATTGAGCTGGCTTCCTGAATATAAAACAGACCGCTTAAATGCTCGGCCGTACTGCCCAGCGGCAGTGACTCTTCATCATCACGCTCGATCCAAAAACCTTCCTCACACCAGGGGACGGGCGTCAGTGACCAGCCGTAAGGGGCCGTCAACTCGAGAAACGCGGGGACGGAGATTTTCAGTGTGTTGACGCGAATGCTGCGGCGTAGCGGACGCTGGCAGGCGGCAAGAAAATCATCAAAACAGAGCGTAGAAGGCATTATCTCACGCATTTGCGTCAGAAAATCATCAGGAAAATAAACGGCGTGTTGAGCCACAAGAATATACCACCGGCAGTAAAACAGGCGCGCAGTGTAGCACAAACGCTCCGGCGCGGGCACGCCGGAGCTCTGCGGTTAACGAGGGAGCGCGGTTCCCCATTCGCGCCACTCTTTGGGTTCGACTTCCAGCAGCAGGAAGTGTTTGCCTGCCTGCGCTTTAGGCGCCAGCGGCGTGCCTGGCGGGGTGGCGAACGCGATACCGCCACGAACGAACTGATTAAAGGTGCCTGTCTTCACGACCCCGCCGGTCAGGCCAAAATCGAGGCTGTAGCCAGATGCCAGCCAGAACACGGAGTTGTTGCGAACGAGGTGCTGATAACGCTGGCTGATGCGCATAGCAATCATCACACGGTCAGACAGCGTTCCTAAGGTCATTCCCGTCACCGTGCCCACTTCAATTCCCCGGAACAGAACCGGCGTACCGATGTTCAGCGAACCGGCTTCAGGGGCTTCAACCACGACGCTCAGGCCATCAAGATAGCGAGAGTCGGTAATGGTGGTTTCCTGTAGCTCGAATTCGCGACGTGGGTTGCCGCGTCCCGGTTCAACGTTGATGTAAGGCTGCAAAATCGTATCCAGATGCTCGACGCCCGCAGCAGAGATTTGCGGGGTGATCACCGAGAAACGGGTGCCGCCCCGGGCGAAGGTTTGCACGTATTCCGGGTAGAGTACCGCTTTGGCTTGAACTTCATTGCGCGCAGTAATCAACTCCAGCGTCTGGATCTGTCCAATATCGATGCCGAGGTAACGAATCGGCATACCGGCGGCAAGTTTCCCCGCGTCGAAGGCGTGTAAGGTGATTTGGCCGCCGACCGCGCGGGCTGCGGTTTCCGACGCATAAAGGATCCGTTTGTCGCCTTTACGCTGGCTGGCGCTGGCACCGCTCAAATTATCGAAGCTGATAGCCCCTTTTAACGCACGGGAGAGCGGGGAGGCTTGCACGGTAAGGCCGCTGCCATTGAGCTGTACTTTCGCGCCGCCCTCGGCCCAGAACACGCTGTTGCTGGTCAGCAAATTGCGGTATTCAGGTTTGATATGCAGATCAATATCAAAGGCATTGGCGCGTGGACGCACGGTGATCACTTCACCCACTTCAAATTTACGGTACAGCACGACGGAACCGGCCTGTACATCCGGTAGCGTTTCGGCGCTGAGGCTGACGGTGGTTGTCGGCAAGTCGCTGAGGCTGTTTTCTACGGCTTTTTCCAGATTGGCATACAGCGGATAACTGGCCTTCATCTCACCTTTGGTGCCAGGTAAAATACGAATGCCGCCGCTTATCCATTCACTGGCGCTGGCGCCGAGAAACTCAATGCCGTCCAGACCGACTTTGACATCGACGCGGCTATTGACCACGAATTTGCTGTCGCCCTGAACCAGATCGCGATGTTGTGGATCGATAGCGACAATAAATGTGACGCCTTTACTGGTGAGTTTACGCTCAATGACCTGGCCCACCTGCACCCCGTGCAGAATAAGCGGCTGTCCGGCATCAATGCCGTAGCTTTCCGGTGCGGTGAGGGTAAAGGTCAGCACATTTTGCTCATGAAGAAGGGCTTGTTCGCCCGGCACTACCACAAACTCGCTACGCGGTTCGCCTTCACCGGGCACCAGTTCGAAGGTTTTTCCGGTGAGCAATGCACTGAGGTTGGCATCGCTGAGCGACAGTTTTGGATTGCGTAGTTCAATGCGTGTCGAATCGCGTAACAGCGTCACAACGGCAGGATCCACCGTCATTTCACCGGTCACTTTACCACCGGGGTTGAGATGCAGTTTGGTTAACTGACCCACTTCCAGCCCCTGGTACATCAATGGCGTCGAACCGGCCTTCAGACCGTTGCCGCTGGGCAGCTCAAGATTCACCAGCACGCCACGTTGACTGTGCGCGAGATCCTGGTACAACCCGAAAGCATCGTCCTGAGCTGCGGGTTGAGAGTTGTCCGGGGAGTCAAACGCGATAGCACCGTTCACCAGTGCTGCCAGACTTTCCAGTTTCACTTTTGCGCCGCTGAGACTGATGTCGGCATTCACCCCCGAGACATTCCAGAAACGGCTGCCTTTTTTCACCAGATTAGTAAAGCGTCGTTCAATCAGCACATCAATCGTGACCCCCTGTTTGTTGGGGTTGATGGCGTAGTCGTAGACACGCCCCACGGGAATTTTACGGAAATAGACCAGTGCGCCACTGTTGAGTGAACCGAGATCCGGTGCCTGAAGATGGATCATTAATTCGCCGTTGTTCAGGCGATATTTCGGTTGTGTATCCAGCGCCACAAAGTGATCGCTGGGTTCGCCTTTTCCGGGCATCATGCCGATATAGTTGCCGCCGACCAGCGCGTCCAGGCCGGAAACCCCCGCCAGCGAAGCTTTCGGCGTGACCAGCCAGAACTGTGTATCTTCACGCAGTGCATCTTTCATGTCGGCCTTGATACTGACGCGAACTTTGATTTTGCGCAGGTCTTTGCTCAGATTGATATCCTGCACCGTGCCGACTTCAACCCCTTGATAACGCACGGGGGTTCGGCCAGGAACGATGCCATCCGCCGACATAAAATCGATGGTGACGGTATTACCGCGATCTTCATAACTTCCCCATACCAGCCATCCGGCGATCATCAGGGCAATGAGCGGCAGCAACCAGAAGGGCGAAATACGGCGTTTTGTTTTAATCTGCGCTTCCGTCGGCGAAGCGGGCGTTTCCTGACTCATGTGCATCCCAAAGTAAGCGGCTATCCAGCCATTCGACTGAAAGAATAGTCAATATTACCGCTGCGCCGAAATACAGCGCAGCCGGTCCCATAGTAAAAGCCAGTATCTGATCGCGATTAATCAGAGACATCGTTAATGAAATAACAAAGAGATCCAGCATTGACCAGCGACCAATCCAGGTGACCAGGCGCAGAAGCCGGATACGCATTTGCAGCCCCAGCACAGAGTTGAAATGGATACTGATCAACAGTGTAAACATCACAATTATTTTGGTAAATGGCACCAGGATACTGGCGATAAAGACCACGGCGGCCACCGCAACATTGCTGCTCGCCAGTGACATAATACCTGAAAAAATAGTGTCTTCCTGACGCCCGCCATTGACATAAATGATCGAAATGGGCATCAAGTTGGCCGGTAGCAAAAAGACGATAGAGGCTAATAAAGCGGCCCAACATTTTTGTATGCTCTGCTTTCTGCGCAATCGCAGTGGGATATGACAGCGAGGGCAACGCCCACGGGGATCGGGGTAACCTGTAAAGTGACACCCCAGACAAACGCGAAGTTTTTCGTCGGGACGTCGGGCAGGCTTCTGCGGGTAAAAGCGTTCCCATAACTGCTCAACATTGAGGTGGGATAAGGTCAGAATACTGAGGAGAACCAGTGCGATGAAGGCGGTGAGCCCAACACCGGGCAGCAAAAAGGCGTAATCCTGCACTTTAATTGATGCCACCGCGATGCCGACCAGGTAGATGTCCAGCATGACCCACTCTTTTAACCTTTCCAGCATTAACAGCACCGGGCGCAGGTTCATCCCCAGAATGTTGCCAAACCACAGGTAGGCGATAGACGTCACCAGCACCAGCGGCGCACCGGCGACGCAAAAGAGCACCATCGCGCCGGTTATCGGGTCGCCCTGTTTTGTCATCTGCCAGATACCCTGCATCACGTTGGCATCAATGCGTACCCCGAGTAAATAGATGTGCAGCAGCGGTTCGCCCCAGGCAAAAGGCATCAGCAACAGCATCGTGATGGCCATTGCCGCCAGACGTGTCAGCGACCAGTCGCGTCCGTCGCGGATTTTGGCCTGACAGCGCGGGCAGTACGCGCTCTGGTAAGAGCGCATTTTTGGCAGGCTGAACAGCAGGTCGCACTGAGGGCAACGGTGATAATGTGCTCGGGGCAATGCCTCGCCGATGGATCTGACCGCTATTTTTTTCGTTGGCGTGATATGTGGGGTTTTAAGAGCCATGTATCGCGAATCAAAGTGTTAGATTTATGTAATCTTAACTCATGACGGGAATGATCTTGAGCATTAACGCATTTAATGCTTATTTTAATAGGCTGCAATGTAAAGTAAGACAACCAAGTGATTATAAAATGAACAAAACAGAGTTATACACGGATCTTAATCGCGACTTTCAGGCATTAATGGCAGGTGAAACAAGTTTTCTGGCAACACTCGCGAACACAAGCGCATTGTTGTATGAACGTCTTTCAGAAGTGAATTGGGCGGGATTTTATCTGCTTGAAAACGACATGCTTGTATTAGGTCCGTTTCAGGGGAAAATCGCCTGTGTGCGTATCCCGGTTGGGCGCGGCGTCTGTGGCACGGCAGTGGCGCAGAACCGCGTTCAGCGTATCGAAGATGTTCATGCTTTTGACGGGCATATCGCGTGCGATGCCGCCAGCAATTCCGAAATCGTACTGCCGCTGACGGTCGGGAATCGGATTTTGGGTGTGCTGGACATTGATAGCACGGCATTTGGCCGCTTCACTGAAGAAGATGAACAGGGTCTGCGTCAGCTTGTTGCACAGCTTGAGGCGGTGCTTGCAATGACGGATTACAAAAAATTCTTTGCGGCCGACGCAGGATAATCAACGGATAACGTAGCAATTACTGATGGCGTCATTATAATGACGCCTGTTCATGCCTGCGGCTAGTTGGCTACGTCCGTTGTAATCAGGAAATTTCATGGAAAATCAACCTAAGTTGAATAGCAGTAAAGAAGTTATCGCATTTTTGGCCGAACGTTTTCCTCACTGTTTTAGTGCGGAAGGCGAAGCGCGCCCGCTGAAAATTGGCATTTTTCAGGATCTGGTAGAGCGCGTTGAGGGTGAAATGAACCTTAGCAAGACTCAACTTCGCTCCGCTTTACGTCTTTACACTTCAAGCTGGCGTTACCTCTACGGTGTTAAACCGGGTGCAACGCGTGTCGATCTCGACGGCAACCCTTGCGGTGAGCTGGATGAGCAGCACGTTGAGCATGCACGTAAGCAGCTTGAAGAGGCAAAAGCTCGCGTTCAGGCGCAGCGCGCAGAACAGCAAGCGAAAAAACGCGAAGCTGCCGCTGCTGCAGGCGAAAAAGAAGACGCTCCGCGTCGCGAACGTAAGCCGCGTCCTGCACCACGCCGCAAAGAAGGCGCTGAACGTAAAGTTCGCGCTGAGAAACCGGCAGCGAAAGCACCTCGTGCACCTCGCGAAGAGCAGCACACCCCGGTTTCTGACATTTCAGTCCTCACGGTAGGGCAGTCTCTGAAGGTGAAAGCAGGTAATAATGCGATGGATGCCACCGTATTAGAAATCACCAAAGATGGCGTCCGTGTACAGCTGAATTCGGGTATGTCTTTGATTGTACGCGCAGAACACCTGGTGTTCTGAAACGGAGGCCAGGCCGGGCATGAACACTTTTTTTAGGCTTACCGCGTTAGCTGGCCTGCTTGCAATAGCAGGCCAGTCATTTGCTGTGGACGACATTACGCGTGCCGATCAAATTCCTGTACTGAAGGAAGAAACACAGCATGCGACAGTGAGTGAACGTGTGACGTCCCGTTTCACACGTTCCCACTATCGTCAGTTCGATCTGGATCAGTCGTTTTCGGCGAAAATTTTCGATCGTTATCTGAATTTACTCGACTTCAGCCACAACGTGCTGTTGGCGAGCGATGTCGAGCAGTTTGCTAAAAAGAAAACCGTGCTGGGCGATGAGCTACGTTCGGGCAAGCTGGATGTCTTTTACGATCTCTATAATCTGGCGCAAAAACGTCGATTTGAACGTTATCAGTATGCGTTAAGCGTACTGGAACGTCCGATGGATTTCACCGGTACCGATACGTTTAACCTTGATCGCAGCAAAGCGCCCTGGCCGAAGAATGAGGCCGAGCTGAATGCGCTGTGGGATGGAAAAGTAAAATTTGACGAGCTGAGCCTGAAGTTAACGGGCAAGACCGACAAAGAAATTCGTGAGACGCTGACGCGTCGTTACAAATTTGCCATTCGCCGTCTGGCGCAAACCAACAGCGAAGACGTTTTCTCGCTGGCAATGACCGCTTTCGCGCGCGAAATCGATCCGCATACCAATTACCTTTCCCCGCGTAACACGGAACAGTTCAATACCGAAATGAGCCTGTCTCTGGAAGGTATTGGCGCTGTGCTGCAGATGGATGATGATTACACGGTCATCAACTCCATGGTGGCTGGTGGTCCGGCGGCGAAGAGCAAAGCGATCAGCGTTGGCGATCGTATTGTGGGCGTCGGCCAGAACGGTAAAGGCATGGTGGATGTGATTGGCTGGCGTCTGGATGATGTCGTTGCGCTGATCAAAGGACCGAAGGGCAGTAAAGTTCGCCTTGAAATCCTGCCTGCTGGCAAAGGTACGAAGACCCGAATTGTTACGCTTACGCGTGAACGTATTCGCCTTGAAGACCGTGCTGTCAAAATGTCGGTGAAAACCGTCGGCAAAGAAAAAGTGGGCGTGCTGGATATTCCTGGTTTCTATGTTGGCCTGACGGATGATGTCAAAGTTCAACTGCAGAAACTGGAAAAACAGAACGTGAGCAGCATCGTTATCGATCTGCGCACCAACGGCGGCGGCGCGCTGACAGAAGCGGTTTCGCTCTCCGGCTTGTTTATCCCTTCTGGCCCGGTTGTGCAGGTGCGTGACAACAACGGTAAGGTTCGCGAAGACAGCGACACCGACGGCGTTGTCTACTATAAAGGTCCGCTGGTGGTGTTAGTCGACCGCTTTAGCGCATCCGCATCTGAAATTTTTGCCGCGGCAATGCAGGACTATGGGCGTGCGCTGATTGTGGGTGAACCGACCTTCGGGAAAGGCACCGTGCAGCAGTACCGTTCACTGAATCGCATTTACGACCAGATGCTGCGTCCGGAATGGCCGGCGTTGGGTTCCGTGCAATACACAATCCAGAAGTTCTATCGTGTTAATGGCGGTAGTACTCAGCGTAAGGGCGTTACACCCGATATCCTCATGCCGACAGGTAATGAAGAGACTGAAACTGGTGAGAAGTTCGAAGATAACGCGTTACCGTGGGACAGTGTTGATGCGGCAACCTATGTGAAGTCAGAGGATTTAACGCCATTCGGTCCGGAATTGCTCAAGGAACACACTGCACGTATCGCCAGTGATCCTGAATTCCAGTACATCATGAAGGATATTGCCCGTTACAACGCCATGAAAGATAAACGCAACATTGCGTCTCTCAATTTTGCGCAACGTGAAAAAGAGAATAACGAAGATGATGCAATGCGACTGGCGCGTATCAACGACCGCTTTAAACGCGAAGGTAAACCACCGCTGAAGAACCTGGACGATCTGCCGAAGGATTACCAGGAGCCCGATCCGTATCTTGATGAGACGGTGAAAATAGCGCTGGACCTGGCCCATCTTGAGAAAGAGAAGCCTGCGGAGCAACCCGCAGTCACGCAATAACCTGAACAGGCACAAGAAATTGTGCCTGTTTTTTTTAACATATGTGGGTGGCCGTCAGACCAGGGCTATCAAATGTAAAGTTGTGTCTTTCTGGTGACTTACAGCCCATTGATGCTTGAAAATAGCAATAAGACCCATACGATGTGGGTAATCGCATAGTGCGTTTTGTTAAGTTGAGGTTAAAAGAAGATTATGATGCGAATCGCGCTCTTCCTGCTGACGAACCTGGCCGTGATGGTCGTTTTCGGGCTGGTGCTGAGCCTGACGGGGATACAGTCGAGCAGCGTGCAAGGTCTGCTGATCATGGCGCTGCTGTTTGGTTTTGGTGGTTCCTTCATTTCGTTGCTGATGTCCAAATGGATGGCGTTGAAATCCGTTGGTGGAGAGGTCATCGAGCAACCACGTAATGAAAGAGAACGCTGGCTGATGAATACGGTCGCGACGCAGGCCCGCCAGGCGGGGATTGCTATGCCGCAGGTGGCTATTTACCATGCGCCAGACATCAATGCGTTTGCTACCGGTGCTCGTCGCGATGCGTCTTTGGTCGCCGTGAGCTCGGGCTTGCTGCAAAACATGAGCCCGGACGAAGCTGAAGCCGTTATTGCGCATGAGATCAGCCATATTGCGAATGGCGATATGGTGACGATGACCCTGATTCAGGGGATTGTGAACACGTTTGTTATCTTTATCTCACGTATTATTGCGCAGATCGCCGCAGGCTTTCTGGGCGGTAACCGTGAAGAAGAAGGTGAGGGCGGTAATGGCAATCCATTGATCTATTTCGCAGTTGCGACAGTGCTGGAGCTGGTCTTTGGTATTCTGGCGAGCATTATCACCATGTGGTTCTCTCGTCACCGTGAATTCCATGCCGATGCCGGTTCGGCGAAACTGGTCGGTCGCGAAAAAATGATTGCCGCGCTGCAGCGTCTGAAAACCAGCTATGAGCCACAGGAAGCCAGCAGCATGATGGCATTCTGTATCAACGGCAAGTCGAAATCGCTGAGCGAGTTGTTCATGACGCACCCACCGCTGGATAAGCGTATTGAAGCGCTGCGCAGTGGGGAATATCTGAAGTAACAGGCATCAGTGTGCCGGTGAGCTGAACAGGTTCTCCGTAAAGTCTGACTGTATAAAAGCGCGTCTGATGACGCGCTTTTTTTACGCGCCTGCCCGGGGTTGTGTGATACGTAAAGCACTCACAATGGCCGCCAGCGTAGCCATTATGCCCGCAACTATCAGCGCAATGTGGGTTCCGCCATCGCCGAACAGGTTCAGCATGAGTGCCACCAGTGCGGCCCCCGAACTTTGCCCCAGTAAACGTGCCGTTCCCAGCATGCCACTCGCACCTCCGCTACGTTCGCGGGGGGCTGAGGTGATGATCGTATGGTTATTTGGCGACTGGAATAAACCGAAACCGGCGCCGCACAGGATCATCGGCCAGATAATACTGATGTCTGAGGGGGAAGCTGGCAACAACACCAGGGAAAACATACCTGCCGCCATCACCGCCAACCCCAATGCGCCCAGCAGACCCGCGTGTACCTTTTCTATTAAGTAACCAGCAAGCGGTGCCATCACCATGGTGGCCAGCGGCCAGGGCGTTAATAACAGGCCGGTTTCCACTTCGCTTCGGCCTAAAACGGTTTGCAGGTAAAAAGGCAGGGACACCAGGGCGAGCATTTGCGCGCAAAAAGAACAAATCGAGGTGCCAATAGAGAGGGAAAAGAGCGGGATTCGCAGCAAGTCTACCGGCAGTAAAGGGACCGGAAGCGAAAGCTGGCGGCGAATAAAGAAAAAACCGACAACAAGCATGATGGCGGCCTCGGCGCCGATCAGCAGGAGTGACTGCCCCTGGGCGAATCCACTTAGCGCCGTGATCAGCAGTCCAAACGTTAAAGCGTTCATCACTGCGCTCGGCAGGTCAAAGCGCGGTTTCTTACTGCGTGAGCTGTTGGGCGGCAAAAAACGCATGGCCAGTAGCAATGCCAGAATGCCTAACGGTACGTTAATCAGAAATAACCACTGCCACGATGCGACTGAGAGGATGGCGGCAGCCAGTGTGGGGCCTGCCGCTGATGATACCGCGACAATAAATGAGTTAATGCCCATTCCCCGTCCAAGATGGCGCTGGGGAAATATAAGGCGAATTAGCGCGGTGTTGACACTCATCAGCGCTGCCCCGCCAAATCCCTGGACGACGCGCGCCATCGTCAGCATTTGCAATGAGTCAGACAAGGCACAAAACAGGGACGCCAGCAGGAAAATCACTAACCCGCATTTGTATATACGTCGATAACCAAACATATCCCCCAAAAATGATAGAGAGAGCAGGGACACCACAATGGCAATTTGGTAAGCGTTAACCACCCAGATTGAACTGGCGGGTGAAGCCTGAAGATCGGCGGCTATCGTTGGGAGCGCGACGTTAGCAATTGCACCGTCGAGGACTGCCATCGAAATACCAATAGCGATGGTGAGAATGGCACCGTACCGTTGAGGAACGGGCAATCCATCTGTCTGGCATTTTTCCATATGAATTCAGAGTCTTTTGGGGATTATGATCAGAGTAATTATTTTAGCATTGATATTCAGGGCTTATGTCGCAGAATTGTCACTAAGTAAGCAAAGATGGATTGCGGGCAATGTAACGTGAAATTATAATAAAAAATTGTTCTGATTTTTATAAAACACTCGTAATGAGGTGATAAATGGCTATCGCAGATCTGGATAAACAACCTGATTCTGTTTCTTCTGTGCTGAAGGTGTTTGGCATTTTACAGGCGCTGGGGGAAGAGCGCGAAATTGGTATTACCGAGTTGTCGCAACGTGTCATGATGTCAAAAAGCACCGTTTATCGCTTTTTGCAGACCATGAAAACGCTGGGGTATGTGGCTCAGGAAGGCGAATCAGAAAAATATTCTCTGACCCTGAAACTGTTTGAATTAGGCGCACGTGCTTTACAGAATGTTGATCTGATCCGTAGCGCTGATATCCAAATGCGTGAGCTTTCGCGTCTGACGAAAGAGACGGTACACCTTGGTGCGCTGGATGAAGACAGTATCGTTTACATTCACAAAATTGATTCTATGTACAATCTGCGTATGTACTCGCGGGTTGGACGTCGTAACCCGCTGTACAGTACCGCGATTGGTAAAGTGCTGCTGGCCTGGCGCGATCGTGATGAAGTCAAACAGATTATGGAAGGGGTTGAGTATAAGCGCAGCACCGACCGTACTATAACTTCTACTGATGAATTGCTGACATTGCTGGATACAGTCCGCGAACAGGGTTATGGCGAAGATAACGAAGAACAGGAAGAAGGTTTACGCTGTATTGGCGTACCGGTATTCGATCGCTTCGGGGTTGTCATTGCGGGTCTGAGCATCTCCTTCCCGACGCTGCGCTTCTCAGAAGAGCGTTTGCACGAGTATGTCGCCATGCTGCACACGGCGGCACGCAAGATCTCCGAACAAATGGGCTATAACGACTACCCGTTCTGAGTGGCGTTCGCTTCCTGATTTTAAAAAGCCAGACGGCACATACTGCTGGCTGGCTTTTTAAATATGACGTAACCGTTTACTGCCGGGATCGTTTCAATATTGGATAAGTCAATATTAGCGGGACTCAATATGATGAACGGAAGAATAAATAAGGCATAACAGAGTTATGCCTTGGGGAAATACTCGACAAACAGATTTAGTTATTATCAACCACAACCGTACTTTTTCTTAATACAGGGCAATCTGTCAGACCGATAATACCGCTATTAGTGTGAATATACTGTGCCGTGCTGGTGCCGCGGGCGGTCAGATAGTGGCATTGCAAGCCCAGACCCGCCGCATTCTCCTGACTCCCAATCAAAATTCCATAACCGCTGAGTAGTAAACCTATCCATACCAGAGCAAGCAAGACAATCGCGCGAATGATCAAACGCATTACAACCTCTTTTCTTCTTTCGTTATAATAAGAGTAGCCTCTACATCTGCTGATACAAGTGAATCATTCCTAAAAATACAGAGTGCCGCTACAGTTAGCCCCGGTTTAGGTAACGCATGGTAATTTAGAGTCATAAGATGTGGATTCGGAGAACGGAGTGAAAAAGTTTCGGTGGGTATTCCTGATAATTGGCGTGCTGGTCTGCCTGTTGCTTTGGGCGCAGGTGTTCAACATCATGTGCGATCAGGATGTACAATTTTTCAGCGGTATTTGTGCCATCAATAAATTTATTCCCTGGTAACCGCATTTTTACAACAGGTGATTACCTTCTCGTGTAGCAGTGCTAAAATGCTCCGTCTACATTGAGGTGGTAAAATGAACGAAGTTCTGAACTCTGGCGCGCTAACTTTCGCGTCTTTAATGGTATCGGTGGTGGTTCTGGTTGTTGGACTTGTCTTATGGTTTTTCGTCAACCGCGCAAGCTCGCGCACCAATGAGCAGATCGAATTGCTCGAATCCTTGTTAGACCAGCAAAAACGTCAAAATGCGTTGTTGCGCCGTCTGTGTGAAGCAAATGAACCAGAAAAAGCGGTTGAAGCACCCCCCGCAGCAAATGCACGGGAAGAGGACGATGACATCATCCGTCTGGTAGCGGAAAGGTAGCCGGAGTGACAGGATGCGAGTGAGCCTGCACAACCTGCGGACACGCCATCCTGTCATCCTTCGCGATGATGCACTGTTCTGGTGCAAGTGCGCATTTTGATTCTCGTCTGCTATAGACCCCGGCAACGTGATATTTCATCGAACAATGAATATCTTATCCTTGCCTGGATTAATTAATGTTCTTCTCTACGACTAATATATGATTATGTTTTTTTTGTGATAACGATCGTTTTTATTAATAACGAAACGTTTCTCTCACTTTTTTTGGGCATTGTCATCGTATTTTCATTATTTTGGTGCACAACGCCGTTGGAGAATTTTGGTACATTAATCCATTAAAAAATCAGTCTTTCGTATCTGTTTTTTTTCAATTAGTGTGTTTTTGTTATGTGACAATTTATGCATTACAAAGCATAAAAAGTGATATCTGTCACTAGTGGTGATAAGTTAAGCAACTTGCCTGGAACAACCGAACTTATTGAGCTATGGTAGAAAAGCGCCTGTTCTGACTGCGGTTTGTCAGAGCGGACGCAGAGAGGCGAAAATATATTTTCAGCGGATTTAGCGCATAACTGTGCAGTCGCGCTTTGCCGATTTTCGGGATTTGTGCGACTGATCGAGACACGTTTAAAAATGGCTTGCCATATTTAACGTTGTATGTGATAACACGGCTTGGGTTAAACGAGGTACAGTTCTGTTTATGTGTGGCATTTTCAGTAAAGAAGTCCTGAGTAAAAACGTTGTCGTTGAATACCGCTTCTCTGCCGAACCTTATATTAGTGCCTCAAGCAGTAATGTCTCAGTTTTATCTATGTTATGCCTGCGGGCGAAGAAAACAATCTAAGGAATTTTGCAAATGGCAAAGATTAAAGGTCAAGTTAAGTGGTTCAACGAGTCTAAAGGTTTTGGTTTCATTACTCCGGCTGATGGCAGCAAAGACGTGTTTGTACACTTCTCCGCTATCCAGGGTAATGGCTTCAAAACTCTGGCTGAAGGCCAGAACGTTGAGTTCGAAATTCAGGACGGCCAGAAAGGTCCGGCTGCTGTTAACGTAACAGCTATCTGATCGATACCACTGATTTGAAGCGTTCAGGCGCATCAACCTCAGATATAAAGCCTCGCAAATGCGGGGCTTTTTAATTCAACTTGCGTCAAAACATTTCTGAATCCCCTCCCGTTTGCGCTTTGTTGCAAAACCGCGAAGTTCGTAGCATTGTTTTTCCCGATTTCCCCCACTGTTTTTCGTTAAATCAATCACCTGGAAAGTAAGTTTGCTGGAGACCTGGTGAAAAAGAAAAGCGACAGCGCTGTGGCTAATTTTACCCCCGTGCGTTTTGCGCTGCTTTGTGCGGCAATAGTGGCAAGTATGGGATTATTACTCGGGCGCCTTGCGTGGTTACAGATTGTCACGCCGACGAACCTGGTCAGGCAAGAGGATATGCGCTCGCTACGTGAAGTCACGACGGCTTCTGTGCGCGGGATGATTACTGACCGGGAAGGGCGTCCGCTGGCCGTTAGCGTGCCGGTGAATGCGGTCTGGGCCGATCCTCAAACCATCATCAGCAAGGGCGGTGTGGGATATAACGAACGCTGGCAAGCATTGGCTAGTACGCTGCATCTGTCGTTAAGTGTGCTGGCAAAGCGAGTTAACAGTAATCCTGCAGGGCGATTTCTCTATCTGGCGCGCCAGGTATCGCCGCAACAAGCACAATGGATAGACAAACTTAACCTTGCGGGGATCAATCTGCGCGAAGAATCACGTCGATTTTATCCTGCCGGACATGTTGCGGCTAACCTGATTGGTTTTACCAATATAGACGGGCAGGGGATTGAAGGGGTTGAGAAAAGTTTTAATTCGCAATTGACGGGAAAACCGGGCTCGCGTCTTGTGCGTAAAGACAAGTTCGGACACGTGATTGAGAACATCACGGAAGTCACGTCTATTCCGGCACATGAATTGCGACTCAGTATTGATGAGCGTTTGCAGACCGTGACGGAGGATGCCTTAGACAATGCTGTCACCTGGAATAAAGCGGAGTCGGGCGCAGCAGTGCTGGTCAGTGTCGCCACCGGCGAAATTCTTGCGATGGCAAGCTTCCCGGATTTTAACCCGAACAATCGCGACGGAGCCGTGCTGGACGATTTTCGAAATCGCGCCATTAGCGACACCTTCGAGCCGGGCTCCACCGTCAAACCATTAGTCATCATGACGGCGCTTAAGCAGGGTATTGTGCAGCCAGACAGCGTGATCGACACGCATCCGTTTAATCTTGACGGTCATCGTATCCGAGACGTGGGCTTCTACCCTGAACTCACGTTAACCGGCATTTTGCAAAAATCGAGTGACACGGGAGTTTCGCATCTCTCACTGGCGATGCCGGTTCAGCAATTGCTCGATACCTATAAACGCTTCGGATTTGGTACGCCGACAGGACTGGGATTAACCGGGGAGAGTCGCGGCTTGCTGCCCCAACGACGTTACTGGAGCGATCTCGACCGGGCAACATTCGCTTTCGGTTATGGTCTGATGGTGACGCCGCTGCAACTGGCGCATGTTTACGCGACGATCGGCAGCTTTGGTATTTATCGACCGCTCTCCATCACCCGTATCGATCCCCCGGTGATTGGCACCCGGGTGATGTCTGAAGGTCTGGTCCGCGAAGTTGAACATATGATGGAGAGCGTCGCGTTGCCCGGAGGTGGCGGAACCAAAGCGGCGGTGAGAGATTATCGTGTCGCGGTGAAAACCGGTACGGCGAAAAAAATAGGCGATGATGGAAAGTACGTCGACAAATATGTGGCCTACACGGCGGGCGTCGCCCCGGCGAGTGACCCGAAATTTGCGCTGGTGGTAGTTATCAACGATCCGCAGAACGGTGCTTATTATGGCGGGGCGGTTTCGGCTCCGGTCTTTAGTCAGATTATGGGGGACGTATTACGCCTCGAAAACGTCAAGCCTGATGGCATGCCCGCCGATTCTGACCATTTGCTGGTCATGCACGGCAACCGTGCTCCGTCGCCTGCGCACTAAGAGCGCCAGGTTACCTGGTCTGCGGGCCCGCATTCAGGGCGTTTGCGCGCGTTGTTCTGCAACGTGAATTATTGAGAGTATATTTTCCCGGGGCGCAATTCGCGTTACACTTGCGCCCCGAAGTTATCAGCCGGAGTTGTCATGTCGTTTTCTTGTCCTCTTTGCCACCACCCTCTTGCGCAAGTAAAAAACAGTTTTATCTGTCCGCAACGACATCAGTTTGATGTGGCGAAAGAAGGATATGTCAACTTACTGCCGGTGCAGCATAAACGCTCGCGTGATCCCGGTGACAGTGCGGAAATGATGCAGGCGCGCCGGGCGTTTCTTGACGCCGGGCATTATCAGCCGCTACGTGACGCTATCGTCAATATCCTCAATGAACGTTTACCTCCCCATGCGACTTCGGTTCTCGATATTGGCTGCGGCGAAGGGTATTACACCCATGCATTTGCCGATGCGCAGCCAGAAATCACCGTGTTTGGTCTGGATGTGGCAAAAGTGGCGATTAAGTCTGCGGCAAAGCGTTATCCGCAGGTGACGTTCTGCGTTGCCTCGAGTCACCGTCTGCCATTTGCTGATGCGTCAATGGATGCCATTGTCAGGATATACGCGCCGTGCAAAGCGGAAGAGTTAGCCAGAGTCGTCAAACCGGGTGGGTGGGTGATCACCGCCACGCCGGGACCACGCCATTTAATGGAGCTCAAAGGGCTGATTTATGATGAGATCCGCCTGCATGCGCCGCACACGGAGCAAATCGACGGATTTACGTTACAGCAGAGCGTGGCGTTGAACTATCCGATGAGCCTTAGCGGCAGTGAGGCTGTGGCGTTGTTACAGATGACGCCTTTTGCATGGCGGGCGAAACTAGACGTGTGGGAAACGTTGTCAGCCAGGGAGGTGTTTGACTGCCAGACCGATTTCAGCCTTCACCTCTGGCAGCGCGACAGTTAGCCGTAAAAATGGGCCCAGAGGATCTGGGCGCCAATGCCAATCAGCACGATCCCGCCTAAAATTTCAGCTCGTTTGCCCAGCATCGGGCCAATGAATCGGCCGATCATCATTCCCAGCGTCGACATGCAAAGCGTCGCGCAACCAATGGCCAGCGCAGTCGCGATGATATTTACCTGCAGGAAGGCTAAACCGACCCCAACGGCCATTGCATCCAGACTGGTGGCAATGGCTGTAGTCACTAACAGCCAAAAGCTGTGACGGCGCAGGGGCTCTGCGTCTTCGTCATCGTTATCACGAAAGCCTTCAATGATCATACGCCCGCCGAGGAAAATCAGCAGCAGGAAGGCTATCCAGTGGTTCCATTCGAGAACGAATTTGCTCGCCAGCATCCCCATGCCCCAACCAATCAGCGGGGTCAGCGTTTCGACAGCGCCAAAAATAAGGCCGGTGCGCAGCGCTTCGGAGAATTTGGGTTTATGCAGGGTAGCGCCTTTACCAATCGACGCAGCGAAGGCGTCCATCGACATGCCAAAAGCGAGAAGAATTGTAGCGGTAACATGCATGACAGCGTCCTGACCGGGGTTTCCATAAAACACATCACCGCCCCCAGCAAACATGCCCCCAACGCGCATCTGTGATGACAGTATTCGCATTCTGGTTGGCATAGCAGTTGATGTGCATATGGTCTCGCCTGACTGAGAATTTCAGTCCGTACGCGCCACGTTTTTCAACGAGTATGTTGACACGTACATTTCCGGAGTCTGGAAATCGGCTACTCCCCAAATGACGGCGCAACCTTAACATATTTTGAGAATATAAAACAACAATGGGGAAATAATATTTGATTTCTAACTGAAAACGATTTTCATTTAGATTTAAATATCAATGAAAGGTTAAAAGGAATAATAATTTTAGCTATTAAAATATAGCCTGAGCTATGTTTGTCGTTGGCTGATATACCAGGATATAGTTCAGGCTATATTATTAACTCATTGAGAAGAAACGAGAAGTTTATATATTCCTTCCAGGTCGTCTATATTTCGTACGCGGACCAGCAATCGGCGTTGTTCTAATTGCATCACCAGCACGCCATCCTCGGATAAATTCATTTCTTTAATCCGGTTATATTCTATCCACACATTGGCGAAGAAGAAGCCTTTTGGCTTGAAGATGATTTTAGGCGCCCGGATCCAGAACAGATACAACCCCATTAATACCAGACCACATAATAACCATGTGGTGGTTTGCGGTCCGTGGCTGGTGGCGTTGTTATAGATAAGAATGAGCACCAGGCCAACAAAGATGACACTGTCCACACGACTGCGACGCAACAGGGGAACAGAAAGCAGGGTGGAGCCGTGACGGCGGGGCATGATGAACTGATCGTAAAGGGCAAATGCCAGCAACACGGCAATAAAGAGAACCAGCACCAGGTCCGTGATTGTCATGAATCCTCCAAATAAAAACCGGGGGCAGGCCCCCGGTAAAGTACAACGTTATTACAGACCCAACAGACCTACAGAGTAACCTGCGATACCGATGACGAAGAAGCCAACGATGATCCACAGGGCGTTCACTTTCTTACGCAGCAGCCACATACAGGCGAAGGTCAGCAGCAGCGGCACCAGGCCCGGCATTAGCTGGTCAAGGATGGTCTGCACGGTGGTCACGCGGGTTTGTCCATCCTGACCGGTGATGGTCGATACCACCAGCGGGATGTTGACGTGCGTCCACTTGTTAACCAGTGCCCCCATGACAAACAGGCCGAGAATTGACGCCCCCTCAGTCAGTTTCTGCAGGAAACCGCCGCCCATATCAGAAACGATATCGACACCTTTACGATAACCGTAGGCCACGCCGTAGTAACGGGTTGCCAGACGTACGGCGTTGAACAGGATGAAGAACAGCAGTGGACCCAGCAGACTGCCGCTCATCGCGATACCGGCACCCAGTGCGGCAAACACCGGACGAACAGTACCCCAGAAGATCGGGTCACCGACGCCCGCCAGCGGACCCATCAGACCGACTTTGATACCGTTGATAGCACCATCGTCGATCTCCGCGCCGTTAGCACGTTGTTCTTCCATCGCCAGCGTAACGCCCAGTACTGGAGCCGCCACGTAAGGATGGGTGTTAAAGAACTCCAGGTGACGTTTAATCGCTTGTTTGCGCTCGTCGTTATTCTCAGGATACAAACGACGGATGGCCGGTATCATAGAGAAGCAGAAACCCAGCGCCTGCATACGTTCGAAGTTCCATGAACCCTGAAACAGGTTAGAACGAATGAACACGCCACGAATGTCACTCTGAGTGAGTTTTTTCTCGGTAGTTGTTTTAGTCATATCAACCATTTCGCTCACCTGCTAGTCCAGTTCATTATCGAGAGAGTTATCACCAGCAGCCTGAGCTGGCGCACCCGCTACGCGGTTATATTTCGGGCTCAACTGAATGTAGAGGATGGCCATGACTGCGCCAATCACACCCAGAGCGACCAGGTTGAAGTTAGTAAATGCGGCGGTCACAAAGCCGAGGTAGAAGAACGGCATCAGGTAGCCCGCACGCATCATGTTGATGACCATTGCATAACCGACGACGACGATCATACCGCCCGCAATATTCAGACCACCGGTAACGACTTCCGGAATCGCGTTGAGCATGCTCTGCACTTCGCTGGTACCGACAGAGATAGCCACGATAACGGCCGGAATGGCGATTCGCATTGCTTGCAGGAACAGGGAAGAGACATGGATCCAGGACAGCGCCGTGAGGTTGCCGTTTTCGGCCGCCTTATCCGCTGCGTGCTGGAATGCCACGGTGATAGTACGCACGATGATGGTCAGAACCTGGCCTGCCGCCGCCAGCGGGATAGCCAGCGCGATACCAGCACCAATACTTTGGTGACCGGCGATAACCAGAACGGTTGAGATAATGGACGCCAGCGCGGCATCGGGTGCAACGGCGGCACCGATGTTCATCCAGCCCAGAGCGATCATTTCCAGGGTACCACCGATGATAATACCGGTTTTCATATCCCCGAGAACGGCGCCGATCAGCGTACAGGCTATCAGCGGACGGTGGAACTGAAATTCATCAAGTACCGACTCCATACCCGCGATACATGCGACGATGAACACCAGCACAATCTGAAGAGTGGTAATCTCCATTGTACTTCTCCTATTGCTATACAGACTTAAGTGTGAAAGCTAATTAATGATGACGGCTTACTTCGCCGCTTTGGCGATCAAGTCCATCATTTTCAGTTTCTGATCGGTGGAAACTTTACGAACTTCAAGTTCGATACCGCGTTCGTTGAGTTTTTTGAAAGCGACGATATCTTTCTCATCGACAGAAACCGCATTGTTAACCTGCGTTTTGCCCTGGCGGAAGGCCATACCGCCAATGTTCACGGAGGTGATTTTCACGCCACCTTCGACG
Source organism: Citrobacter sp. GW821-FHT02E08 (assembly GCF_059421685.1). Lineage (NCBI taxonomy): Bacteria > Pseudomonadati > Pseudomonadota > Gammaproteobacteria > Enterobacterales > Enterobacteriaceae > Citrobacter > Citrobacter sp. GW821-FHT02E08. Next base: position 282,060 of record NZ_JBWKVL010000004.1, on the reverse strand, counting down.
ATACGCTCCACATCAGTAGGATTGGTGAACAACAGCATGACGCGATCGCCGGCGTATTTCGGGTTGTTGTAGACGCGAATCATCTTCTCGACATCTACGACGTGCGCCGTTACGCCCGGAGGTGCGACTTGTGTTAATAGGGTTTTACGAACGTTATCCGCAGCCACTTCATCGCTTACCACGATAATGCGGGTCACGTTGGTCTCTTTGGTCCAGCGCGTTGCCACCTGACCGTGGATAAGACGGTCATCAATACGGGCCAGACCGATGGTCATATAATCATCAGGACCCATTGGTTTTGCCGGTGCGGCCGCTTTGGGTGCTACAACCGGTGCGACCACCGCTTTTTCAACCGGTTTTGCTTTCAGCGCTTTCACACCTTCACGTCCGGTTTCAACTGCCAGAGCAACCAATTCGTCAAAGCTCGGGTTGTCATCACGGGCCATAAACGTTTCCACCAACATGGGAATGTTAACGCCTGCGACAACTTCATAATGCTCTTTATCAACGACAATGCGGCTGGCAGCGTTAAACGGACTGCCTCCCCATGTATCGACGAGAAATAGCACGCCTTTACTGGTATCGAGTTTTGCCAACTGAGCGTTGTACTTTTCAATAAGCGTCTCGGCATTTTCGCCTGGAACGAAATCGATCCAGCCGACATTTTCCTGCTCGCCTAACAGCATTTCGGCTGTTTTAAGTAACTGCTCTGCAGCCCAACCATGTGTGCCTATCACAATAGCAATGGTCACTTGCTACCTCCTTTATTATTGTTAACACATCGACGCAAAAATGTAGTTTGAATCGCCGTCCGCAATCGAATCGATTCAGATAAGGGTTACAATAGAAAACCTATGATTTTCGTGAATTATTTTAGATATCGAAAAAAATATTTTATGTGATGGAGATCCGTAATTTAGGTTTCGGTTACGAGAAATTTCGTGGTGTAAAATATCTCTGTCACATCTCTTTGCAAAGGACCGTAAATCTTTGCCAAAAAGATATTGTCTCTGTTATGTTTATGATCTGTTTTAATTTCTAAGGAGTATAGGGCAGTAGCCCGATGTATGGATCGTCACCGACGTCATTTCACCTTCAGGTCGCTTTGCGCCTGCCATTCTGGCAACGTTTGCCACAATCTGAATTTGCACATTGCTTTATCGCCTGAGATGTTCAGTGCGCCGTCTGGCTATTCCTTAAGCAGGAGCTTGTCATGGAATTCTTAATGGACCCCTCAATTTGGGTGGGGCTGCTCACGCTTGTTGTTCTCGAAATTGTTCTGGGCATTGATAACCTGGTTTTTATCGCGATTCTGGCTGACAAACTACCGCCAAAGCAGCGCGATAAAGCACGTCTTATCGGTTTGTCACTGGCGCTGTTCATGCGTCTTGCGTTGCTGTCCATCATTTCGTGGATGGTGACCTTAACCAAACCGCTCTTTACCGTCTGGGATTTAACCTTTTCGGGGCGTGACCTGATCATGCTGCTCGGGGGGATATTCTTGCTGTTTAAAGCCACCACGGAACTCCATGAAAGGCTGGAAAATCGCGAGCATGATTCCGGGCACGGTAAAGGCTATGCGAGTTTTTGGGTGGTGGTTACGCAAATTGTGATTCTGGATGCGGTCTTCTCGCTGGATGCGGTCATTACCGCTGTAGGTATGGTTAACCACCTGCCAGTGATGATGGCGGCAGTGGTCATTGCGATGGCGGTGATGTTGCTGGCCTCTAAACCGCTGACACGTTTCGTGAACCAACATCCGACGGTGGTCGTGCTCTGTCTGAGCTTCCTGCTGATGATTGGTTTGAGTCTGGTGGCTGAAGGTTTCGGCTTCCACATTCCGAAAGGGTATCTGTACGCGGCGATTGGCTTCTCCATTATTATCGAGCTGTTTAACCAAATTGCCCGGCGTAATTTTATTCGCCATCAGTCGACGTTACCGCTGCGTGCGCGTACCGCTGACGCGATTCTGCGCTTAATGGGCGGAAAAAGGCAGGCGAATGTGCAGAGTGAATTGGATATTCCGGCGGTGGTTCCCGTCCTGGAAGGCGCCTTTGCCGATGAAGAGCGTTATATGATTAACGGCGTACTGACGCTGGCGTCGCGTTCGTTACGCGGCATTATGACGCCACGCGGTGAGATTAGCTGGGTTGATGCGAGTCTGAGCGTGGATGAAATCCGCGAGCAATTACTCTCCTCTCCGCACAGTTTGTTCCCGGTGTGTCGTGGCGAGCTTGATGAAATTATCGGTATCGTCCGTGCGAAAGAACTGCTGGTTGCCCTGGAAGAAGGTGTCGACGTTGCGGCCATTGCATCCGCATCGCCGGCCATTGTGGTTCCGGAAACGCTGGATCCGATCAACCTGTTAGGGGTATTGCGTCGTGCCCGCGGTAGCTTTGTTATCGTTACCAACGAATTTGGCGTCGTGCAGGGACTGGTCACTCCGCTGGATGTACTGGAAGCGATTGCCGGTGAATTCCCGGATGCGGATGAAACACCGGAAATCATCACCGATGCTGACGGTTGGCTGGTGAAAGGTGGGACCGATCTCCATGCGCTTCAACAGGCGCTTGCGGTCGATAATCTGGTGGACGACGACGATGAAATTGCCACGGTCGCGGGACTGGTTATCGCGGTAAATGGCCATATTCCACGCGTGGGCGATGTGATTGAGGTCGCGCCATTGAGCATTACGATTGTCGAAGCCAATGACTATCGGGTTGATCTGGTTCGTATTGTTAAAGAGCAACCCGCACATGACGAAGATGAATAAACGGGGTTAACGGAACGGTATGGCGGGCATCATGTGCCCGTTATGCTGGGCGGGCGGCGGTGAGCTGCCCGCCAGCCACTGTGGAAAATCACGTAATGGCATCGGTTTCGCATACAGAAATCCTTGCAGTATATGTACGCCGTGTTGACGAAGATGTTGCGCCTGCGCTTGTGTCTCCACCCCTTCCGCCACCAGTTCGATATTCAACCGCTGTCCGAGGGCAATGATGATATCGGTCACTGTCGAATTCACCGCGTCGGTGCCGATGGCGCCGGTAAACGACTTATCGATCTTCAGAACATCTGGCCGCAGTTTTTCCAGCCACGACAGCGAGCTGTTTCCCGTCCCAAAATCATCAATCGCGAGTTTGACACCTTTACGGTGAAGTTCGCGGACCATGCGATAGTCCACATCAAGCAACGCATCCCGTTCTGTGAGTTCAAGAACGAGCTTCTGAATGGGTTGCGCTTTAAACCAGTAGTGATTGAGATCTTTTAACAGTACGCCATGACGAAAGTGGCTGGCCGCCACATTGATACCGATGTGAAACTGGCTGCTCATCGGAAAAAAATGCCGCTGGCGAACCGTTTCCTCGATCACGTAGCGGGTCAGTGGGGCAATGAGATGGTGCTCTTCGGCGATCGGAATAAACACATCCGGAGAGATCCAACCCTGGCGGGGATTATTCCAGCGCAGCAGAATTTCTACGCCAATACATTGTTGTGTACGTGCGTTCACTAATGGCTGACAAAAAAGCTCAAACTCGCGCGCGGCAAGGGCCAGATTGATCTCCCAGGAGAAACTCATTCTGTTGGCGGTCGCCAGCCACGTGAGATACCCCACCAACAGACTGAGCATCATGGCGAGCGGGAGCTGAGAAGGCAGATGCTTTAGCGCCAGTTCTCCCGCCCCTGGACCGGTCGCGCTAATGGTGAACGGAAAATATTGTGAGGAAAGCTGATAACGTTGTTCGCCATTAAGAGGGGGTAACGTGTCGACGACCCCTCTGCCATAAAGGAGATGGTGATTGCCGACGGACAAACTCGCGCTGGTGATTTGCGGCTGTTCTGGTTCAAGCAGCATATCCACCAGCAAATCGATGTTCACGATCACCAGCACCCCGTTTTTGCCATTGGATGATGACGGATACCACTGGATAAGAATAGGGCTGCCCTTGATAAGCGAGCGATCGATGGAGAGAAGAAGTAAAGGCTCTGGCGCCGGGAGATTTGCATGCAGTTGGTGGACCGGCACATTGCGATAGCCAAAGATGCTGGAGCAGTACAATACGCCCCCTTCGACCAGACCAATGGAACGGACCGTTTGCAGTTTGGCGGCCTGTTTACGCAGTGCTAAATGGGTGACTGAGCAGGGGAGGCCAATCAACGGCAGCATCACATCCCGACTGGAGTTGAGGGGACGCAGAACCTCATCCAGTGCGTTAACGGCATGATTGGCGAACGACACGGTTCGATGATGATTAAAATTTCGCTCTGACATAAAGCGGAAACATAACGTCAGGATGAGCGTGGTCAGCGCACAAATCGTGCAAACAATGAAACGGTTACGACGGTAGGTTTTGATGATCCGTTGAGCTGTTTGCATACGAGCTGCCCGATAAGCCGTTGGCAACAAAAGCCAACCGCGACAGAGCAAGTGTAGTGGGGAAAATTACAGTAGACGAGGGTGATGCGTAAAATTCGCCCATCCGTTGCAGATGGGCGAGGTTCAAGTATTAGTCACACTGCACTTTAATGGCCAGTCCGCCACGCGACGTTTCACGGTACTTGGCGTTCATGTCTTTGCCCGTTTCGTACATGGTTTCGATGACTTTATCCAGCGAGACGCGCGGTGCGCTGGTACGACGCATAGCCATACGCGCGGCGTTGATCGCTTTTACCGAGGCAATCGCGTTACGTTCAATACACGGCACTTGCACCTGACCCGCAACCGGATCGCAGGTTAAGCCCAGGTTGTGTTCCATGCCGATTTCGGCCGCCACACAAACCTGCTCCGGGCTGGCGCCCAGCAGTTCCGCCAGGCCCGCAGCAGCCATTGAACAGGCCACGCCAACTTCGCCCTGGCAGCCGACTTCAGCACCAGAAATAGAGGCGTTCATTTTATACAGTGCGCCGATAGCGCCAGCGGCCATAAAGTAACGGGTATAGATGTCCGGGCTGACTGACTCAATAAAATGGTCATAATAAGCCAGCACCGCAGGGACGATACCGCAGGCGCCGTTGGTTGGTGCCGTCACCACCCGGCCTCCCGCCGCGTTCTCTTCGTTAACGGCCAGGGCGAACATGTTCACCCAGTCGATAACGTTCATCGGATCGCTGGAGAGTTTGTCGCTGGAAACCAGCATCCGGCGTAACGCCGACGCACGGCGCGGAACGCGCAGCGGACCGGGCAGAATGCCTTCGGTGTTCATGCCGCGATCGATACAGGCTTGCATGGTTTGCCAGACATTGGCGAAATACTCTTCAATCTCTTTCTTGCTGTGCAGCGCCAGTTCGTTTTGCATCACCATGCCAGAAAGCGACAGGCCGGTGCTGTTGCAATATTCCAGCATCTCGGTGGCTGACTTGAACGGATAAGGCACGCTCACATCACCCGTTGCGTCCTGACCAAAATGCTCTTCATCAACGATAAAACCGCCGCCGATGGAATAATAGGTTTTGCTGTAGATGACGGTTTCGCCGTTCCACGCGTGGATCTGCATTCCGTTCTCGTGCAATGACAGATTGTCATTATGAAAACGCATCCCGTTATTGTGCGGGAAATCCACTTCATGCCGACCCTGAGCCAGCAACAGGCGTCCGCGCGTTTCAACGTCGCGGATAAAACCCGGGATGCTATCAATATCAACGGTGGCAGGTTCGTTCCCCGCCAGACCCATAATAATGGCGATATCCGTGTGGTGACCTTTACCCGTTAATGACAGCGAGCCGTATACATCCACGGCGACACGGGTAACGCTATCCAATAATCCTTTTTCGACCAGGTCATCGACGAACTGTTTACCCGCCTTCATAGGCCCTACAGTATGGGAGGATGAGGGACCAATCCCCACCTTAAACATGTCGAATAGACTAATCACGATAATACTCCTGACAGGGTAACTGGGGTTCCAGTAACGATGTAATAACTTTGCATAGTGTAAGAGGGAATAGGGCTATCAGCTTAACTATTCACATGAATTAAACTAATAGATAACCTTGCTTTTACTAATATTGGGCGTGGAGTTTCAAGTCGTGTTTGGTACGTGTAAAGTTAAGTATAGTCAGGGTCTCATGCCAATTTGCAGCGCCAGCTCACGAATAATTCCGGCCGTCATGCCCCAGACGAAATAATGCTCATACCAGGAAAGCCAGACGCGATGAGAGTCCCCGCGACGATACACATCCAGTGGATGATATCGCCTCAGTTGCAGCGCTTGCGCCAGCGGCATTTCAAACACGGCAGACACTTCATCTTCACTGGCGTGATAATGAAGATCGGGTGGGATGATGCCAACGACGGGCGTCACCCGAAACCCGGTAACGCTATCTACCGGAGGGAGTACCCCAATCACCTCGACGGCCTCTGGCGGGATCGCGACCTCTTCCTGGGCTTCGCGCAGCGCAGCGGCGATAAGCGACACATCACTGCTGTCTACCGCGCCGCCGGGAAAGGCCACCTGACCGGCGTGTTTGCGTAGATGGACGGAACGCTGGGTGAGCAGCAGTCCAGGCTGAGGGCGACGAACGACGGGGATCAGTACGGCGGCCTGACGGTTGTTCAGCGTTTCACGACTCATCTCAGGGCGTAAAAGTTGAAACCGTGATAAAAAATCATCGAGCGTCAGGCTGCTGTTATCCACGTCTTAGTTCTCCAGTTGATGCAAAATACGATTCACTTTATCAAACGTTTCCTGATATTCCGCCGCTTCCTGGCTGTCCGCCACAATCCCGCCGCCTGCGGAACACGAAAGTTTTCCCTCTGTCGCGCTCAGGGTGCGAATGGTGATGCTGGTATCCATATTGCCGCAAACGCTGAGATACCCGATGCTGCCGCACCAGGCATTGCGTCGCTGGGGCTCCAGTTCATCAATAATTTCCATCGCGCGTACTTTCGGCGCGCCGGTGATCGAACCGCCAGGGAAGGCGGCACGCAGCAGATCGGTGGCATGCAGGTGGTCGGGCAATTGTGCGGTGATGGTACTGACCAGATGGTGTACCGCCGGAAACGGCTCAACGACAAACAGTTCGGGCACCTTGACGGACCCTGGTACGGCAACGCGGCCAATATCATTGCGCATCAGATCGACAATCATCAGGTTTTCCGCCCTGTCTTTCGGTGAGCTGGCGAGTTTTTGCGCCTGCTGACGGTCATCGTGCGGATCCTCCAGACGCGGAAGTGTCCCTTTGATGGGGCGGGTCTGAATGTGGCCGTTCGCGAGTTGAATAAATCGTTCTGGTGAAAGGCTCAAAATAGCGCCATCTTCCAGACGTAAAAAGGCGCTGAAGGGGGCGCGGTTGGCCTGATTGAGACGCACAAAGGCTTGCCATTCGTCACCCTGATAGTCAGCCTGAAAACGCTGGGCAAGATTCACCTGATAGCAGTCGCCGCTGTGCAGATAAGCCTGTACCTGGCGAAATTTTTCACCATACTGCTCGCGCGTCATGTTCGACTGCCAGGCGGAGGTTAAGCTGAACGGCTCATGCACTGGCGCCTGTTGGCTTTCCAGCCAGTCGAGTCGTGCGAGTGCGTTCGAATGGCTGAGCAGCGACACGGTTTGCTTTTGGTTATCGACAATCAGCGCCCAGTCGTAAATTCCCACCGCCATATCCGGCAACGTGATATCGTGTTGGGCAATATCGGGCAGCGATTCAAAACGACGCCCCAGATCGTAGCCAAAAAGCCCCAGAGCTCCCCCCTGAAACGGAAAATCGTCGCTGTGCGATGGGGTCATCGCCAGCGATGCCAGCGCTGTCTGCACGACGTTCAGCGGATCATCCGTCGTTGTGGTGCAGTTATGCGCATCGCAGACCCGTGTTTTTTCTCCACGTGTGACCAGCGTCGTGATGGGATCGGCCACCAGAATGTCAAAGCGGTTATGCGGGTGATCCGCGTGACCAGAATGCAGAAGCATGGCCCAGGGGGTATGACTCAGCGGCGTAAAATAGTGTTCAGCGGCGTCCTGACGCCAGGGTAACTGGATTACAGCGGGAGATAACGTCTTCATCTGTCCTGACTCGTGACTACTCTACTGGCTATGTGCCGGGTAGCATGAAATAATTAGCGTTAACAATTTAGCAGGAGTTCATCATGTTTGCAGGTTTACCTTCACTCACGCACGATCAGCAGCAAAAAGCGGTAGAACGCATTCAGGAACTGATGTCACAAGGAATGAGTAGCGGGGAGGCGATTGCGCTGGTGGCTGCGGAGTTACGCGCCACCCATACCGGCGAGCGGATCGTGGCGCGTTTTGAGGATGAGGACGAATAACGCGACCTTAGACGGCAGCGATAATTTTAATCTCAACCTTATATTTCGGGTTCATTAACCCAGCCTGTACCGTGCAACGTACAGGCGCATGTCCGGCAACAACCCAGGCATCCCAGGCTTTGTTCATCGCCGCGAAATCACTTTTATCGGTAAGAAAAATGGTCGCATCCAGAATGCGCGCCTTATTGCTGCCTTGCTTTTCCAGTACGGCATCGATTTGCGCCAGGGTATTGGCCGTCTGCTCGAAGGCGTCAGCGTCCAGGTTCTCAGGTACGCCGGTGTAGTACAGGGTATTGTTGTGGATAACGACATCAGACCAACGGTCTTCGGCATCAATACGGACAATAGTCATCAATTACTCCTCGTTAGCGTTAAGGTTCCATTTTTACGCGGCAAGACTGCCACATTGTTATGCCGTCGTCACCTCTTCAACTGGCGAAAGATCCTCTGGCCTGACATAATCCCTGTTCAAATGAACAGGGGGTAGTGTGTCGGACGATTTTGCCGTAGACGGTCAGTTAGCGAAAGCGATAGCGGGTTTTAAGCCGCGCGAACCACAGCGACAAATGGCCGTTGCCGTGGCCCATGCGATTGAAACTTCGGCCCCTCTGGTCGTCGAAGCCGGAACAGGCACAGGGAAAACCTACGCCTATCTCGCGCCTGCGTTGCGCGCCAAAAAGAAAGTGATTATTTCAACGGGCTCGAAAGCGTTGCAGGATCAGCTCTACAGTCGCGATCTCCCTACCGTGGCAAACGCCCTGAAGTTCACCGGCAAACTGGCGCTGCTGAAAGGGCGCTCAAACTATTTGTGTCTGGAGCGTCTTGAACAGCAGGCGCTGGCCGGCGGTGACTTGCCGGTGCAAATTTTGAGCGACGTCATCTTACTGCGCTCCTGGTCTAATCAAACCCTTGATGGCGACATCAGTACCTGCGTTAGCGTGGCGGAAGACTCCCAGGCCTGGCCGCTGGTCACCAGCACCAACGACAACTGTCTGGGCAGCGATTGCCCGCTCTACAAAGAGTGCTTTGTGGTCAAAGCGCGTAAAAAAGCGATGGATGCCGATGTCGTGGTGGTCAACCACCATCTTTTTTTGGCTGACATGGTGGTGAAAGAGAGCGGTTTCGGTGAACTGATCCCCGAGGCCGAGGTGATGATCTTCGACGAAGCCCATCAACTTCCCGACATCGCAAGCCAGTATTTTGGACAGTCACTCTCCAGCCGACAGCTGCTTGATCTGGCAAAAGATTTTACGATTGCGTATCGCACCGAGCTCAAAGACACCCAACAACTGCAAAAATGCGCTGACCGCCTTGCCCAGAGTGCGCAAGATTTCCGTTTGCAATTAGGGGAGCCAGGCTACCGTGGGAACCTGCGCGAGCTTCTCGCCGATCCGCGCGTCCAGCGGGCCTTTCTGTTGCTCGATGACACGCTCGAACTGTGTTACGACGTCGCGAAACTTTCTCTGGGGCGCTCGGCGCTGTTAGACGCCGCCTTTGAGCGGGCCACGTTATACCGCACCCGCCTCAAACGCCTGAAAGAGATCAATCAGCCAGGCTACAGCTACTGGTATGAATGTACGTCACGGCATTTTACCCTGGCGCTGACGCCGCTGAGTGTTGCGGATAAATTCAAAGAGGTGATGGCGCAGAAACCCGGTAGCTGGATTTTTACCTCAGCGACCCTGTCGGTGAATGACGATCTCCACCACTTTACCGCGCGACTGGGGATTGAAGAGGCAGAATCCATGCTGCTTCCCAGTCCGTTCGATTACACGCAGCAGGCGCTGCTGTTAGTGCCGCGAAACCTGCCGCAGACCAACCAACCCGGCGCGGCGCGCCAGTTAGCCGCAATGCTAAGACCCATCATTGAAGCGAACAACGGGCGCTGCTTTATGCTGTGTACCTCGCACGCCATGATGCGCGACCTTGCCGAACAGTTCCGCGCCACCATGACGTTACCGGTGCTGCTGCAAGGCGAAACCAGCAAAGGTCAACTGCTGCAGCAGTTTGTTAGCGCGGGCAACGCGCTGCTGGTGGCGACCAGCAGTTTCTGGGAAGGCGTTGATGTGCGAGGCGATACCTTGTCGCTGGTGATTATCGACAAGCTGCCGTTTACCTCGCCGGATGACCCGTTGCTCAAAGCGCGAATGGAAGACTGCCGACTGCGCGGCGGCGATCCTTTCGATGAGGTTCAGTTACCGGATGCGGTTATCACCCTGAAGCAGGGGGTGGGGCGCCTGATCCGTGATGCCGATGACCGTGGCGTGCTGGTGATTTGTGATAACCGACTCGTTATGCGTCCCTATGGCGCGACGTTCCTGGCCAGTCTCCCGCCTGCGCCGCGCACCCGGGATATTGCTCGCGCCGTCCGGTTTCTTGCCCTCCCATCGGTTAAGTAATTTGTTACGGAGTATGGTAAGATACGCGCCATTTTATTGATCTAAGCACGAAGACCCATGCGAATTCTGGCTATCGATACCGCCACAGAAGCCTGTTCTGTTGCCCTGTGGAATGACGGTAATATCAACGCTCAATTTGAGCTTTGCCCACGAGAACACACCCAACGAATCTTGCCGATGGTTCAGGATATCCTGGCAACCAGCGGCACAACGCTTGCCGAAATCAACGCGCTGGCCTTTGGCCGCGGGCCGGGGAGCTTTACCGGCGTGCGCATTGGTATCGGTATTGCGCAAGGTCTGGCGTTGGGGGCCTCTCTTCCGATGATCGGTGTCTCGACGCTGGCAACGATGGCGCAGGGCGCCTGGCGTAAAACCGGCGCCACCCGCGTTCTGGCGGCGATTGACGCCCGAATGGGCGAAGTCTACTGGGCAGAATATCAGCGCGACGAAAATGGCGTATGGCACGGTGAAGATACTGAAGCGGTGTTAAAACCGGATGCTGTACTCGCACGGTTAAAGCAACTTTCCGGCGAGTGGGCCACGGTGGGCACGGGTTGGCCTGCATGGCCGGAACTGGCAAACGAGAGCGGTCTGGCGCTGCGTGATGGCGACGTCTTGCTGCCTGCGGCAGAAGATATGCTGCCGTTAGCCAGCCAAATGCTGGCGGCAGGAAAAACCGTCGCCGTTGAGCATGCCGAACCGGTTTATTTGCGTAACAACGTGGCGTGGAAGAAACTTCCCGGTAAAGAATGAATCTCAGTAGTATTAGCCTGATGCAGTGATATGCGCTGAGAAGAAGGAGTCGCATTATGGCGGTTCACAGACAGATTGTTAAAGGAATGCTGGCGGCAGCCGTTGCGCTTATGCTGAGTGGCTGCGTCACCGTTCCGGATGCTATCAAAGGGTCGAGTCCAACGCCGCAACAGGATCTGGCGCGGGTGATGAACGCGCCGCAACTGTATGTCGGCCAGGAAGCGCGTTTTGGCGGCAAAGTGGTGGACGTGCAAAACCAGCAGGGGAAAACCCGTCTGGAGATCGCGACGGTGTCTCTGGATAGCGGCGCGCGACCGGTGCTCGGCGAAGTGTCACGCGGACGCATTATGGCAGACGTGAACGGGTTCCTTGACCCGGTTGATTTTCGTGGTCAACTGGTTACTGTCGTCGGCCCAATCAGCGGAACTGTCGACGGTAAAATCGGCAATACCCCGTATAAATTTATGCTGATGCAGGTTACGGGCTATAAGCGCTGGCGGGTTACGCAACAGGTTGTGATGCCGCCTCAGCCGATTGATCCGTGGTTTTACGGTGCACGCGCCAGACACTATGGTTACGGCTATGGTTATGGCGGATGGTATAACCCCGGCCCCGTCCAGGTTCAGACGATAGTAACAGAGTAACTCATTGTTTTGTCGATAAAAGAAACAGCGGCTCGTCCGCTGTTTCTGCATTAATACGGATAGAAGAAAAATAAATAGTGACGCGCTTCGCAACCTTTCAGTTGAGTAATTAATAAACTGGTACGCTGAGTTAATATTATGTTAACGGCTTGTTTATTTACTGGGGTTGTGATGACGACGAACACGCATTTTAGAGGTGATGTTTTGAAGAAGGTTTGGCTTAACCGTTATCCCGCAGATGTCCCGGCGGAGATCAATCCTGACCGTTATCAATCCCTGGTGGAACTGTTCGAACAGGCTTCGGCGCGCTACGCCGATCAGCCTGCGTTCGTCAATATGGGGGAGGTGATGACCTTCCGCAAACTCGAAGAGCGTAGCCGGGCATTTTCGGCGTATTTGCAGCAGGGGCTCGGGCTTAAAAAGGGCGATCGTGTCGCGCTGATGATGCCGAACCTGTTGCAGTACCCTGTCGCACTGTTTGGTATCCTGCGTGCCGGGATGATCGTGGTCAACGTCAATCCCCTGTATACACCGCGTGAACTGGAGCATCAGCTCAACGACAGTGGCGCGACGGCCATCGTGATTGTCTCCAACTTTGCCCATACGCTGGAAAAAGTGGTTGAGAAAACGGCCGTAAAACACGTGATCCTGACCCGTATGGGCGATCAGCTCTCGACGGCGAAAGGCACACTGGTTAACTTCGTAGTGAAATACATTAAGCGTCTGGTGCCGAAGTACCATCTGCCGGATGCGATTTCATTTCGTAGCGCGTTACAGAACGGCTATCGCATGCAATATGTGAAGCCTGAGGTGGTGCCTGAAGATCTGGCTTTTCTGCAGTATACCGGTGGCACGACTGGGGTGGCGAAAGGGGCGATGCTGACGCACCGCAATATGCTGGCAAACCTCGAGCAGGTGAATGCTACCTACGGGCCGCTGTTGCATCCGGGTAAAGAGCTGGTGGTCACCGCGCTGCCGCTGTATCACATCTTCGCCCTGACCATGAACTGCTTACTGTTCATTGAACTGGGCGGTCAAAACCTGCTGATCACCAACCCGCGTGATATCCCTGGTCTGGTTAAAGAGCTGGCGAAATACCCGTTCACCGCCATGACGGGCGTGAACACGCTGTTTAATGCCCTGTTAAATAACAAAGAGTTCCAGCAGCTCGACTTTTCTACCTTGCATCTGTCAGCAGGTGGCGGAATGCCTGTCCAGCAAGCCGTAGCGGAGCGCTGGGTGAAGCTGACCGGGCAATACCTGCTGGAAGGTTACGGGCTGACCGAATGCTCGCCGCTGGTGAGCGTTAACCCGCATGATATCGACTATCACAGCGGCAGTATTGGCTTACCGGTTCCCTCCACCGAGGTCAAACTGGTGGACGATGATGACAACGAAGTGCCGCCGGGAGAGCCGGGCGAGCTGTGCATCAAAGGCCCACAGGTGATGCTGGGTTACTGGCAGCGTCCCGACGCGACGGATGAGATCGTCAAAGGGGGCTGGTTGCATACCGGTGATATCGCGGTGATGGATGAAGAAGGTTTCCTGCGCATCGTTGACCGTAAAAAGGACATGATTCTGGTCTCCGGCTTCAACGTCTATCCGAACGAGATTGAAGATGTGGTCATGCAGCATCCTGGCGTTCAGGAAGTGGCCGCGGTGGGCGTGCCATCCGGCAGCAGCGGCGAGGCGGTGAAGATTTTTGTGGTGAAAAAAGACGCTTCTCTCACCGATGAGGCGTTGGTCACTTTCTGTCGTCGCCATCTGACGGGCTACAAAGTGCCTAAGCTGGTGGAATTCCGTGACGAGTTGCCAAAATCTAACGTCGGAAAAATTTTGCGACGAGAATTACGTGACGAAGCGCGTGGCAAAGTAGACAATAAGGCATAAGCTTTAAATGAGTCGTCAGACGCCGGTTAAGCCGGCGTTTTTTTTGGCGCAAACCTAAGAGAACACGATTTGAATTACCAAATGATCACGACGGACGACGCACTGGCAACCCTGTGCGAAGCGGTCCGTGCGTTTAAGGCCATTGCCCTGGACACTGAATTTGTCCGCACGCGCACCTATTATCCGCAGTTGGGTCTTATCCAGCTGTTTGATGGCGAACACGTTGCGCTGATTGATCCGCACGGGATCACCGACTGGTCCCCACTGCGCGCCATTTTACGCGATACCGCCATTACCAAATATCTGCATGCGGGCAGTGAAGATCTGGAAGTGTTTCTGAATACCTTTGGTGAACTGCCGCAGCCGCTGATCGACACGCAAATCCTCGCCGCATTTTGCGGACGTCCCTTGTCATGGGGATTTGCATCGATGGTGGAAGAGTTCACCGGCGTAGCGCTGGACAAGAGTGAATCCCGTACCGACTGGCTGGCCAGACCGTTAACGGAGCGCCAGTGTGAGTATGCGGCGGCCGATGTCTGGTATCTATTACCGATCACCGCAAAGCTGATGGCGGAAACGCAAGAGAGTGGTTGGTTGCCAGCTGCGCTGGATGAGTGTCGTTTGATGCAGCAACGCCGTCAGGAGATCCTCGCGCCTGAAGACGCCTGGCGTGAAATTACCAACGCCTGGCAGCTGCGTACCCGTCAACTGGCCTGCCTGCAATTATTGGCCGACTGGCGACTGCGTAAAGCGCGTGAGCGCGATCTGGCGGTCAATTTTGTGGTGCGCGAAGAACATCTGTGGGCTGTTGCCCGCTATATGCCAGGCAGTCTGGGGGAACTCGACGGTCTTGGGCTTTCCGGCAGTGAAATTCGTTTTCACGGCAAGACGCTGATTTCGCTGGTGGCACAAGCGCAGGCGCTCCCGGAAGAGAGCCTCCCGCAACCCTTGCTGAATCTGATGGATATGCCGGGCTACCGCAAGGCATTCAAAGCCATCAAGGCGCTGGTTGCCGACGTCAGTGCGGCGCATAATCTCAGCGCCGAGCTGCTCGCCTCCCGCCGCCAGATAAACCAGTTGCTCAACTGGCACTGGAAGCTAAAACCGCAGGCGACATTGCCGGAGCTGATTTCCGGATGGCGCGCGGAGCTGATGGCCGAACAGCTCAACCGTCTGCTGCAAGAGTATCCCCGCTAAACCAGACGAAAACGGGAGCCAGGCGCTCCCGTTATTCGGCCGTGAGATCATAAGTCCAGCACCAGTCGCTTACCTTTGGCGCGTGAGCAGCAGATGAGCAGACTTTGCTGGCTGGCTTTTTCATCGTCACTGAAATACTGATCCCGGTGATCGGCTTCCCCTTCGAGAATCGCCGTTTCACATGTGCCGCACACCCCTTCACGGCACAAACACTCCACCTTCGCCGCTTTGTTATTTTCGATCACCTGCAAAATCGTCATCTCTTCGGGGACCACAAATTCGCGTCCCGAACGGGCCAGCACGAGGGTAAAGACATCGCCCACCTTATCTTCAACGGCAAATTGTTCAAAATGCAGAGCATCTTTGTCGATGCCGAGAGCGGCAGCCTCGCGTCTTACGGCGTCGTTAAGTGCTGCCGGACCGCAGGTATAGATATGGGTGCCCGGTTCAACATCCGCCAGCAGACGCGCCAGTTCCAACCGTGTGCCTTCTGACGAAAGGTGCAGATGAATACGGGAGGCATTGATGTGCTGAGATAACTCACTGTGAAACGCGCAACTCTCCTGGCTGTGGGCACAATAATGGAGCTGCCACTGCGCCTGGCGCTGTTCCAGTTCGGGTATCTGAGAGAGGAATGGGGTGATCCCAATTCCCCCGGCGATCAGCAGATGTTTTTTCGCCTGCGGTGCGAGCGCGAAGAGATTCTTCGGGGTGGACACGGTGAGCGTGTCGCCGGGTTTCACCTGCTGATGCAGATAGCGGGATCCCCCTTTGGAGTTTTCCTCCAGCCTCACGGCAATTTGCCAGTGAGAGGTATCCAGCGGGGAACTCATCAGCGAATAGGCATTGCTATAGAGCTGATTGCCCTCACGCATTTGGACAATAATATGACTACCGCCGCTGAAGGCGGGTAACGCGCCGCCCGACGCAGCGACCAAGGTAAAACGCTTTACATGCGCGGTGAGGGTTTCAACCTGACTCACCCGCACCTGATGCATTTGATATTCGGACATCGCAGCACTCCCTTAAAAATCAGCCCGACGCTGCGCATTGGCCGCGTCGGGACCTGTCATCGTTACAGCCCCTGGCAGAGGTATTTCATCTCCAGATAATCTTCGATCCCGTACTCTGACCCTTCGCGCCCCAGCCCCGACTGTTTGACGCCGCCAAACGGCGCGACTTCATTGGAGATGAGTCCGGTATTGATCCCCACCATCCCGTACTCAAGCTGTTCTGAAACGCGCCAGATCCGCGCGGCGTCATTGGTGTAGAAATACGATGCCAGGCCATAAATGGTGTCATTAGCCTGACGGATAACATCCTGTTCATCGTCGAATTTCACCAGTGCGGCAACCGGGCCAAAGATCTCTTCCTGCAACAGTTGAGAGCCTGGCTGCACGTTGCCTATCACCGTGGGGGTAAAGAAATTGCCGCCTGCCGCATGACGCTGGCCGCCGGTTAACAGCGTGGCGCCACGGGTCAGCGCATCGTCGAGCAGGGACTGCACTTTTTGCACGGCATCACTGTTGATCAGCGGTCCTGTTTGTACGCCGGGCTGACTGCCGTCGCCCACCCGCAGCGCCGCGACCCTGGCGACGAATTTCTCGCAAAACGCGTCGTAAATGGCGTGATGAATATAAAAGCGGTTTACGCACACGCAGGTTTGCCCGGCATTACGGAATTTGGCGACCAGCGCGCCTTCCACGGCTTTGTCGAGGTCGGCATCTTCAAAGACGATAAACGGCGCGTTACCGCCCAGCTCCAGCGACACCTTTTTAATGCTGTCGGCACACTGGCGCATCAGGACACGGCCCACTTCGGTTGACCCCGTGAAGGAGAGTTTGCGCACGCGCTCATCACCGGTGAATACCGCCCCGATATCGCGGGACTTACCGGTCACGACATTGATAACACCGGACGGGATCCCCGCCTGTCGCGCCAGTTCCGCCAGCGCCAGCGCGGTGAATGGCGTTTCATTCGCCGGTTTGAGCACCATCGTACAACCTGCCGCGAGCGCAGGCCCGGCTTTGCGGGTGATCATCGCCGCAGGGAAGTTCCACGGCGTGATGGCGGCACAGACGCCAATTCCCTGGCGGATCACCATCAACCGTTTATCGGTGGACGGGGAGGGGATAACGTCGCCGTTGGTGCGTTTTCCCTGCTCGGCAAACCATTCGATAAACGACGCGGCGTAGGCAATTTCCCCCTCTGCCTCCGCCAGCGGCTTACCTTGCTCGGCGGTCATGATCTGCGCCAGCGCAGAGGTGTTGTCGAGGATCAGACGATGCCAGGCTTTGAGTAACATCCCACGCTGAGCGGCAGTCATCGCCCGCCAGGCCGGTAATGCCTGCGAGGCGGCGTCAACCGCCTGACGCGCTTCCTCTGCGCCCATATTGGGGATTTTTCCCAGCGTCGCGCCCGTTGCCGGGTTCGTCACCGCCAGCGTGGCGTCATCATCGGCATCTCGCCAGACGCCAGCAATGAACGCTTGTTGACGAAAAAGTGAAGACTGAAATACGGACATGGCTCTCTCCCTGTACAATTAATTCTGGAACACCTGGGCGACCAGATTATGGAAATGGGCGATACCGTGCTCGGAAATTCCGCTCCCGCTGGTATCCGCCATAATGCGCCCCTGACCGCGATAGCCGCGTGATTTCAGCCCTTTTTGTACGCTTTCGACCAGACGTAAATCTTCCGGGCGGAACACGTCGCGATACCATTCGATCAGCGACTTCTGCTCATCCGTTAATTCTTCGTTGGTAAAGTAGATATCGTAGTTTTGCAGGGTGGTTTCCGCATCAACCGGGAATTCATAGATAACGGTCATCATCCCCTTGATAGGGGTGACATTGAGCATGGTGCAGGGCCACAGCCAGAAACCGTGGAAGGCGGCATCCACACCCTCTTCAAATTTGAATGACTGCTCAGACGGTTTGGCAAAACCGTACTGCAGCGTCCAGTTTCCATGCATGGTATGCCAGTAGCGATCCACCTGTACGGAATCAGAGAAGCCAGGGTGTGCCGGGCCACAGTGGTAGCATTCCAGATAGTTGTCGACGATATTCTTCCAGTTTGCCGGGGTGCGGGTGGTAAAACGGGCCGCGAGTTTCAGGTCATGAACCTCCGGGCACGCCTCCACCACTTTTGCCGCCAGCCCCGGTAACTGCTCCTCAACGCTGGCCGCATTAGGGTCCATGTTGATAAAGACAAAACCGGCGTACTCTTCAAGGCGAACCGGGGTGAGGTGGGCCTTTTCACTGTCGAAATTGGCGACGTTTTCACAGTTACGGGCGTGAGCGAGATTGCCATCCAGCTTGAAAGCCCAGGCATGGTACGGGCAGGTAATCACGTTTTTCGCTTTCCCTTCGCCGCTCAGTAACTGATGACCGCGATGCGGGCAGACGTTATAGAAGGCGCGCAGAATATTGTCGCGACCGCGCACCAGGACGATATTTTCACCGATGATCTCACGGGTCACATAATCATTCGGCTTCGCCAGTTCGCTGCTGTGCGCGACGCAAATCCAGCTATTGGCAAACACGTTCTCTTTTTCATGTTCGAATGCCTGCTGGTTAGTGTAAAAGCGTGCCGGAATGGTCCAGGCATCCTGTGGGTTTGCACAAAAGTTGTCAGGCAAAACAAATTCAGGGCTCAGATTGCTCATAGGGTTACCTTTTATTTTTTGTCAGTAAGAGGATGTTGGCTCGTGGCGCTCAGTGGTCGCCTTTGAGTATTGTCCCGGCGGGCAGCGTGGGCGTTGATACGGGCGCGCGCTCCTGCGTTTCGGGAAGACTGCTTTCAATTTGATGGGCAGGGACGTGGGCATAGTCCTGCTTTAACCAGCGAATAAAGCCAAAGACCTTCACCAGTAAGATGGCGAGGAACGGAAGCGCTGTCAGTACCACGGTAGTTTTCATTGTTTCCAGCGAGGCGCCGGTAAACAAAATCGACAGCGGAATCAGGGTAATAACCACACACCAGAAGAGACGCAGTCCACGCTCAGGATCTTCACCTTCCTGCAGGTTTCGCGTGCTGGTCGCCGCCATGGTATAGGCCACCGCATCCATGTGGGAGGCGAGGAAAATAATCATCACCGCCAGATACGCCGCCAGGAACAGCTTACCGGCCGGGAGCGACATCAATACTTGCTGCACGGCGGTTTCGCCACCCAGCGTTTGCATAATCTGCGGAACGTTGATCACACCGTTAATAAACTGATGGATGGCATAACTTTCCATCACGCCGAAGAAGAACCAGCAGCCGACGGTGCTGCCGAGGATCAGCGCCCAGATGACTTCTTTAATCTTACGACCGCGCGACACGCGAGTAACGAACATCGCCACGCCTGGGGTATAAGAGATCCACCACAGCCAGTAAAACACGGTCCAGTTGCGGGTAAATGAACCGTCGCCAAGCGGGTCAGTGAACAGACTCATTTGCAGGAAATTCTGCGTGGTCAGGCCAATGGCGTTGATGATGCTGTTGGTAATAAACTCGGTTGGGCCAACGATGAGCACCAGCAGCGGCAGCAGAAACGCGCCCCAACCGACCATTTTGCTCAGGCGTTGCAGGCCATTGTTGATGCCAATCCAGGAGCTAAGGCAGAAAATTCCGCCGGAAAGCAGGATAACGAAGGCCTGCACCGTGAAGTTATCCGGTAATCCGGTCAGCGCAGACAACCCGCGAGTAAAGGTGGCCGCGGTGACGACCAGAGAGATGGTCAATGCGCCGACGGTGGCGATCAGGAACATCAGGTCGACCAGACGGCCCCAGACGCCTTGCGGATGCACGCCGGTGATGGCGGCAATAATCCCCGAGAGGCTTAATCCTTTATTTTTACGCACATGGAAATGGTAGGCCATGATTAATGAGGCCAGGGTATAGGTTGCCCACGCGCTGATCCCCCAGTGGAAGAAGGAGTAGGGGATGCTAAATTCGAGGGCTTTTTGCGAGTTCGGCGCGATATTCAGACCCGGAGTCTGGTAGTAATACGCCCATTCCGCAACGCCCCAGTAGAGCGTGGAAGAACCCAATCCGGCGCAGATAAACATAAATAACCAGGACAGGGTACTGTACTCCGGTTTTCCCTCCCCCAGGCGAATATTGCCGTATTTACTGGTCGCCAGATAAATGACCAGTCCCATTGCCAATAGCACCAGGACCTGAACAGCGGAACCGAGCATCCGGGTAACGCCGTTAAAAATGGTGTTTGCTGCTTGCGCAGACTGCTGGGGGAAGAGGCTTAATGTTGCTGCGATAAAAAGGATGGCCAGTAAGCTGATGGCGATCAGCGGCACATCTTTTTTCTTTTTTACATTGCTCAACATGGGTGATCTCCTGGGCGTCGTCGCCCGTATTTGGCATTGGCCTGTTGTTGTAATCACGCTGTAGGGTCAAGACTTGTTACTGCTGTATTAACGATTTAATTATTTAGTTGTTACATGAATTAAACAATTAGCGGATGCGTGAAGCAATAAAACACGGAACGGAAATAATAAAAGGTGAAATGGCGCAGGAATTTACCGGGGAGAATGAATAAAAAAAGCCGCGTCAGTGACGCGGCTCTTATTCTGTGGTTTGACCTCAACGCAGGATAGCCTGACAAATGGTATCACCCACCTGTTGCGTGGAGGCAACGCCTTTCATATCGGGCGTTTTAGGCCCGCTGGCAATCACCTGCTCAATGGCCGCCAGAATGGCATTGTGTGCATTATGGAAACGCTCATCACCATTACCGAGGAAATCCAGCATCATGGCGCCAGCCCAAATGGTCGCAATGGGGTTGGCGATGTTTTTACCGTAGATGTCCGGCGCTGAGCCGTGTACCGGCTCGAACAGTGACGGGAAAGTGCGCTCAGGATTGAGGTTGGCAGAGGGCGCAATGCCGATGGTTCCGGTACAGGCCGGACCCAGATCGGACAGGATGTCGCCGAACAGGTTAGAGGCGACCACCACGTCAAAGCGTTCTGGCTGTAAAACGAAGCGGGCGCACAGTACATCGATGTGCTGCTTATCCCAGCGGATCTGCGGGTATTGCGTGGCCATCGCCTCAACACGTTCATCCCAGTACGGCATGCTGATGGCAAGACCGTTAGATTTGGTGGCAGAGGTGAGTGTTTTGCGTGGGCGACTTTGCGCCAGCTCAAAGGCGTAACGCAGAATGCGATCCACGCCGCGACGGGTAAACACGGACTCCTGGATAACCAGTTCATGCTCGGTCCCGGCGTTGACGCGTCCGCCCAGCGAAGAGTATTCGCCTTCGGTATTTTCGCGCACCACGTAAAAATCAATATCACCCGCCTGTTTTCCGGCCAGCGGACACGGAACCCCCGGGAAGAGACGTACCGGGCGCAGGTTGACGTACTGATCAAACTCGCGGCGGAATTTCAGCAGTGAGCCCCACAATGAGACGTGGTCAGGCACCGTTTCCGGCCAGCCGACGGCGCCAAAATAGATGGCATCATAGGACTTAAGTTGCTCGTGCCAGTCATCAGGCATCATCTTTCCGTGATGGGTATAGTACTCACAGCTGGCCCATTCGATCGGCTCAAAGCTCAGGGACAAGTCCCAGCGCTCAGCGGCGGCCTGCAAGACACGAATACCTTCAGGCAGAACTTCTTTCCCAATACCGTCCCCGGGAATAGCGGCAATACGATAGGTTTTCTTCATACCAGCTCTCACTTATCAGCAACCAAAATTGACTTCCCCTTTATCCTATAATTGACTGATTGATAGTTAATCCCCCTAACTGGTGAAACATAAAACACAGATCATGAATAATCTGCCGCTGCTGAATGATTTACGCGTCTTTATGCTGGTTGCCCGTCGTGCCGGATTTGCCGCCGTGGCGGAAGAGTTGGGCGTTTCCCCTGCATTTATCAGCAAGCGTGTCGCGCTGCTGGAACAGACGCTGAACGTTGTGTTATTGCACCGAACCACCCGGCGGGTCACCATCACCGAAGAGGGGGAGCGCATCTACGAATGGGCGCAGCGCATTTTGCAGGATGTGGATCAGATGATGGATGAACTGTCCGACGTGCGGCAGGTACCGCAGGGCATGCTACGGGTAATCAGCAGTTTTGGTTTTGGGCGTCGGGTTGTCGCCCCGGCACTCTCCGCCCTGGCAAAACAGTATCCGCAACTGGAAGTGCGCTTTGACGTTGAAGACCGGCTGGTGGATCTGGTCAATGAAGGGGTCGATCTCGACATTCGTATCGGGGATGATATTGCACCGAATTTGATTGCCCGCAAACTGGCCACCAACTATCGCGTTTTATGCGCATCGCCAGAATTTCTGACGCAGCACGGTACGCCGAAACAACTTTCTGAGCTGGCAACATATCCATGTCTGGTCATTAAGGAGCGTGACCATCCGTTTGGCATTTGGCAATTGCGTAACAAAGAGGGCGTCCACTCGATCAAAGTGACTGGCGCGTTGTCATCCAACCACGGCGAGATTGTGCATCAGTGGTGTCTGGATGGGCAGGGGATTGCGCTACGCTCATGGTGGGATGTGTGCGACAACATTGCCAGTGGTCATCTGGTACACGTGCTGCCGGAGTATTATCAGCCCGCCAATATCTGGGCAGTTTATGTTTCTCGTCTTGCGACTTCGGCAAAAATCCGTATTACGGTTGAGTTTTTACGCGGTTATTTTCAGGAGCGTTATCCAAAGTTTAAACTGGAATAAACGTGACACGCTGAGTTTTTGCCCAGCCATCGAAAATAAAAAAGGCAGAATTATCTGCCTTCTATAATACATGCGCTATTTGTGCAGAACGTTATCGGGACTCTTCTGCTTCTGGTAACGTCACGTTAAGTTCGAGGATAGAAATATCGCCGTCTTTTTGTTCAAGCTGCACGGTGACCATTTCCGGATCTATTTGCACATATTTGCAGATAACCTCGAGAATATCCTTTCTCAGCTGCGGTAAATAATGCGGCTCGGCGTCACTGCGACGGCGCTCCGCGACAATAATTTGCAGTCGCTCTTTTGCGATGTTAGCTGTACTCTTTTTCCGCGAGAGAAAAAAATCCAGTAATGCCATAACTTATCCTCCGAACAGGCGTTTGAGGAAACCTTTCTTCTCTTCTTCAATGAAGCGGAAAGGACGATCTTCTCCCAACAGACGTTCCACAGTATCTGCATACGCTTTGCCTGCATCCGCGTTGATATCGAGGATGACCGGCTCGCCCTGGTTAGATGCACGTAATACGGATTGGTCTTCCGGGATGACGCCCACCAGTTTGATACGCAGGATCTCAAGCACGTCTTCCATGCTGAGCATATCGCCTTTGTTGACGCGGCCTGGGTTGTAGCGCGTTAACAGCAGGTGTTCTTTGATTGGATCTTCACCATTCTCTGCACGACGTGATTTTGAGGCCAGAATGCCCAGAATACGGTCAGAGTCACGTACCGAGGAGACTTCCGGGTTGGTGGTGATAATCGCTTCATCGGCAAAATAGAGCGCCATCAGCGCGCCGGTTTCAATACCTGCCGGAGAGTCGCAGACGATGAAATCGAAATCCATCGTTTTCAGATCATCAAGCACTTTCGCGACGCCTTCACGGGTCAGTGCATCTTTATCGCGGGTTTGTGATGCCGGAAGAATGAAGAGATTTTCAGTACGTTTATCTTTGATTAACGCCTGATTGAGTGACGCATCGCCCTGAATCACGTTCACGAAATCGTAAACGACGCGACGTTCACATCCCATGATCAGGTCGAGGTTACGCAGGCCGATATCAAAATCAATAACGACAGTTTTCTTTCCCTTCTGGGCCAAACCTGTAGCGATGGCCGCGCTGGAGGTGGTCTTGCCAACGCCCCCTTTACCCGAAGTAACAACAATAATGCGTGCCATAGAAATTCCTTGTTAAAAGGGATCAATTCAACGGTTGAACTGTCAAAGCGTTCTCTGCCAGTTGCAGACGTGCCGCTTTGCCATAAAATTCTGCTGGGATTTTATCACTCAGCCAATAAACACCTGCGATAGACACCAGTTCTGCCGTCAGATGCGTACAAAAAATTTGCGCTTCCCGATCGCCGTTTGCGCCTGCCAGCGCGCGGCCTCTCATCATACCGTAAACGTGAATATTGCCGTCGGCAATCAACTCCGCGCCAGCACTGACGTGACTTGTAACAATCAGATCACATTGTGGAGCATAAATACGCTGGCCGGAACGAACCGGTACATCAATTAATCGCGTTTTTGTGATAGGAGTAACGTTTTGCGGTGGGGGAACGGGCGCAGCGACTTCAACGGGAGCGGAACGAACCACTTTCTCTTTACCCTCGGTCAGTAAAGGGAGGCCCATCTCGTCGATTTCCGCTTTCAGTCGGGCGTCTTTGCATCCGCTAACCCCGACAATACGCAGACCGGTGGACGCAACGACCTTTTGTAGAACCGGCCAGTTTACCGGGCTTTCAAGACCGCTGACATTAACCACGACAGGAGCATGTTTTAAAAAAGCAGGTGCCTGCGCGATTTTGTCTTCTAACGCCTGACGAATAACCTCGGGTTCTGCTTCATGCAAATGAACCACTGATAAGGTGAAGCTACTGCCTTTAAGCTCGATTGGCGTGTTTGACATCCTGGCCTTACTCAATTTGCTATTTATCATCTCCAGTGCGGAGTGATATTCCGAAGTCCAGAAGGCATGTTATAGTCAGTATTATATTGAGGCAAGTCACCATCCCGTTAATTCATAATAAAAGTCTACTTATCTTAAATAGAGTTAACTCACCGTTTTTCAAAAAAACCTTTATCTGTCAATGTGATGCTGCATTTTTCAATTCCCTTCTCATATCAAGCTCATTTTCATGTGCCAAAAACGTGACGGAACCTACGAATTTGTTTAAATGTTCCCCACCCAGGGAAGTGTATTTTTTCACCATTTCCAGTGTTTACCATCCGCCCATTTCTTTTAACATCACTAACGGGGTTCCGTTCTGAACATGCCAATTTACCCAGGCGTGCCTCAGGTCATTAAAACGGAAGTAGGAGATCTTTGCTTTTTTTCGTTGCCTGACTGAAAGTCATCATAGGCAACTTACGGCCAGTTCAAACACAAAGCCGATAACCTAGTCACCAGATTCAACGCGGCAGGTGAACGAACCACTATCGCCGACATGGAAACCCGACAGCGCGGCGTTTACGGTGGATGCGATTCTGGCGGCTGCCATAGGTAGACACAAGGAAGTGAGATTGAGGTGTTCATGTGCCACATGCAGCTCCGCCAGTGTGAAAACCAGCAGAAGCTATACTGGCAAGCAATGCAATCACACATGCAATTATGAAAGCGCATGAAGTGAAAAAACATCATTCAGAACACGAGTCAATGCCACCTGTCTGGTATGAGTCCGTGGGGAGGGGAGATGCAATCGCAACCACCAGGTTCGGTGTCACTTCCGGACGATGACGATCCTCTTCAAAGGAATGTGACAGGTTTGTGCCACAGGACAGATAAAAATAGTGACGGGATGCGAAAATCTGCACCTCAAAACTGAGGCAGCTGGCTTGTGGGGCGGGTTTGATTGATGTTAGCGTATGTCGAAATTACGCATTAAAAAGAGTAAATGTATGTTTTGTGTGATCTACAGAAGTACTAAGCGTGACCAGACCTATTTATATGTCGAAAAAAAAGACGATTTCTCACGGGTTCCTGAAGAACTGCTGAAGGGATTCGGTCAGCCCCAGCTTGCGATGATCCTGCCTCTCGATGGGCGTAAAAAACTCGCTAACGCCGATCTTGATAAAGTAAAACAGGCGCTTGCTGAACAGGGCTATTATTTACAACTGCCGCCGCCGCCGGAAAATTTACTGAAACAGCATCTTTCGGTAGCCGGAGAAAATAAATCAGACGCTAAACGTTAAACTGTATCCGGCCGCGTCATGCCTCGTCGATGCAGTTCCTGAAGTCCACGATTACGTTAGGGGAAAATAATGTATCAACACCATAATTGGCAAGGTGCTCTGCTTGATTACCCAGTGAGTAAAGTGGTTTGCGTAGGCAGTAATTATGCAAAGCATATTAAGGAGATGGGCAGCGCGACGCCGGAAGAACCGGTACTTTTCATTAAACCAGAAACCGCATTGTGTGATTTACGCCAGCCGCTGGCGATCCCTGCAAATATGGGGTCTGTACATCACGAAGTCGAACTGGCGGTATTGATTGGCGCGACGCTACGGCAGGCAACGGAAGATCATGTGCGTAAAGCCATTGCCGGTTACGGTGTGGCGCTTGATCTCACGTTGCGTGATATTCAGGGAAAAATGAAAAAGGCCGGGCAACCCTGGGAGAAAGCGAAGGGATTTGATAACTCATGCCCGCTGTCCGGCTTTATTCCGGTGGCCGAGTTTAAGGATGACCCGCAGAACACCATGCTCAGCCTGAGCATTAACGGCGAAATGCGTCAGCACGGCACGACGGCGGATATGATCCACCCGATTATTCCGCTGATTGCCTATATGAGTAAATTTTTCACGCTGAAAGCCGGTGATGTGGTGCTGACCGGCACGCCGGAAGGGGTGGGTCCGCTACACAGTGGTGATGAACTGACCGTCAGTTTTAATGGTCAAACGCTGACCACCCGGGTGTTGTAATCTCTGCTTGCCGCCTTTTTGGGCGGCAAAACTTGCATCAGCCTGCCAGACTGGTTATAAGGTGCAGCTTTATTGCAATGGCGGATACCCGAATGAACGACTTACCTTTCTGGCAACGTAAATCCCTGGACGACATGACCGATGCTGAGTGGGAGTCGTTATGCGATGGCTGTGGTCAATGCTGCCTGCATAAATTAATGGATGAAGACACCGATGAAATTTATTTCACCAACGTCGCCTGCCGTCAGCTAAACATCAAAACCTGCCAGTGTCGTAACTACGAACGTCGTTTCGAGTACGAACCCGATTGCATCAAACTTACCCGCGATAATCTTCCGACCTTTGAATGGTTGCCGATGACCTGCGCCTATCGGTTATTGGCCGAAGGGAAGGGGCTACCAGACTGGCACCCACTGGTGACCGGTTCAAAATCCGCCATGCACGGTGAGCGTATTTCTGTGCGCCATATTGCGGTGAAAGAGTCCGAAGTCTTGGACTGGCAGGATCATATCCTCAATAAACCCGAATGGGCGCAGTGAGTCGTTGAAATAAAACACGTTATTGCCTGCTCGTTTTATGCAGCAATAAAATTTGGTTGGCTCAGGCATTAATGCCCAGCACGCGTCAGCGTATTCCGATTGATATGATTTTCTCACCGTAACGACTCCCCGCCCGCATTGGGCGAGGAGCGACGGGTCACGGGTTAATAACCAGCAGCTGTCAGTTCATCTGAGCGAATAGATTTTATTTGTTTTGCTTACTCTTGCCTTTGCCTTTTGTGGAGTCAGCATCATAGTGCTCGACCTTGACGTTATAGTCATCATCGTCATCATATTTGTTCTTGTTTTTGTCGTGCCCCTTGCCAGGGTTGTTGTCGCCGTGGACGCTGCGGTTCTCTTTGTTCTTGCCGTCGCTACAACCGTCGCTGGTCACTTTGACGCCGCCGATGGTGACTGATGAGCACTCATTCTTGTGCTTATTTTTCCACTCATTGATCTCGTCTTCTCGATCCATACTGACCCGAATACCATCGGAATTGATGCTGACGTCTGCCAGGGCAGGCGCTGTCATCAGTAGGGAGAGCAGCAGTGCAGTATTTTTCATTAATAACCTCAAATAATGGGCTCATGCATAGCGCATGAGCCTGTTCAAACAGACATCATAGATAAATAAAAACGCGTACCTCTGTTGTTCTCAAACAGCGGTACGCGTGGAGATTTGCCGATGATTGCCCAGCAATGCACGTGGGTCAAGGCAGCACAGCACGATCGGCAACTTCCTCCCAATCGGTCACTCTACGTACTCTCATTTTTTACTGCTGCCGGGCCTTAATAAACCCGAATGGGCACCGTGAGTGCCTGAAGTAAAAGGTATTTTCGCTTACCCGTTAGCCCGTATAATAAGGTCATTATTAATTGTTTAATGAGGCGCAATGAATCACCTGATCTATTACGTATTCTGCGGAATAGCGGCACTTACTCTGCTCGGAGTTCAGTCATTTTTCGGTATCCTGCTGATAACACCGCGAGAGGTGGGAGGGACATTATTTGGCGGAATGTTTTTGGTCCTGATGTGCTTAGGCGGTTGGCTGCTGACCACCGCCGGTTTGGCCGCGACCATCCTGGCCCGCTTTGCAGGGGCCAGAGTGGCGTTATTGTGCGCCAGCGCCATTCAGGTGATTGCCGGTATCGGGTCACTGCTCAACTATCCGGATGATGCAGACGGCAATCTCATCTTCAGTCCTGCCCCAAATGAAATTTACTGGATGATAGCCGTTGCTGGATTGCTTTTAATCACCAGTGTTTACCTTATCGTACAGGGCCATCTGCGGCCCAAAAATGGCCGGTTTTAATGGTTATATTTTGTGGCAATTTATTTTCATAGAGGATTGAAGAGGTAAGAGAAAAACGGCAAAAGCCAGCACTTTCCATCAAGCAAAAAATATGTCTTAAACCTATAATTTTAGGACGTCGTAGAGGCGTGATGAATATTTAGAGGGTTGATAATGAAGAAGTTTGCGTTGATGCTGCTGGCTGCCACGTCCCTGATGACCATTGTTCCCGCGCAGGCTGAAACCCAGCAGGCTGGTGAGCGCCGTGATGCCAGGGAAGTTCGCCAGGATACGCGTCAGGAATCCCGTGAAATTAAGCAGGAATGCCGTAATGGTGTTGTCGGTAATGCTGATTGCCGCCAGGATCATCGCCAGAATAAACAGGAAGGGCGCGATCAGGCTCGTGATATCAAGTACTAAGTGATGTGCAAGAAAACCCGACGTTAGTCGGGTTGAATCTTATCTTGCCCAGTCTGTTTTAGCGTTAATCGCTGATTCTGAGATGATGTTCGTTGTCATCACACTCAGCGCTCCACAAGAGCGTCTTAGGTTATCGACCGAACAGATCGCGCTTTTTAGGCTTAAACGGCTGGGCAATGACCACCAGAACGGCCACGACGAGATACGCGGCAAAAATCCCCAATAGCCACTGCGGCATTTCCAGCGTCAAAAACTCCCACTGACGCTGTGCGCAATCACCATAAGCGACGAACACCTGCGGCAGCCATTTGTCCAGAGGCAGCCAGCTCGGGAAACGCGCCATAAAATCACAGGTCATGAATGGCGAAGGATGAAGTTGGATCATGGTGTGTTCATACGCCAGCTGCAGGCCGCGCCATGCGCTGTAAATCCAAATCACCAGTGCCACATAGCGTAACGGTGTTTTCGGCGCAATCGCGCCAACCAGACCCGCACCCATAATGCCGAATAACGCGCAACGTTCATAAATGCACAGGACGCAAGGTTTAAGCAGCATGACATGCTGGAACCACAGCGCCACCATTTCAAGCGCCAGTGCGGTTAACGCCATCAATAACCATGCGCCCCGACCCCGTGAGCACTGGTTCAAAAATCGTAACATAATAATTTCCCTGCAACATGCGTAGAGTCGGCAGTGTAAACCAATTCAATTTTCACGCCACTAGCGGAAAATGAAATAAAGTGTAATTGGATAATTATCATGCAAAAAGTGAAACCGAGCAGTGATTTGCTCGGTTTATTGTTATTAAAGTGTAGCCAGCCAGCCTAATTGCGTCATCCATTCTGTTACTGGCGTTAGGGTATATTCAATGCAGAATAAACCGACCAGGGTCAGTACTATCGTATACGGCAGCGCCATCCAGACCATCCGGCCATAGGAAAGACGAATGAGGGGAGCCAGTGCCGAGGTCAGCAGGAATAAAAATGCCGCCTGGCCATTCGGTGTCGCAACAGAAGGCAGGTTGGTGCCGGTATTGATGGCGACGGCCAGCAACTCATACTGATTTAAGCTAACAATGCCACTTTCCATTGCCGCTTTGGCTTCGTTGATATAAATCGTTCCCACAAAGACGTTATCGGAAATAGAAGAGAGCAGACCGTTGAACAGATAGAACAGCCTTAATTGCGTATGCTCAGGCGCCTGTAAAACGAACTGAATGATCGGGGCGAATAGGTGCTGATCGATAATGACCGCGACCACCGCAAAGAACACGGTCAGCAGTGCGGTAAACGGCAGCGACTCGGTGAACGCTTTACCAATGGCATGTTCATCGGTGACGCCAGTCAGCGAAGTCGCCAGGATAATGACCGACAGACCAATTAATCCCACTTCCGCCAGATGCAACGCCAGTGCGATAACCAGCCAGATACCGATAATGGTTTGTACAATCAGGTTGAGCTTATCCTGACGAGTACGTTGCTTGCGACTTTGATCGTCAAACTCTTGCAGGATGCCGCGCACTTTTTCTGGCAAGGTTTCGCCGTAGCCAAACCAGCGCATTTTCTCTACCAGTGCGCAGGTTAATAAGCCGCAAAAGAGTACCGGTACGGTTACGGGCGACATGCGCAGGAAGAAGTCGCCAAAATGCCAGCCTGCGGCTTTGGCGATGATCAGGTTTTGCGGTTCGCCCACCATGGTCATCACGCCGCCTAATGCGGTGCCCACGCCAGCGTGCATCATCAAACTGCGCAAGAATCCGCGAAACTGCTCCAGCACGGTTTTGTAGTGCTGGTCGATGTGGCTGTCGTCGAGCAGGTCGTTATCTTCTCCACGCGCAGAGGCAACGCGGTGATAAATACCGTAAAAACCGACGGCAACGCTGATCACCACGGCGACCACGGTTAAGGCGTCGAGGAAGGCAGAGAGGAACGCTGCTGCAAGACAAAAGGCAAGCGACAGGATGGTTTTGGAGCGGATGTTGAGGAGCAACCGGGTAAAAATGAACAGCAGAAGCTGTTTCATAAAATAGATACCCGCCACCATGAACATCAGCAGCAACAGTACCTCAAGGTTGGCGGCAATCTCTTCACGGACGTGTGAGGCGCTGGTCATACCGATGATTACGGCTTCGATCGCCAGTAATCCACCGGGCAGCAGCGGGTAGCATTTCAGCGCCATTGCCAGCGTAAAAATAAACTCAGCGACCAACAACCACCCAGCAACAAACGGGTTGATGATAAATATCAGTGGGTTGACGATTAAGAAGATAATGAGTGCGAGTTTATACCAGTCTGGTGACTGGCCTAAGAAGTTGCGCCACAATGCGCGCCCCCAGGAGATCTCCATGCAGTTTCCCTTACCGTAAATTATGAAATGGCGTTTTTATGTAAGGCGCAAAGCTTACGGGCAGGGGCGCGCGCAGGCAAGTCCTTCTGCAAAGAGTGTGGAATCGGGAAATGCAGAAAATGAAGCCTTGATCCCTTTTTTCTTTATTTTGTCCGCTATCAGCCATGAAACCCGTCTGGTATGATGAGTGCAACTATGTTTTGCTGTGTAATGGAAATCTCACTATGGTCATTAAGGCGCAGAGCCCGGCGGGTTTCGCGGAAGAGTACATTATTGAAAGTATCTGGAATAACCGCTTCCCACCTGGCACTATCTTGCCTGCAGAACGTGAACTCTCCGAGCTTATCGGGGTAACGCGTACCACATTACGTGAAGTGTTGCAGCGTCTGGCGCGAGACGGTTGGTTGACCATTCAGCACGGCAAACCGACGAAGGTGAATAATTTCTGGGAAACGTCCGGGCTTAATATTCTCGAGACGCTCGCGCGACTCGATCACGAGAGTGTCCCGCAGTTGATCGATAATTTGTTATCGGTGCGTACCAACATTTCCACCATCTTTATCCGCACAGCGCTTCGTCAACATCCGGATAAAGCACAAGAAGTGCTGGCGACGGCAAACGAAGTGGCCGATCACGCCGATGCGTTCTCCGATCTGGACTACAACATTTTCCGTGGTCTGGCGTTTGCCTCCGGTAACCCCATTTACGGTCTGATTATTAATGGAATGAAAGGGCTGTACACCCGCATTGGTCGTCACTATTTCGCGAATCCTGAAGCGCGCAGCCTGGCGCTGGCGTTTTACCACAAGCTGTCAACGCTGTGTGAGCAAGGCTCTCACGATCAGGTTTATGAAACGGTGCGTCGCTACGGTCATGACAGTGGTGAAATCTGGCATCGTATGCAGAAAAATCTGCCCGGTGATTTAGCGATTCAGGGCCGCTAAGCGGCTCTTTGAATCATCGGCGAAAAGAGTAAAAAGGCCCCTTCATGATGAAGGGGCCTTTTTTTACAGGCTGTTCATGCGCGGTGGGCAACGCTCCAGAAGCTCGACGCTACCGTCCTCGTTTTGCTGTTCCAGCATCACATCAAATCCCCATAACCGATGCACATGTTTCAGGACCTCTTTACGCCCCTTGTCCAGCGGTGCACGGTTGTGCGGAATGTAGCGCAATGTCAGAGAGCGATCGCCCCGGAGGTCAACATTCCAGACCTGAATATTCGGCTCCAGATTGCTCAGGTTGTACTGCGATGAGAGACGGTTGCGAATTTCACGATATCCCTCCTCGTTGTGAATCGCCGAAATCTCCAGGTAATTGTGTCTGTCGTCGTCCAGCACGGTGAACAAGCGGAAATCACGCATCACTTTGGGCGACAGGAACTGACTGATAAAGCTCTCGTCTTTAAAGTCGCGCATCGCAAAATGGAGCGTTTCCAGCCAGTCGGAACCCGCGATGTCCGGGAACCAGTATTTGTCCTCTTCGGTGGGTGACTGACAAATACGCTTGATATCCTGGAACATGGCAAAGCCGAGCGCATAGGGGTTAATCCCGCTATACCACGGACTGTTGTACGGCGGCTGGAACACCACGTTGGTATGGCTGTGCAAAAATTCCAGCATAAACCGTTCGGTCACTTTACCCTCATCGTACAGATGATTGAGGATGGTGTAATGCCAGAAGGTCGCCCAGCCTTCGTTCATCACCTGCGTCTGTTTCTGTGGGTAGAAATACTGGCTCACCTTACGCACGATACGCAGGATCTCACGCTGCCAGGATTCGAGCAGCGGGGCGTTTTTCTCCATAAAGTAGAGCAGGTTTTCCTGTGGCTCAGACGGATAACGACGCGCCTCGGCGATGGTTTTCTCTTCTTCGCGTTTCGGCAGGGTGCGCCACAGCATATTGACCTGACTTTGCAGATACTCTTCGCGGCTCTTCTGCCGGGCTTTTTCTTCCTGTAAGGAGATTTTTTGCGGTCGTTTGTAACGGTCGACGCCGTAGTTCATCAGCGCGTGACAAGAGTCGAGCAGTTTTTCCACCTCATCCACACCGTAGCGCTCTTCGCATTCGGTAATGTATTTCCGCGCGAAAATCAGGTAGTCGACAATCGAACTGGCGTCTGTCCAGCTGCGGAACAGGTAGTTATTTTTGAAGAACGAGTTGTGCCCATAGCAGGCGTGCGCCATCACCAGCGCCTGCATGGTGATGGTGTTCTCTTCCATTAAATAGGCGATACACGGGTTAGAGTTAATCACGATTTCATAGGCTAACCCTTGCTGACCATGTTTATACAGCCGCTCGGTTTCGATAAATTTTTTGCCAAACGACCAGTGAGGATAGTTGATCGGCATGCCAACGCTGGAGTAGGCATCCATCATCTGTTCGGAGGTGATCACCTCGATTTGGTGCGGGTAGGTGTCCAGTCTGTAGAGTTTCGCCACGCGGTCTATTTCCGCCAGATAGATATCCAGCAGATCAAACGTCCAGTCGGGTCCATCGCTCAAACGTGTGGTGTCCTTATTCATGGAATCAATCGTAGCCATTCGCGCACCCTCATTGTTAGCGGCGCTCTCTGTCTGGAGCACCTCATCTCAAGCATAGAACACCGTGTTAAAAAGCGTGCTGGTGAGGAAAATTTTTCTTTGCGATTTCACGTTATTGGGATGCCGTATAACGCAGGTGCTACAGCATTTTATGCTGGATAAAAATGACGCGCAGCAGGAGATCCCAAACCAGCAATATGCCTGACATAAGAGACATATGTGAGATACGTCACCATAAAAAAGCCATATGTTGAATAATATTTTCATCTGAGTTATCAAGATGTAATTAGATGATTGTTCTTTTACCTACTGTTAACGGAGTGGCTATGCGAGTTGTCATACTGGGAAGTGGCGTTGTCGGCGTGACCAGCGCCTGGTATCTGAGTCAGGCTGGACATGACGTGACCGTCATTGACCGCGAACCCGGCCCGGCGCTGGAAACCAGTGCTGCGAATGCGGGGCAAATCTCCCCGGGGTATGCGGCGCCGTGGGCGGCACCCGGTGTTCCATTGAAGGCAATTAAATGGATGTTCCAGCGGCACGCACCGCTGGCCGTTCGCCTTGACGGGACGCAATTTCAACTTAAATGGATGTGGCAAATGTTGCGTAACTGTGACACAAGCCATTACATGGAAAACAAAGGACGCATGGTGCGTCTGGCGGAATACAGCCGTGACTGTCTGAAAGCGCTGCGCGCATCAACCGGTATTCAGTATGAAGGCCGTCAGGGCGGAACCCTGCAGCTGTTCCGTACCGAGCAGCAGTACGAAAACGCAACCCGCGATATTGCCGTGCTCGAAGATGCAGGTGTTCCGTATCAGTTGCTGGAGTCCAGCCGTCTGGCTGAAGTCGAACCGGCGCTGGCGGAAGTGGCGCACAAGCTGACCGGTGGCCTGCGGTTGCCGAATGATGAAACCGGCGATTGCCAGCTGTTTACCCAACATCTGGCGCTGATGGCGGAGCAGGCGGGCGTTAAATTCCGCTTCAACACGCCGGTGGAAAAGTTGCTTTATGAGGGCGAGCAGATTTATGGCGTGAAGTGCGGCGAGGAAATTATTAAGGCCGATGCGTATGTGATGGCGTTTGGCTCTTATTCGACGGCGATGCTCAAAGGGATTGTCGATATTCCGGTCTATCCGCTAAAAGGTTATTCGCTGACCATTCCGGTGGCGCAGGAGGATGGCGCGCCGGTGTCTACGATTCTCGATGAAACCTACAAAATTGCGATTACCCGTTTTGATAATCGCATCCGTGTGGGCGGGATGGCGGAGATTGTGGGCTTTAATACCGAACTGCTGCAACCGCGTCGTGAAACGCTGGAGATGGTCGTACGCGATCTCTTCCCACGCGGCGGACATGTTGAACAGGCCACGTTCTGGACCGGACTGCGCCCGATGACGCCAGACGGTACGCCAGTGGTAGGGCGTACCCCCTTCAAAAATCTCTGGCTGAACACCGGACACGGCACGCTGGGGTGGACCATGGCCTGTGGCTCGGGGCAATTGCTGAGCGACATTCTTTCCGGACGGACGCCGGCTATCCCGTACGATGACCTGAGCGTTGCGCGTTACCAACCGGGATTTACCCCCTCACGTCCACGACATTTGCATGGCGCACATAGCTAATAAGGAATCCGGATGACTCGTCCTATACTGGCCAGCCTTGACCTGCAGGCGATGAAACAAAACCTGGGGATTGCGCGCCAGGCAGCACCGAACTCCCGTATCTGGTCGGTGGTAAAGGCCAATGCGTATGGGCATGGCATTGATCGCGTCTGGTCGGCTTTGGGCGCGACTGACGGCTTTGCCCTGCTCAATCTGGAGGAGGCAGTCACTCTGCGGGAACGCGGCTGGAAGGGGCCAATTCTGATGCTGGAAGGCTTTTTCCACGCAGAAGATCTGGCGTTGTACGACAAATACCGTCTGACAACCAGCGTGCACAGCAACTGGCAGCTAAAAGCGCTACAGAATGCCCGATTAAACGCGCCGCTGGATGTCTATCTGAAGGTCAATACCGGCATGAACCGATTGGGGTTCCTGCCGGAAAGAGTGCAAACCGTCTGGCAGCAACTGCGTGCGATGCCGAATGTCGGCGAACTGACGCTGATGTCGCACTTTGCGGATGCCGAGCATCCGGATGGCATCCGTGAAGCCATGGCCCGGGTATCTCAGGCCACGGAAGGACTGGAGTGTCGTCGCTCGTTGTCAAACTCGGCGGCCACGCTATGGCATCCTGAGGCCCATTTTGACTGGGTGCGCCCGGGTATCATTCTGTATGGCGCCTCGCCGTCAGGAAAGTGGCAGGATATCGCCAATACCGGGCTGAAGCCGGTGATGACCCTTCGCAGCGAAATCATTGGCGTACAGACCCTGAAAGCGGGCGATCGGGTGGGGTACGGCGGGCGCTATACCGCCCGTGGCGAACAGCGCATCGGTATTGTCGCTGCCGGTTATGCGGACGGCTATCCGCGCCATGCGTCGAGCGGAACCCCCGTCCTCGTCGACGGTGTCCGTACCGGAACGGTGGGGACGGTATCGATGGATATGCTGGCGGTGGATCTGACGCCGTGTCCACAGGCGGGGATTGGCACGCCGGTGGAGCTGTGGGGCAAAGAGGTGAAAATTGACGATGTCGCCTCTGCAGCAGGCACGGTAGGTTATGAGCTGATGTGCGCGTTAGCGTTACGCGTGCCAGTAGTGACAGTGTAACTTAACAACTGCCGGATATCGCCTTGGGCGTATCCGGCATGTTGCGTCGTTATTCCGCTTCATCCTCTGCGACACGAACACCGACCTTCAGTACCGCATTGTCTTCTTTTTCCGCCACTGTCCAGATCATACCGGCAAACTCCACCTGATCACCCACGACCGGGGCGGCGCCAAGCA
Organism: Citrobacter sp. GW821-FHT02E08; assembly: GCF_059421685.1. NCBI lineage: Bacteria > Pseudomonadati > Pseudomonadota > Gammaproteobacteria > Enterobacterales > Enterobacteriaceae > Citrobacter > Citrobacter sp. GW821-FHT02E08. The sequence continues at coordinate 245,282 of NZ_JBWKVL010000004.1, read as the reverse complement.
GTTGCTGAACAATTTCACCCAGCGTCTGCTGCTTATCGCGGTACTCTGTGCCATCGTCCAGCCCGTAAATCAGCGCCACATCAGCATATTTCGCGCTGGCTTCCAGAATAAAGTCGCCGAAGAAGCGCTGATCCAACGCCACGGGCGGCGACTCGCTGAACAGTTTCCCCAACGCAGGCAGGTCACGCTCGCGGCCAATCACGCACAGGACGTCGCCTTCACGCAGGCGAGTACTGCCGGTTGGATGAAACAGGGCATTATCGCGAAACAGGGCGGCAATGCGCGTATCCTCTGGCATGTGCAGATCGCGCAGCGCCGCGCCAACGCACCATTTGTCGGCGCTCAGCTGATAAACAAACTGCTCCCAAGGGTTTTCCGGATGGATGTCCAGCCCCATGCGAGAGACCGGCCAGCCCACAGGGGGAACCACCACTTTGGCTTTTTTAGCCGCCCAGGAGAGCGACGTGCCCTGAAGCAGTAGGGAGATCAGCACCACGAAGAACGCGACATTGAAGAACAACCGCGCATTCTCCAGTCCGGCCATCATCGGGAAGACCGCGAGGATAATCGGCACCGCCCCCCGCAAGCCAACCCAACTGATGAACGTCCGCTCGCGCAGATTAAAGCCGCGAAATGGCAGCAGCCCCGCGAAGACCGACAACGGGCGGGCAACAAAGATCATCCAGGCGGACAATATCAACGCCGGAACGGCAATCGGCAGTAGATCCGAAGGATTGACGAGCAGCCCCAGCACCAGGAACATGGCGATTTGCGCCAGCCAGGCGAGGCCATCAAAGTTTTGCAGGATCCCAAACCGGTTGCGAATCGGGCGATTGCCCAGCAGGAATCCACACAGGTACACCGCCAGTATGCCGCTGCCTTCCAGCGCGGTGGTGACGGCGAAAATGAGGATCCCGCCGCTGAGCGCCAGCAAAGGATACAGACCGGTGGGCAGCGATATGCGGTTAATCATCTGCAAAAGCAGGTAGCCGCCGCCTAAGCCGAGCATAATCCCCAGGCCAAACTGTTGGATGATGTGGACTGCAAACATCCAGCTCAGACTCGTCTCATGATTCTGGATCATCGCAATCAGCGTAATGGTCAGAAACACCGCCATCGGATCGTTACTTCCGGACTCGATCTCAAGTGTGGACCCCACACGTTCGTTAAGCCCTTTACCGCCCAGCAATGAAAATACCGCCGCTGCATCCGTTGAGCCGACAATGGCGCCAATCAGCAATCCCTCAATGAGATCAAGGTGAAACAGCCATGCCGCCATCATCCCGGTTAATCCGGAGGTGATAAGAACCCCGACGGTGGCCAGCGATAAGGCCGGTCCCAGCGCAACGCGAAAAGAGCTGGCCTGCGTGCGCATGCCGCCATCCAGCAAAATGATCGCCAGCGCAAGGTTACTCACCATGTAAGCGAACGGGTAGTTATCAAAGGGGATACCGCCCACGCCGTCCACGCCCGCGAGCATACCGATAGCGAGAAAAATAACCAGAATAGGGATGCCGAGGCGGGATGAGAATGAACTTAATAAAATACTGCAGGTTACGAGGACTGAACCCAAAATAAACAGACTAATGATTGCTGCGGCATCCAACGTTCGGTTACTCCTGAATTACGCTGTTTCTTAATAATAAACCCTAACACAAAAACGACAGAAACAGCGTGTTGCTGAAAGCCTGACGGGTCAGGCTTTGCACTTTCGGACCGGTTTTTTTACGATTTGAGTACGGGGTGACCCGATATCGTGAGTTGGGTAGTTTCTTTTGTATTTTTCAGCACCGCATGTGCGCCTAATGGCAGGGTCACGGTGCGTTGCTCATGACCAAAATCCAGGCCAGTAATCAGCGGTACAGACAGACGTGAGCGCAAAAAGGCGTAAACCGCGTCGAGATCGTAACCTGCATCATACTCGTTTGGTGTACTGCCGCTAAAGCTGCCCAGTACAATCGCGTTTTGCCGGTTTAAAATACCGGCATCAAGCAGTTGCAACAGCATACGCTCAACGCGGAAAGGATGCTCATTAATGTCTTCCAGCACCAGTATGCCGTTTTCAATTTTCGGCATCCACGGTGTGCCGATGAGCGAAATCAGCATCGCCAGATTGCCGCCCCACAGCGTCCCTTCGGTCTGACAGGCTGGCCCCTGACCTTGCCACTCCACGGTATATTGCGCGTTGCGTAGCGCGAGCCAGAAATGGTATTCCGTGAAGGCGTTCATTTCTTCAGCGCCAAAGTTAGCCGCCAGCATTGGGCCGCTAAAGGTGATGACGTTACCCTGGGCGAGTAAACCGGACTGAATGGCGGTAAAGTCGCTGTGCCCGCAGATCAGTAACGGGTTGTGCTGTTGTCGGGCCGTCAGGGCCTGCCAGTCAATGTTCTCCAGCAAACGGCTGGCGCCATAACCGCCACGCACCGGCATCACAATGGTATCGGCAGTGGTCAGGCTGGCGAGGGAATTCACGTCAGCCAGGCGTTCTGCTTCCGTTCCGGCAAAGCGCTGTTCACGGCGATGGATGACCGAGGCGTTATTCACCTGATGCCCCGTTTCCCTAAGACGCGTAAGCCCGCGTAATGCGGCTTGTTGATTGATGCAGTAGCCCGATGGAGCAATTAAATGAAACAAAGACATGGCAATTCCTTGCTGACAATAGAATGCAAATGTATATCATGCCGCATATATTAGAACGTTTTGCCGGGTAGTGCTTTGCTTATCCGGCCTGCTGAAGTTTCAGCGTAACGTTGTGTTGTTGTCACCTCAACGATGGATTCCGGCTAAAAGGATAGACGAAGTGAAATTGAGATGGTTTGCTTTTTTAATCGTGTTACTGGCGGGTTGTAGTTCAAAGCAGGATTATAAAAATCCGCCCTGGAATGCGGAAGTTCCGGTCAAACGCGCGATGCAATGGATGCCAATCAGCGAAAAAGCCGGTGCGGCCTGGGGCGTGGATCCTCAACTGATCACCGCGATTATCGCGATTGAATCCGGCGGTAACCCTAATGCGGTCAGTAAATCGAATGCCGTAGGATTGATGCAGTTGAAAGCTTCTACTTCCGGACGGGATGTCTATCGCCGGATGGGGTGGAGCGGCGAGCCGTCGACCAGCGAGTTGAAAAACCCGGAACGTAATATCTCCATGGGCGCCGCCTATCTGAGCATTCTGGAAAACGGTCCGCTGGCCGGCATCGAAGATCCGCAGGTGATGCAATATGCGCTGGTGGTTTCCTACGCGAACGGGGCTGGCGCGCTACTGCGTACCTTCTCCTCTGACAGGAAAAAAGCGATCAGCAAGATCAACGATCTTGATCCTGATGAGTTTATCGAACATGTTGCCGATAACCATCCTGCGCCACAGGCACCGCGCTATATCTGGAAACTTCAGCAAGCGCTGAATGCCATGTAACCGGGGTTGATGTTACTCGCGCACTTTATTCGCTTTTTCCCGCGCTTCGCGCTCCAGCGAAAAGATAATCCGCTGTAATTGCCGCTCCACCGCCGGGCTGACGTTAAGAAAACGCAGACTCAGGCGGGGAGTGGTGATCGTTTCATTTTTCCCGTCGATCACTTTACGCTCGCTAATCGAGATGAGCTGCGCGTCAAAATGGAAAATTCCCCATTCGCCCATGTTGAGTTCAATCTGAGAAAACCGCATTCCCTCCTTCAACCCTTCGGGTTTGGCGCCTTCCAGCAATGCGCCCATGCCCCCGAGAGAGAGATCGAATAAGCGAAAACGCAGCGTGCTGTTGTCCGGCATTTTTGCTGAGCAGACGTAGGGAGGATGCAGCGGGGCGCAGATACGGAAATATTCGCGTCGTTGTACGAACCACAGGGTGGGCGGTAGCGCAGTGATAAACGCCGGAAGCTGCTGGTATTCACCGCTCTGCAACTGCGGTAGCGTAAATTCGACTTTCGCGCCCTGCGTTTCGGCGGTAATGGTTATTTGTCTGGCGCGCTGAGCCGCAAGGTTTTCATTCTCCTGACTGCCGAAATCCATCACCAGACTCTCCGGGCTGACCGCGAGAATTTTGCTGATGAACTGGCCTCCTGACCATGAAATGCGTAACGGAACCTGATTCTTATTGAGGTCACGAAGAACGCCTAACACCGCCAATGGATTTTGTTTCAGGAACTGCTCATGGTAATGACTCACGCCTAATGACTCCTGGATACCTGACAGACTGTCGTCAGTTATCGGCATTGCGCGACAGAACTTAATACAAATGGGTGAAATTTTTTTTCAAACTGAACGAATTAAGGCGGCGTCCAAAAGCGCAGAATCGTGGCTTGCCTATACTTAGGGTGCGAGTGCAAGAACGTCTTGCGCATGCGTTCACTGGAAAGAGGGCCTGAAAATGGGAATTATTGCCTGGATTGTTTTTGGTCTGATTGCAGGTGTTATCGCCAAACTGATCATGCCGGGCCGTGATGGTGGAGGTTTTTTCCTGACCTGCATTCTCGGTATCGTGGGTGCAGTTGTCGGTGGATGGTTGGCGACCATGTTTGGCATTGGCGGCAGTATCAGTGGATTCAATTTGAATAGTTTCCTGGTGGCCGTCGTTGGTGCGATTCTTGTGCTGGGCGTCTTTCGACTCCTGCGGCGAAATTAACAGAACGGCTCCTGCGGGGGCCGTTTTTCTTTCTGCAGGTTCCGTAACCGCAGGAATGTAAAGGGGAAGGGATAGCTTGATTTGTTAATGAAAATGCGAATAATTGTCGTTCCATTTCTCATGTAATAATTCACCCATGAAAACCACCCATTGTTTTACGTTGCGCGCGCTCTCTGGATGTATCACCCTGGCACTGACACTCCCGTCTTATGCCGAAGAATCAACCATTGTCGTGACGGCCGCCGGTCAGGAGAGTCTGCTGCCCGCCTGGACCAACAGCGCCACCAAGTCGGCCGTGCCGGAAAGCAAAACGCCGCAGGTCATTAACACCATCGACAGTAAAGAGATCGAACAGCGTCATGCGAACTCAGTGAATGAGATCCTACGCTACGCACCGGGCGTTTCTACGGAGGTGCGGGGCAGTACTTCGTACATGAGCGAGTACAAAATTCGTGGCTTTACGGTCGAGCAGGAGTACTACAACGGCTTACAACTCCCCTATAACGTGACCGGCAATACCAAAGCGCGGATCGATCCCCTGATGATTGAAAGCGTGGATATTCTGAAAGGTCCGGCATCGGTGCTTTATGGGAATGGATCGCCTGGTGGGCTGGTTAACATCCAGGGGAAAAAGCCGCAAGCGGAACAAAAAACGGAAATGGGCTTTACGACCGGGACCCGCAATCTGAAAGAGGGTTATCTGGATTCGACAGGGCAAATCAGCGACAGCGACTGGAATTACCGTCTGCTGGGCAAAGCCACGGAAGGCGACGATCAGCCGCACACCACCCGTTATGAAAACTATCTGGTGGCGCCCTCTGTCACCTGGCAGCCGGATAATAAAACACGGCTGACCATCGATGCGCTGGCGCAGAACACGCCGTCGTTGTCACCTTCCAACCCGCTGCCCATTGCCTATTTGCGCTCAGGGTATGCCGATTCCCGTGACTATGCCGGGGACGAGTGGAGCGGTTTCAAACAGCGGCAATGGATGCTGGGGTACAGTTTTGAACACCAGTTTGACAGCGGCTGGGGCTTTACGCAGAAAGCCCGCTATTTTGATGTCGATACCCATCAGCGCAGCGTCTACTCAACCGGGAATGGCACGAATCCGGTGTGGGAGTTAAACCGTTTTGCCTACACCACCGATGAAGATCTGAAGAGCTTTAATATTGACAACCAGGTGACCAAAACCCTTGAGCTGGGTGACTGGAAACACCATTTGCTGGCGGGTTTTGACTACCAAAAACTCGATAGCCATTACTTGTATCGTTACGCCAGCAACACGCCGGGGATCGATATGCGCGATCCGAACTACCATCAAATTCACAGCGATGAACTCGGGCTTTATACCGCGCAGAAAAACCGTCTCTCCTACCAGCAGAATGGTTACTATTTGCAGGATCAGGTGGAATTTGGCGGGCTGAATCTGTTGGCGAGCGTGCGGTACGACGACTACCGCTCCACCACCACGGATGATATGCAAAATGGCGAGAAAACATGGATCTCGCAGGATCGCGTAACCAAACGTCTGGGCGCGCTGTACGCCTTCGAAAATGGTATCTCCCCGTTCATCAGCTACTCCGAAGGCTTTAAGCCGATTTCGCCACAAGGTACATTGACGGCAAAGGATGTAAAGCCGACCACCAGCAAGCAGGTTGAGGGCGGGGTGAAATACCTGCTGGCAGAATATGCCACCACCTTTACCGCCTCGGTGTTCAACATTCGCCAGAAAAATGTCCTCTCCGCCACGCCAACCTGGGATTACCGTCAGACCGGCGAGATAGAGTCGAAAGGGGCAGAGGTGTCTGTCGTGAGCCGCCCGGCGGATAACATCACGCTGATCGCCAACTACGCCTATACCCATGCCATCAATACCGAAGATGAGACGTACGAAGGTAAACGCCCGACGCAGGTACCCGAAAACGCGTTTAACCTGTGGGGCGACTACACCTTTGATGAGACGGTTCTGCGAGGGCTGACCATTGGCACCGGGGCACGTTATACCGGGCCGATGGAGATCTCGCCGGATAATAAAGGGGGTAAGCTTGGCGGCACCACGCAGTACGACATGGCCGTGTCGTATCGTCTGGGAGAAGCGTTGCCGTCGCTGACTGGCGTCACGTTGAAAGCCAGCGCGCAGAACATCACCAACAAAGAGACCTTCAGCTGTTATGACAGCACCAACTGCTGGATCGGTCGCGATCGCACGGTGCAGGTCGGTGCGAGCTACAGTTTCTGATAAAAATGACCCGGAAGAACGCCGGGTCATTTCATCCTGTTTACGGAGTAGAGGGCGTGGTCTGTTTTTGTGGCGCAGGCTGCGCGGTCTCTGTCGGCGTGGGGCGCGTAGCGGGTACGTTGTCGCACGGTTTTTCTTTCGGGCAAATCAGATCGAGCATTTTCAGGGTTACGCCGTTAGTCCAGCCAAACCCATCCTGCAGCGGATACTCGCCACCGCCGCCGCCCGTCCCGGTGCTGCTGACATCATACTTCTCGACCAGCTTTTTCTCGCGCTCCCAGGTGTGTTGAACATTGGTCAGAAAACGCCAGCTGACCTCCATGGCAACCGTATCCTGACCATAATTTTGTAACCCTTCGGTCGCGACCCACTGTAACGGCGCCCAGCCATTGGGGGCATCCCACTGCTGTCCGCTTTTCACCGAGGTCGTGGCAAGGCCGCCAGGTTGCAGTAAATGCGCCTGAGTTGCCGCCGCCACTTTGCTGGCCCGATCGTTTGCCGCGGCATTCACATACAGCGGGAACAGCGTCGCCGCCGTCAGTTGATTACGGACTTTCTTGCTCTTCAGATCGTAGTCAGCGTACCACCCCTCTTTGGTATTCCACAGATGGTCCTCGATTCCTTTTTGTCTCGCGCTGGCGAGGGTTTCGTACTGGCTGGCTTTGGCATCGTCGCCTGCGGCTTTACTGGCACGGGCGAGAATTTTTTCCATTTTATACAGCAGCGCATTGAGGTCGACAGGGACGATACTGGTAGTACGGGTGGTACTGAGTTGTTGCGGATCATCCATCCAGCGTGAGCTAAAATCCCAGCCGGAGGCGGCCGCCGATCGCAGGTCGCGATAAATTTCCGTGGCCGGGCGATTCGGATTGCTCTTCGCGGTGGCGATATCTTCTACCCAGGATTCCGGACGTGGCGTGTCACGCTCATCCCAGTAACGGTTCAACACCGTGCCATCGTCGAGTTTGACCACCCGCTTATGTTGTTGCCCTGGCTGAAGAGATTCTGCCCCCTCCATCCACCAGGCATACTCTTTTTGCAACTGCGGCAGATATTTTTTCAGGGCGTCATCGCCCTCATGTTGCGCCAGCAACTCCACCATAAACGCGAAGAAGGGGGGCTGTGAACGGCTTAAATAATAGCTGCGGTTGCCGTTGGGAATATGGCCCCAACTGTCAATCTCGTAGCCGAAATTGGCGACCATATTCGCGACTTTATCCCAGTGGTCACTTTCAGCCAGTCCCAGCATCGTGAAATAGCTATCCCAGTAATAGATCTCCCGAAAACGTCCGCCGGGCACGACATAAGGCTCAGGCAGCGGCAGCAAAGAGTCCCATTTCCCCGCGCTTTTTGTCGAACGGGTCAATACCGGCCACAGCCCGTCAATATGTTCACGCAGCGATTGTCCGTCCGGAGGAACGTATTTTTCCCCCTCTTTGGGCAGCGTAAAATTCACGTCGACAAAATGGCGTAGATCGAAGCCAGACTGACTTTTTTGCATTCGATAATCGGCAAGGATCGTCAGGGGATCGCTATTGGGAACGGCGTCGGCAAACGTCTTCTGGTCGGGGAACAGTTTGGCGGTCTGCACATCATTAAATAGCGGTCCCAGCAGAATATCCGGGGGTTGCGGCAGACTGTCATTGGATTCTTCCGCATGTACAGACAACGAGGCGAGCGTCAGAAACGTCCCGGTCAGAGCCAGTTTAATCATGAAAGACAATACGCCTGGTTGGCGAATAGCTGGGGTTATCATTGAGGTTCCTCCTTAGCGGTGTGCCTGAGTTAACGGCATTTACCTTGAGAAAACCTTAGTCCACGATTGCCCTCTGCGCGTGATTGAACCGACATTTTGGGAACTCACGGGCATTTCTCGCCGTAGGGCATGACATGAATAGCGCGGCCTTTTTCGGGCAGGGACGCGCTATTTATGGGTTTACTCTGGGCGGAGAATGCGGCGGTTGGCGAGATCCAGCGTTACCGTTTCTCCGGTCTTCAGCGTACTGACAGACTCGCCCTGCTGACAAAGCCAGCCGATGCCCATCTCACGGGCGATGAGCGCGGAGTGTGACATCTCTCTGCCAGCACTCAGGCCAATCCCTTTCACGAATTGCGGGTCGAGCAGTAACACGGTGGACGGGAAAATATTGTCCGTGAGCACGACAGTCGGGCGAGTGAAGAGGGGCATTTGCGCCTTTATGCCACTCAGATGCCGAAGCGTACGGTGGAGCAGATCGTCGATGTCGATGTAGCGCGCCTGCAAATAGGCATCGTCGAGATGTTGATACTGTTCTCGGAGGTCGTTCAGTACACTTTGCCACGCCGCTTCTGCGCTGTAGTGTTGATGGAGAATGAATGCGCTGGCCATGTCATACAGTTCCGGGTCGTCCAGCAACGTGTGGTGCCCGGAGAAAATAGCGGCCAGGTCAGCGGAGTATTTTTCTTCCGCCAGCGCCGTCAATGCGCTGAGGTCGTCAAGCGTAAGCCGGATGGCGGCGCGAAGACGCTGCTGTTCATACTGCACAGAGTCGGTCGTGCTACTGGCGAAGTCTGGCAGGTCGGGGGAATAGCAAAACGCGGTGCCGGTTACCGGGTCGGGTAACGGGTGCGACGGATCGCCAGACCCGCTCTCTTCCAGGGCATCGCCAAAATTCTCTGCGGCAAGCTGTTTGAACGCCGCCAGCGCCTCGTCTGCCTGTTCACCTTTGGCGATCAGTCGTAGCATGTCGTTGCAGCGTATTTGCAGCAAGGCGATTTGATTCAGGCTGTCTGGGGTGACGCATTTACCGTTTTTTTCCAGCAGCATGTCGGCGTTAAAGCCCGAAAGGGTGGCGACCAGCCGTGAAGCGGGTCTCACGTGGAGCCCATGACGGTTTTTGATGACGACGGAAAGCGAACGCGCTTCACTGTCGTGGGCTGAAAATGCCGTTGTGGGGTTGCTTGCTTCAAACGGCGAAGGTAAACCCAGTTGCTCACGTTTGGCGTCAAGGGCGTTCATGGCGTCGCTGATGACTTTGTCGATACCGGCGCCCGTCGCTGCGCTCACGGTCGCCGCGAGCGTTCCCTCAACCAGCGGTGCGGCACACAGACGCACTTTCGCCGCAATAGTCGGGTCGAGCAAATCCAGCGCCGTTTCTGCGCTCAGCAGCGCGCTGCCAATATCCATCATCACCAGCACGTGGTCTGCGTCAGCCACGGACTCAATGGCTTCCATCACTTTGATGGGATCGGTGCCAATGGGGTTTTGCGGGTCATCAATACCCGCAGCAACCGCGAGTTTGCAGCTTCCCCCCATCAACATCTGCTGGGCTAACTCCCTAACGCCTTCGCCCAGCCTGGCGCTATGAGAAACAATGACCAGGTTTACCATCGTATTCCCCTTACTCTCTGGAGGCTGCCGCCAGACATTGCACCATAAACATGACGGAAGTCGCTCCCGGATCCTGGTGACCGATGCTGCGCTCGCCGAGGTAGCTGGCGCGACCTTTACGCGCCTGCATGGTGATGGTGCTTTGCGCCGCCGCTTCCGCCTGGAGACGGGCGGCCTCCAGCGCTGCCGGTACGGACAGCGCGTGTTCGCAGGAGTGGCGCAAGGATTCCACCACCGGCAGCCAGACATCGCACATCGTTTTATCACCCGGTTCGGCTTTGCCCCGGCTGACCACACCTTCGGCGCCTTCGCGCACCATTGCATAGACCTCGTCGAGGGTCAGACTTTGATGGGACTGGGTAACCTGAGCGGCGCGAATGAAAAAGGTGCCAAACAGTGGTCCGCTGGCACCCCCGACGCTGGAGAGCAGCACCATTCCGGTATTTTTCAAAATAAAACCGATGTCTTTGTCGGCAATCGCGGGTAATTTTTCGACCACTTTGCTAAATCCGCGATGCATGTTTAAACCGTGGTCAGCATCGCCAATTTCTCTGTCGAGCCCGGTGAGGAAATCACTCTCTTTGGTGAAGATTTCACCGCACAGGTAGAGCCAGTTAACAATTTGCGTTCTGTTGAGCGACATAAAAAATCTCCTTATTTACCCCAGTTGAGGGCCGGGGTATGTACCGGGGCATCCCATAATGCCAGCGTCTCATCGTCCACTTTTAAGAGGGTGATGGAAAATCCGGCCATATCCAGGGAGGTGCAGTAAGATCCGATCAGATTGCGTTCGATGTGAATGCCCGCGTCCTGACAACGGCTTTCGAGTCGGTTATAGACGCCGAACAGCTCGGATAACGGCGTCGCGCCAAGATTGTTGACCAGCGCAATCACGCGATCGCCGCGTTGCAGCGGTTGTTTGCCCTGTTTGTCTTCTTGCCATGCGCCCTGTACGGGATCCCAGTGACGTAACGTACGGTTGTAGGCACCGTTTTCCAGCAAGGTGTCGAACATTTCATCGACGGTCCTGTCGAGAGAGGTGAAAGCCCGACGGTCAATACCCGGTTCGCCGTGAATACCCACGCCAAACTCCATCTCATTATCCTGCAAGGTAAACGAGGGCTTACCGGCGGCAGGCACCGTACACGCCCCCAGCGCGATACCAATGGAGTGGCCGAGGTTGTTAAGTTTACGTCCCAGTTCCGCGCAGGCTTCCAGCGAATCACCGCGTTCAGCCGCCGCGCCGACCAGTTTTTCAATCAGAACCGTGTTTGCTACTCCCCGGCGACCGGCGGTATAGAGGCTGTCTTTGACCGCCACATCATCATCAATGACGACGGTCGTTACCTTCACGCCGCTGTCGTGCAGGAGTTCGGTGGCCGTTTCAAAATTAAGAATATCGCCGGTGTAATTTTTGATAATCAGCAGGACACCTTCACCGCCGTCGATACGCATCGCGCATTCAAACATTTTGTCCGGCGTCGGCGAGGTGAAAATTTCACCCGGACAGGCGCCGGAAAGCATTCCCTGACCAATGTAGCCACAGTGCATGGGTTCATGTCCGCTACCGCCGCCCGACAGCAGCGCCACTTTCCCTTGTACAGGGGCATCTGAACGGGTGACATATACTGGGTCCTGATGCAGCGTCAGTGTAGGAAAGGCTTTCGCCATACCGGCCAGCTGTTCATTCAGGACATCTTCGACACGGTTAATCAATTTTTTCATTTTTTGTGCTCCGTAGGTCGTCATGAGATGGCTGCAAAAGGGAACACATCGCAGGCATCTGAGTGCGGGTATCGGTTATGGACAACGACACGGCGACCACATGCTGCCGATACGATCATTGTGCCGCAGCGACGCGAAAAAAATATTCCACAAATTTATGTTTCAATACGGAACATTTATTTTTATTTATGTTTCATAATGGAACGTGAAGATGAATTTTTAGGCAAAAATGAGAGGTTCAACCCTCTTTGCCGCTGCAAAAGGCGAAAAAGGGTTCCCGGTGCTCGGGACGTGGAAAAGCGCGCGCATGCGTGCGGAGAAAACATGGCGACTCAACATCAAACCGGCGACAACGCCGTCTCTGGCATTCTTGACACCTCGTGGCAACGCTGTAGCACAATGATGCAGCGAGAGCCCTGGATCGTGCCGCATCAGGCTCAGGGACTGACGTTTGACTCTATTTGTCGACGAAAGACCGCATTGCTGGCGTTAGGGCAAGCGGCGCTGGAGGATGCCTGGGAATACATGTCTCCCCGGGGATGTGGGTTATTTATTCTTGATGAGTCGGCTTGCATTCTGAGTCGCTGCGGCGATCCGCTTACGCTGCAACAGCTTGGCGAACTGGGGTTTATCAACGGTGCCTACTGTGCGGAAAGTCTTATTGGCACCTGTGCGCTCTCCCTGGCGTCTGCGCTTGGACAGCCGATTCAAACGTCTGGCGAGCAACATTTCAAACGGAGGCTGTCTGGCTGGAGTTTCTTCTCCACGCCTATTTTTGATAACCACGGTCGCCAGTCGGGTTCCATCGCCTTGTGTTGCCCTGTTGGGCAGGAGGCGGCGTCCGATCTGCCGCTGACGCTGGCGATAGCGCGTGAAGTGGGCAATTCATTGCTGACCGACAACCTGCTGACCGAGTCTAATCGCCATCTGAATCAGCTGTACGGCCTGCTCGAAGGAATGGTCGACGGCGTGATGGCCTGGAATGAGCAGGGAACGCTGCAATTTCTGAATGCGCAGGCCGCGCGATTACTGCATCTGGATGCCCAGTCGAGCCAGGGGAAAAATATCACCGATCTGGTCACGCTGCCTGCCGTTTTGCAGCGTGCAATCCGGCAAATGCGCCAGCTTAACCATGTCGAAGTCACGTTTGAAAGCCAGCATCAATTTGTGGATGCGGTCATCACTCTGAAACCGATTATTGAGGCTCAGGGGGCCAGTTTTATTCTGTTGCTCCATCCGGTCGAACAGATGCGCCAGTTGGTGACCAGCCAGTTGGGGAAAGTGAGTCACACCTTTGCACAAATGCCGGGCGACGATCCTGCCACCCGGCGCTTACTGCATTTTGGGCGTCAGGCCGCGCGGGGGCGCTTCCCGGTGTTACTTTGCGGGGAGGAAGGGGTCGGCAAAGAACAGCTCAGTCAGGCCATTCATAATGAAAGTGAGCGTGCGGAATGCCCCTATATTGCGGTGAACTGTCAGCTGTATGCCGATACCGTGTTGGGACAGGGCGATACCAATGGCACGTCGGAGGGCGGGCGTTTAAGTCGTCTGGAACTGGCCAACGGCGGCACCTTATTTCTGGAGAAAATTGAATATCTGGAGCCGGAGTTGCAATCGGCGCTTCTGCAGGTGATCAAACAAGGAGTATTAACGCGCCTTGATGCCCGCAGGCTGATTCCTGTCGATGTGAAAGTCATCGCCTCTACGACCCTGGATCTCGCGTTGCTGGTGGAACAAAACCGTTTTAGTCGCCAGCTTTACTACGCGTTACATGCATTTGAAATCACCATTCCACCGCTTCGAATGCGGCGCAACAGCATTCCAGCGCTGGTGCGTAATACCCTTGCGCGTCTTGAGAAACGTTTCTCGACGCGGCTGAAGATAGAGGATGATGCGATGGCGCAGCTGGTTGATTGCGCCTGGCCGGGGAATGATTTTGAGTTGCTTAGCGTTATCGAAAACATCGCCATGAGTTGCGACAACGGGCATATCCGGCTGAGCGATTTACCGGAACATCTTTTCACCGAACGCTTCGAAGAGGGCGGTATGCGCCTCCCAACCCAGCTGACCTTTGCCGGTATCGAGAAAGACGCCATTATTCATGCAGCAAAGGTCACCGGCGGCCGTGTACAGGAAATGTCCAGCGTGTTGAACATTGGGCGCACAACGCTGTGGCGTAAGCTAAAGCAGTACAACATTGATGTCAGTCAGTTTAAGCGCCGTCGTCAGGACTCGCGTTGAGGCTGAACGTGGCGGGGCATGGATCACTGAATGTGCTGTGACTTCAACGGGTTCATTCACTGATCGCATAAGTCGCTTGATTTGATCGGCAAATACAACATACTGTTTATATGTACAGTGTTTATTGGTTTGGCCGTGATGAATGATATTTTTTCCTGTGAACGTAATGACATCATTACGTTACCTCTGTTTCTGGAGCGTGTTTCATGCGGGTTTCCCAGCCCGGCGCAAGACTATGTTGAGGACAGTCTCGATCTTAACACCCTGGTGGTGAAGCATCCGGGGGCAACATACTTCCTTAGGGTCAGCGGTGACTCGATGGTAGGCGCCGGTATCAGCGATGGCGATCTATTGGTGGTTGACCGTTCGTTGACGGCGACGCATGGCGATATTGTGGTGGCGGCCGTGGCGGGGGAATTTACCGTGAAGGAGCTACACACGCGGCCCCGTCTTCAGCTCGTTCCCCACAACCCGCATTATTCCCCCATCGTGTTGCAGAGCGAGGAAGAGCTGCAACTCTTTGGCGTTGTGACATTTACGTTGAAATCACACAGACATGTTCGCGCTGGTTGATGTAAACAGTTTTTATGCGTCTTGTGAGACGGTCTTTCGACCGGATCTCGAGGGAAAACCGGTGGTGGTGGTTTCAAACAACGACGGATGCATTATTTCGCGATCGGCACAGGCAAAAGCGCTCGGCATCAAAATGGGGGCGCCTTATTTCAAAGTGAAAGATGAATTACGGCGTCAGCACGTCGCGGTCTTTAGCTCAAATTATGCGCTTTATGCCGATCTCAGCCACCGTGTAATGCTGACGCTGGCAGAAATGGCGCCGTCGGTTGAGGTCTATTCCATTGATGAAGCGTTTATCGATCTGTCAGGGATCAGGCGTGGTTACTCGCTCGAGGCGTTTGGGCACCAAATTCGTCAACAGATACGAAAGAACACGGGGTTGACCGTTGGCGTAGGCATTGCGCAGACCAAAACGCTGGCTAAAGTCGCCAATTTTGCGGCGAAAACATGGCAAAAGACCGGCGGCGTGGTTGATCTCTCAGACTCGTTGCGTCAGAGAAAACTTCTTGCGCACGTCCCTGTTGAAGAAGTCTGGGGGATAGGGCGGCGTACCAGTAAGAAACTCAATGCGATGGGCATTACGTCGGCGCTGCAATTGGCTGACAGCTCTCTCTGGGTGATGCGTAAACACTTCAGCGTGGTGACGGAACGTACCGTGCGTGAGCTTCGCGGGGAGTCTTGTCTGGCATTTGATGAGTTTGCCCCCACCAAACAGCAGATTATTTGTAGCCGGTCATTCGGCCATCGCATCACCCACTACGACGAGATGCATCAGGCGATTTGTATGTACGCTGAACGCGCGGCGGAAAAACTGCGGGCAGAACGACAGTACTGCTGCGCTATCAGCGTCTTTATGCGAACCAGCCCGCATGCCGAAAATGAGGTATTTTACGCGCCGCAGGCCGGTGGTCAGTTAACGATTCCGTCTCAGGATACCCGCGACATTATTCGTGTTGCCTGCAGTGCGCTGGACAGGATCTGGAAAGACGGTTTTCGCTATATGAAAGCAGGCGTCATGCTCAGTGATTTTTTTAGCCAGGGGATTGCTCAGCTAAACTTGTTTGATGAAAACGCCCCACGCCCCAACAGTGAGCAATTAATGGCGGTGTTGGATCACCTCAACAGCAAAAAGGGGAGAGGCACCCTCTATTTTGCCGGGCAGGGGGTACAGCAGCAATGGCAAATGAAACGGGAAATGCTCTCCCCACGCTATACCACTCGGTTTTCAGATTTACCGGTGGTGAAATAGGCTGCTTTATTGCCTGTTTTTCGGAGTAATGTACTGGGTATGGCGGTGAGTCCTGATTTTCCTTTCCATCATCAGACGCATTCGTTAGCATATTGTTTCGCAGCTAGGCGTATCTGTTTTTTTCAGGAAGAGGTTAACGTGTTCGCAGAGTATGGAGTTCTGAATTACTGGACGTATCTGGTCGGGGCAATTTTTATCGTTCTGGTCCCTGGTCCTAATACATTTTTTGTGCTGAAAAATAGCGTTGGGCGTGGGATGAAAGGTGGGTATCTCGCGGCAAGCGGCGTGTTTATTGGCGATGCGGTGCTGATGTTTCTCGCTTACGCCGGCGTTGCAACGATGATTAAAACGACGCCGGTGCTGTTTAGTATTGTTCGCTATCTCGGCGCATTGTATCTGCTTTATCTGGGCGCAAAGATGCTCTACGCGACGCTGAAATCAAAAGAAAACGCGTCGACTGGCGAGGATGTCCCTTTTGGTGCGATTTTTAAACGCGCCTTAGTTCTGAGCCTGACCAACCCAAAAGCGATCCTTTTTTACGTGTCGTTCTTCGTGCAATTTATTGATGTGAACGCGCCGCATACGGGGCTGTCATTTTTGATTCTGGCTATCTCGCTGGAAGTGGTGAGCTTCTTCTACCTGAGCTTCCTGATTATTTCGGGGGCGTTTGTGACGCAATATATTCGGACTAAAAAGAAACTGGCGAAAGTCGGCAATTCTCTGATTGGTTTGATTTTCGTCGGTTTTGCCGCGCGTCTGGCGACGCTGCAGTCGTAATATCTGCAGGCCCGTTTATTCTGACGGGCCTCTGTCTTTTCCTCCCGCAAATCAAGATACAGCCCTGATGTATAAACCTTTAAAATAACCAATAAATGGTATTTTAAATGCATATTATGAGGAGTAACCTTCTTACAGCAGCGATAAATGAAATACGCTGCGTTGTTGATGGAAAGAGGGAAGACAATGCTTCAAATTCCACAGAATCATATTCACACACGCGCCACGCCATTCTGGAACAAAGAGACAGCGCCCGCCGGAATTTTCGAACGCCACCTTGATAAAGGAACCCGACCGGGCGTGTATCCCCGTTTGTCGGTCATGCAGGGGGCGGTCAAATATCTCGGATATGCCGATGAACACAGTCCCGAGCCAGAAAAGGTGATGATTATTGAAGCCGGTCAGTTTGGCGTTTTCCCACCGGAAAAGTGGCATAACATCGAAGTGATGACTGACGACACTTACTTTAACATCGATTTTTTCGTTGCCCCGGAAGTGTTACTGGAAAGCGCAAACCAACGGAAAGTCATTCGCACCGGGAAGGAGTAAACCATGGGTAAAGCAACATATACCGTGACGGTGACCAACAACAGTAATGGCGTTTCGGTCGATTATGAAACTGAAGCGCCGATGACCTTGCTGGTGCCGGATGTCGCCGCAGAAGTCGTCAAAGACCTGGTTAATACCGTGCGTTCATACGACACGGAAAATGAACATGATGTTTGCGGCTGGTAACTCAGCCAGCTAACGAAAGCGTAACGCTTTCAGTCCTCTAAGCCGCATAGCGTGATGACCGCGCTGTGCGGCTTTTTTGTTAACGGTCTGGCAGACTACCTTACCCGCTGACATCAGTAGAAATAAAATATTAAGAAAACCTTAAGAATATGGCATAGATTGCTAATGAATGAATATTCATAAAACTTATGATTCAGGTATCGAAAGCGGAACAGACTAAAATGCTTATGAAACTTGATACCCGAATCACCTCGATAACGGTGCTGCTTGTACTGGCCGCGATAGTTATCCCCTTCACTGCTGACTGGCATCTTCCCCTGCTTGATGGCGTCGTGGTGACGTGGATTGAAAATGGACAAGCGCTATGGTTGCTGTTTGGCGCATTGTTTACCGCCTGGTATATCAAGCCACTCTCTCGCCCGGAAGGGGCAAAACAGTTTTGGCTCTGGGCCGTTGTATGGTGGCTGGTGCTCCTGGGGCGAAGCACCAGTTGGGGACGCGCTTATTTCCCGGACGAGCCCAGAATCATCTTCAGGGTTATCTCGGTGATATTGATCGCAGCACTCGCACTACCGGTATTTTTCTCGAAAACGCTGCGTCACGAGATTGTGCGTCGACTGCGTGAAGAGCCGTTCCCGTTGTGGCTGTTTGCTGTCACCGCCGCGACGTTTTTGATTTCCGACGCCGTAGAGCATCATCGTTTGATGGCGCCCGTTTTCCTGCACAACCTGCACTATGCCGATCTGATTGAAGAGCTATATGAATTGCCGTTTATGTTGGGATTATTTTTAATTACGTTGGGGTTTATGCAGCGGGAGAGAGTGGGCGAGAATGCCACGTCCCGGGTCGGTGATGTGCAGTTCGCGAAATAGTGCGTTAGCCGATGCAGGTAGCCTGAGTCCGCAAATACGGACCCAGGCGAGATAATGACGCTTACGCGATGGCCTCACAGAGACGCGATTTCATCGCCGTGTAAGTGTCTACAGCATAGTTTTCCGCCCAGCGCTGATCGGCAATCGGCTCAATTTTCACGGCGCAGTACTTTGTTTCAGGCGTTTTTGAGATGGGATCCAGGTTATCCTGAGTCAGCTCATTGCAGGCGCCAATCCACCATTGATACGTCATGTAAACTGCGCCACGGTTAATACGGTCTGAGACGTCGGCACGGCTGATCACCTTGCCGCGACGAGAACTGACCCAGACCAGATCGCGATGGCGAATCCCCAGTTTTTCCGCATCAAGTCCGTTGATTTGCACATTCCCCGGTTCATCAGCCAGCGCCTGTAACGCCGCGCAGTTACCGGTCATGGAACGGCAGGAATAGTGTCCGACTTCACGCACGGTGCAAAGCACCATCGGGAAATCCTCATCCGGCACCTCAGCAGGCGCGCGCCACGGGGCGGCAAACAGCTTGCCTTTCCCGCTGGGCGTATCAAATTTGCTGTGCAGATAAAGATACGGGGTGCCGGGGTGATCAAGGTCAGGACACGGCCACTGAATATGCCCCATATCGCCCATTTTTTCGTACGTCACACCGTAGAACAGCGGGCATAACTCGCGCATCTCATCCCAGATTTGCTGATTATTTTCATACTTCATGGGGTAGCCCATTGCGGTGGCGAGCAGGCTGATTATCTCCCAGTCACGCTTCACATCGCCAGTCGGCTCAATGGCTTTTTCAAAACGCTGGAAACCACGATCGGCGCAGGTAAAGACACCTCCGTGTTCACCCCACGAGGTGGCGGGCAGAATCACATCCGCCGCTTCTGCCGTTTTGGTCATGAAGATATCCTGCACCACGACAAAATCCAGCGCGTCGAAGCCTGAACGTACCAGCCCCAGATCGGCCTCTGTTTGCAGCGGATCTTCCCCCATGATGTAGTAAGCTTTGACTTTACCTTCGAGCGCCAGATGAGGCACCTCAGTAATACGGGTGCCGACTTTATCGTCCATCAGCGCGGCATCAATGCCCCAGGCGCGCGCAAATTTCTCTCTGACTGCGGGATCCGTCACGTCTTGATAACCGGGGAATTGATTGGGCAACACGCCCATATCGCACGCCCCTTGCACGTTATTCTGACCGCGAACCGGCCCGACGCCGACATGAGGACGCCCCAGATTTCCGGTCAGCAAGGCCAGGCTCGACAGACCGCGAACGACGTCAACGGCCTGACCAAACTGCGTTACGCCCATTCCCCACATCACCGTCGCAGAAGGGGCGGCGGCGAAAGTCCGCATAGCCTGACGTACCTGTTGTGCAGGGACGCCGGTCAGGTGTTCGACGGATTCTGGCGAAAAATCCTTCACGGTTTGCCAGTAATCCTCGAACCCTTCGGTGTGTTTTAACACATACTCCCGATCATAAAGCTGCTCATCAATCAGGACATAGCCAAAGGCGTTGACCAGCGCCATATTGCAGCCGTTGTTCAGTTGCAGATGCTGGTCAGCAATGCGGGCCGTCTCAATGCGCCTTGGATCGCACACGATAATTTTGGCGCCGTTCTGACGCGCCTTAATGACCCGGCGCGCCACGATTGGGTGGGAGTCGGCGCAGTTGTAGCCAAAAATGAGCAGGCATTTAGAGTTTTCAATATCGCTAATCGCGTTGCTCATTGCGCCGTTGCCCAGCGTCTCCTGCAAACCAGCAACGGAAGGGCCATGGCACACGCGAGCGCAGCAATCGACATTGTTGGTATTCAGCACGGCGCGGGCAAATTTCTGCATGACGTAGTTCGTCTCATTCCCTGTCCCGCGGGAAGAACCGGTGGTCATGATGGCGCGAGGGCCGAAGGCCGCTTTAATTTCTGACAAACGCGTTGCGGTATAGCGGATGGCTTCATCCCAACTCACAGGGGTGAGTTTGCCGCCTTTTTCATAGCGAATCATTGGGCGGGTCAGACGCGGCGTCAGAAGACGTGTGTCGTTAAGAAAATCCCAACCATAAAATCCCTTCAGGCATAGCTGATTCTGATTCGTTACACCTTCTGCACCTTCGGCGCGGATGATTTTGTTATTTTCAACAACAAGCGTGAGCTTGCACCCGGCCCCGCAATAAGGGCACACACTGGTGATTTTTTTCATCAATAACAGACCTGTTAAATGCTGAAATAGCGCGAATTGAAGAAGAAGTCAGCGCATTACAGGCGATGGACTTCGTTTTGTCGTAGCGACAGAGGAAGCTAAGCATAAATTGTGCCAAAAGCGGAAAACCAGAGACGGCGGGGCTTTGCTGAGAAGGTGGGCGAGAAATGACAGACGGATCGACAGAAATGACGGGCAGATGTCAAAAAAAAGCCCGCACTCATTGAGGCGGGCAAAACATACTGGAAGCAATGTGAGCAATGTCGTACCAAATACCCGAGTTATTTACTCAACTATTTGGTAATGAGAAAGATAATCTTTATCATCTAACATTTCAACCCTGTCTTTTATGTGTGTTTATTTGATCGAATAACGGAAGAACGTGAAATACTGAAAGGTGATGCTGATCACAAATTTCAATTTTCTGTCCATGTGCTATTCTTTTTAGCAGCGAATTAATCGCTGACGTAAAAACATAAGTGAGGAAAGAATGGGCATTATTTCATGGATTATCTTTGGGCTTATTGCAGGTATTCTGGCGAAGTGGATTATGCCTGGTAAGGATGGCGGTGGTTTCTTTATGACGATCATTCTCGGGGTCGTCGGTGCCGTGGTTGGGGGATGGATCAGCACACTTCTCGGATTTGGCAAAGTTGACGGTTTCAACTTTGGCAGTTTTGCCGTCGCCGTTATTGGTGCCATTGTTGTTCTGTTTATCTACAGAAAAATCAAAAGCTAAACGAAGCGTATCGCAAGATAAAAAGGCTACCGACGGTGGCCTTTATTATTTTAAATGACCGCCGTTACCACCAACCCAGCGCCGTTCCCACTAGCGCAATAATGGCCACGCCGATCATGATAAGCGTTGTTTTTTTCACCGTTATGCTCCGGGGGTTGCGTAACCACCAATACAAAACCACGCTAAGAAAATAACCGCTGTAATAAAAATGACGACAGGAAAAACAATACCCAATCTCATGCTACCACCTGATTGTGTTATTTGATGACGCGCCAGAATAGCAGGGCTCAATGCGTGACAAAAGGTGTTTTATCTTTGCGCTTTTTATCCTGATACATGGCGCTATCCGCCGCGCGAAGGGCGCTGTCAACGTCCGTCTCACGAGGATTGATTTCAATAACGCCGAGGCTGGCGCCAGGGTAAAACAGAACCTCGCCCTCGACCTGGTACTCCCCACGAATCTGCTGCTGTAGCCGGTCTTTTAACGTTTGCAGACTGAGCTCATTTTCATCGGCAAGACACACGGCCAGAAACTCATCGCCGCCTAAGCGGCCAATAATGTCGTTTTCGCTGCGCCAGTCGGTCAGGCGCTGGCCGACCTGGATTAGAAACTGGTCGCCAGCTTCGTGCCCAAAGCGATCGTTGATCTGTTTAAAATGATCCAGATCGATATACGCCACAATGACGTTGCGATTCAGATGGCTGGCCAGTGAGAAAAGGGTGTCCATATTCTCAAAAATGGCCCGTCGGTTTGGTAAGCGGGTGAGTGCATCAGTATACGAGTACGCGATAAGCGCCGCATTGGCCGATTGCAGTTGAGAAACCAGTGACTCTTTCTGAATATACTGGGCAATGAGTCCGGCAAACAGATGCAATACCTGTTCTCCACGGTGACTCAATTTATGTTGCTGCTTACTGGTGGCGCACAGCGTACCGTAAAACGTGCCGTCCGGAAGATGAACCGGCGTGCTTAAAAATGTGGTGATTTCCAGCGCCTGGGCGGCGGTGCAATCCGGCCAGCGCTCCGGGACGTTATCACTGTAAAAACAGTTATCGTCGATTGCGCGTTTACATAACGTTTCATCCCAGGGCACGGACAATCCTTCAGGAATGTGCATCTGCTTGCTGTTACGGGCATACAAGATGTGTTGCAAACGGGCGTCGAGATCGACCTTCGTCAGATAGGTTGATTCCATCTCGGTCACCATCTCCAGCATCTCCAGAAGTTGCCGAACCAGGCTTTCCAGAGACTGTTCGGTGGCGAGTGATTGCGAGACGCGGGCGAGGATCATATCTGGCATGACGCGAAGGTTCTCCCTGATTGGTAGCACAGTGTGCTGAAAATTTCTGCTTTGCTGGGCAGGTAGAGTATCACTTTGACAAATGAAATGTATCTGTTCTGCCAGAAAGTGAGTAACAGGGAAAAGATGCCAATAAAACATGGAGATGCCTTATCAGACGGGTTACCCTGTCCGGATATTGCGTTAATGGGAGATTCTATGAAATTCATTCTTGCCGTGCTGCCTTGTATTCTGGGACTGGCTGCATGTTCATCGTCAACACTGCCTGATGCCCCTAAACCCCCTCAGGTCGGTATGGCGAATCCTGCGGCGGTCTATTGTGAACAAAAAGGCGGAACGCTCGTGCCGGTTCAGACCCCACAAGGCGCGCGTGCAGACTGCAAACTGCCTGGCGGGGAAGTCATCGATGAGTGGGCGCTCTGGCGCAGAGATCATCCGACCAACAAATGAGTGAATTAAAAACCGCGTAACCACTCGGCTAACACGAGAGCATGGTTTTGCCCGGTGTTTTTTGCTGAATACAGCAGCGTTAGCGTTTGCTGGCGGGCAATGTCCGCCAGCCGTTGGCCTTCCTGCGTATATTGCGCCAGCTCTGCGCGGTACTGTTCTGAAAAGTGTGTGAAATCTATCGCTTCAGAGTGAAAGGCTTTACGCAATTCGGTCGACGGCGTCAGGGCTTTATCCCACTCATCACACGCAAGATCCGTTTTTTTGATCCCGCGTGGCCATAACCTGTCGACAAGCACACGATATCCATCGCTTTGATCTGCCGGGTCATAAACGCGTTTACACTGAATTTTCATGTTTCCCTCTCATCCATTCGGCGGGTTAACCGATCCCTATGAGTACCATAAAGCAGGTCTGACGTCATCGCGAACACGATAGCGCCTGGCGACGACGCCCCCTAAATTAAGGGATTGTGAAAACCGCAAAAGATCGGTAGTTTGAGATTCCTTATGTTGTCTCTCATTGTCCTGGCATAAGGAACTCCTCATGGCATTCTCCCCTGTTAAAGATACGCTACGCATTGCGCTGGTGGGTGATTACAACCCAGAGATCGTGGCGCATCAGGCTATTCCCCTGGCGATTGATGACGCCGCTGCGGTGCTGGAGCTCATGGCCGACTACGACTGGCTGACGACGTCTGATATCGGTAGCGCTGAAGATCTGGTGGGTTACGATGCAATTTGGGTAGTGCCTGGCAGTCCGTATCAGAATACGGAAGGCGCGCTGATCGCCATTCGCTATGCGCGGGAAAACAGCATTCCTTTTCTCGGAACCTGTGGCGGCTTTCAGCATGCCATTCTGGAGTATGCGCGTAATGTCGTGGGCTGGCGCGATGCCGCACACGCTGAGACCGACACTTCAGGCCGCATGGTGATTGCGCCATTGGCCTGTTCCCTGGTGGAAAAAACCGAGGCTATCGAACTGCGGGCGAATACGCTGATCGCCAAAGCGTATGGGCAGACGGTGATCTCTGAGGGCTATCACTGCAACTACGGCGTGTCTGAAGAATTTACCGCCGAACTTGAACGTGGCGATCTGCGGGTGACCGGCTGGGATGAAGCAGGCGAGGTTCGCGCGATTGAACTGGTGACGCATCCGTTTTTTGTCGGCACGCTCTTTCAACATGAACGCGGCGCGCTGACCGGCAAACCGGTGCCGCTGGTGCAGGCGATGCTGCGGGTCGCACGAGGTTAAACAAAAGGGCAGGTTATGACACCTGCCCGCAACGTTATTGTGTGGCGATCTCCCGGTTTCTCCCGGCGCAGAGTCCGAACACAGCCATCACCAGAGATAACACCGCCACCACCATCAGCGGAATGTGCCAGTCTCCGCGGGTGTCGTGAATTTTTCCCATCAGCGGCGGACCGCATGCCGCGAGCAAGTAACCGACCGATTGTGCCATGCCCGAAAGCGCAGCCGCCTGGTGTGCAGAGCTGGCGCGCAGGCCGATAAAGGTCAGCCCGAGGATCATCGTTGCCCCGGAGCCAAATCCGAACAGCAGCGTCCACAGCACTGCTTGTCCTGGCATTAGCCAGATTCCGGCGGTACCTATCGCGCACATTAACGACACCCCGGCGGCAATACTGCGTTGATCGTTAAATCGGTGCAGGACCAGGGGGATCAGGAGTCCAGGTGCAGCGGTCGCCAGTTGCAACAGACCGTGAACGGAGCCTGCCTGCGATTCGCTGTAGCCCTGGCTTATTAAAATCGCAGGCAGCCAGCCTATTATCACGTAATAAATCAGCGAGTTAATACCCAGAAACAGTGTGACCTGCCAGGCAAGGGCTGAACGCCAGATACCGCGGGTGTGCAAAGCCCGGGAGGTACTCAGACTGGCCTGGGCGGTATTGTGCCACTGGGGTAGCCAGATGAGAAAGGCCAGTAACGGGAAGGCCATCAGCATGAGTAGCGCGCCGCGCCAGCCAAAGCCGTGTAGCGCCAACGGTACAACCAGTGCAGATCCGAGCGCGGCAGCAGCGCCCATCGTCAGCGAATAGGCGCCGGTCAGTTTTGCCACATGCTGCGAGAAATCGCGCTTGATAAGCCCTGGCAACAGCACATTACCAAGGGCGATACCGCAACCGATGATCGCCGTTCCGCTATATAAAAAGCAGGGTGAGGGGAGTGAGCGTACGCCGATCCCGAGGCAGATCAGCAGCATGGCGGCAAACAAGCTGCGCTCCATACCATATCGGCGAGCGATCGGTGCTGCCAAAGGCGAAACCAGCGCAAAGGCCAGCAAGGGTAAAGTAGTCAGGAGACCGGTTTGGGCCGTCGTCAGTCCGTAATCAGCACGGATAGCCTCCAGCAGCGGCGCCGCACCGGTGAAGGTAACGCGCAGCGTGGTGGCAATCATCAGGATACCGGCAATCAGTAAGGCGGTATTTTTGCCGCGTAATGCAGGTGAAAGGGTCATTGTCTTCTCATCGTGTCAGGCGAGGCGCTACCTTACCGTTTTTACAGATTGGATGAATCAAGCTAAAATGACAGATTATCGCTAAAATCGGACAAGTTGATGATTGGTTTGAGACTGGATGGCTATGAGCCCGATCTTCACCACGATGTCGCCGTCGCGTTTTGTATCCGCGCTAGAGAAGACGAACTTTTCAGCCCGTTGCATCAGCATCGCAAGGGGCAACTGATCCTCGCCCAGCATGGCGCGATCACCTGTGAAGTTGAAAATGCGATGTGGATGGTGCCGCCGCAGTACGCCGTCTGGATACCCGGTGGAATTGTGCACAGCAACCATGTTACTGCCGGGGCTGAGCTGTGCTTTTTGTTTATAGAGCCAGAGGCGGTAAAAATGCCGGAACGCTGTTGCACGTTGAAAATTGCCCCGCTGTGCCGGGAGCTTATCTTAGCACTGGCCGACAGATCGGATCTTCAGCGTACAGAACCGACCACACAGCGACTGACGCAGGTGCTGTTTGATGAGCTTCCACAGCAGCCCCAGGAGCAGATGCAGCTGCCGGTCTCCGGGCATCCGAAAATTCGCCGAATGGTGGCGACGATGGCGCGTGAGCCCGCCCAATGGCAGACGCTGGGGCAGTGGGCCAGTGAGTTTGCCATGAGCGAACGTAATCTGGCACGACTGGTGGTGAAGGAAACAGGACTCAGTTTTCGTCGCTGGCGTCATCAGTTACAGCTTATCCTGGCGTTACAGGCGCTGATTGACGGTAAAGGCGTTCAACAGGTGGCGCAAACGCTGGGTTATGATTCCACGACGGCGTTTATCACCATGTTTAAAAAAGGCCTGGGACAAACACCAGGCCGTTATCTGACGGGATTAACTACTGCTTCCCAACAATCAGCGAAACCAGTCCCGCCGCAATAAGCGGACCCACCGGCACGCCGCGAAACAGAGCGACGCCGAGGACGGTGCCCACCAGCAGGCCGGCGACAAGCTGTGGCTGACTGCCCATCAGCGTTACCCCACGTCCCCCTAACCAGGAGACAAATACGCCCACCGCAATGGCGACCAGTGATTTCCAGTTCACAAAGGAGTGAATCAGCGTGGAGGGGGGAAGTGTTCCGCTGGCGATGGGCGCCATAACGCCAATTGTCAGAATAATAATCCCCACAGTGAGACCCTGTTTCTCAATCCACGGGAAAAAGGTATTTAGCGGGGTCACGCGTACGATAATCAGCACCAGAATTGAAACGGCGACAGTGGTGTTATGGCTCACAAAGCCGAGAGCCGCCAGTCCGAGTAGGATCAGCAGAGTGACATCAAACATCGGGGTTTCCTTGCCAAAAAAAGATAAGCCTGCTTACTGTACGCGTAAATGCGTAGCTGAACAGGCTTTTTTTGTTGCCGGGTTTTATTTTTAGGCGAATGCCCGAGGTCGGTTTTTAAACTGAAGAGGCTGTCATTAAATTGCCATCTATTTGCTCTATCAATAACAAGTGAGTTGTCATATTCGTCACCACGGGGTGAAACCATGAACGATCACATGTTTATTGAGACGCTGTTCATTACCTCTTCTTTTTTGGCCATAGCCGTCGTTATTGTGATTTCAGTGCTGGTTCTCGAAAGAAGCCATTAACTCACGATGATATGCGACGGAATGTGACCAGTTCTGGCTGGGCGATGCGAAGGTAATCTTCGGTCTTCAGGATGACGGATTTATCCAGTACGCCCGCGTTAAACGCGACCTCGCTAAAACGTTCGAACAGCAGCGGATCGGCGACCAGTTTCAGCTTAGGATGAAAGCTGAAAGGGGGGATTGCGCCAAATACGCAGCCTGTCAGTTCGTCAACTTCTGCCGGGCTGGCAAGGGAGGCGCGCAAACCGCCCAGATGGGTTGCCAGTTGAGCGAGGTCGGCCTGCTGATCGGCGGAAAGAATAGCCAGTACGTGCTGGTTGACGCCATTGCCTTTCACTTTGCAGACCAGCGCTTTTGCGCCCTGACCCAACGCTGTACCGCGGATTTCAGAAACGGCTTCACATTTGCCTACGGGCTCATGGCTGACCTCGCGCCAGCTCGCCCCTTCCTGTGATAATAAGGCAATCAACCGCTGATGAGTCGCAGTGCCTTTAACAACTTCGGTCATGTTTACTCCTGACTTCACAGAGAAAAATCAACGCGAAAAGACTATCACGAACGATCCCGCTTTTGTTGCTTGTTGAGGTAGAGTTGCGCATCGGAAGCCTGATATGCATCATCAATAGTGTCATTCGCCTGCATGGTATACATTCCCCAGGAAAAGCTGATCGTTCTTTCGTCGGCGATGATTTGCAGGTTTTTAGCAATCCGCATCGGAAGTGTGTTAGCGGACTCCGCTGCATAATCGACAAGAATAATGCAGAATTCATCGCCGCCAAGACGAATGGCGTAATCGCTTTTACGAATTGATGCTTCAATGGACTTGGCGAGGATCGTAATCGTCCGGTCGCCTTCCTGATGCCCTTGCGTATCGTTGATCATTTTCAATTTGTCGCAATCAATGGCGATGAATGTCACGGGCGTTCCTGATTTCACCAGGCGTTGTAAACGTAGCTCAAGGGTGGGCGTTAATATTTTTCGGTTATAGAGCCCGGTCATGGCATCGCTGATATTTTCACGCGTGATGTTGTGATACAGACGAAAATGCATTCTGACCATATTCAGTAGCAGCGCAGTGGCCAACAGGTAGAAGGCAAAAAGCTTCCAGGAAGAGACGACAAAGTACATTAAATCGAGGGACAGCGTGACACGCATCCCACCCGGAATGTTATGAACATGGTGAACATACGGGAAAAGATCGCTTTCACTCTGGTGAATGTCAATTGTGTTTCCTGATTCGATATCTGCCAACGTCACATTCAGATAACGCGAGACCAGAGGGCGGTCCTGGGTATAAAAAATATTCTTCAAATTCTCCTGGTTAATGTCTACCATCACCATGCCTTTCAACTTTCCGGATAAATAGACCGGCGTTAAAAAACTCATCACTTTCTTTTGTGTGAGATCGTCGTGATAGATGCTGGAAATAACCGTGCGACCGGTAAATAAATCATCAATATCCTCCCGGTCAATGCCTAATGTTGCATTTTGCAGGAAAGACCAGTGGTGCATCGAAAATTGGCGTGAATTGACCAGATCGTAGAAATAGATGTAGTGATTTTTCAAATCGAAATAATAACGGAATTTATATTCCAGCGTTCCCAGCCCCTGGTTGAAATCCACTTGCTGGCGATTGACGTTCACTGCCTGGTCGAAGGCCGGGAGCAAGAACACGTCATCGAGTTGTTCCGTGCAGCGTTCGGCAGATGTCTGCAACGTGCCGTGTAGCGCACGGTAATTATGCGCAGTGAGGTTGAGTCCGTGTGTATCGTTGAGAGTCTCAAAGGCAGCGCATAATGCGTTTTTCTCCGCTGTCGTCACAGGCATTTTCGGCGAGGCGAACGTACGCATTAAATGCGCGGCAATACTCTGATTTTTATATTTATCATACAGAAAAGAGGAATCTGCTTTCTCGATGATGTAACGCATATAGGCGTTCATCGCCTTGTTACTGGCAATTAGTTCGTAAACCAGGAAAGAAGAGGTCAGGACGATGACGCTTGCGTAGATAAAGTGCCTGAGCGCTTTATGATGCAATTTCATGGTAAATGACACCCCTTGCCGATCGGAAACTGAAGATTATCGCACAATGTCCGTTTGTACTCATAATGCAGAAGGTGCTAATTATACTCATGAACAGGATGTGGGACAGCGCTAATGAGGAAATAGGCGAAAAAGTAGGAAGACAATGGTCATACACATTGTGTATGACCATAATTAAAACAGTTTGCTCAGGTGTGATGGATCACCACTTGATTACGGCCATTGTTTTTAGCTTCATAGAGTGCTTTGTCTGCCTGAACCATGACGTCCGAAGCGCTGTAATCTGGCGTGGTCGCAAAAAAAGCACCTATGCTTATTGTCATCGGTTCAGGGACATTATAAATGTTATTTTCTCCGGTGAGCATTTCAACATTTTTACGGATTTTTTCAGCAATAAATCTGGCCTGGGTTATATTCGTTTTATAAAGCATGACGCCAAATTCCTCGCCGCCCAGGCGCGCCAGCAGATCTTCTGAGCGAAGGCTTTGTTGTATAATATTAACAATTGAGATGATTACCCTATCTCCCACCACATGTCCCCATCGGTCATTGATTCTTTTAAAATGGTCAATATCGAGGAACAAAAGACAAAAGCATGTTTTGTTCCTGGTGTTTAATCGTAACTCGAGCTCGTTAAAGAAATAACGGCGATTATAGATATTGGTCATTACATCTTGAACGGCCAGTTTGTTTGCTAAGTGTAACTCTTTAAATATGTTATGAATGAGAATTGAAATGATGAAAAGCTTACTGGCGACTTCGATCCCCCGACTGATATACCAGACAGTATAGTTATAATCATCCAGAGCCAGTAGTAATAAATTACAACATATTGCCGAAAGGCAAAGCAGGGCAATATAAGGCCAAAGATCAGATGCCAGCCGGGTTTGGGTAATGATAAAGAAAAGTAAAAATGACCACAGGCATATGATGATTTTAAGGTAGTTAGCGCCCCATGTGACGGCTTCATTTTTTCTGGAGTAATCGACAATAAACCAGCAATAATCTGGGTTATAACTGCTCAGGTTATGGGCAATCACAGGAAAGAAGAAGAACGGGATTAGCGACATTAGCAAAACGACGGTTTTTTTCTTATTATCGGTTTGGTCTACGTTATTGATGTCTGAACAGAACAGCGCCAGAGATAGTAAGAATATAAAGCTTAATTGTCGAAAGAGATAAAAAATTGAGATGTCATTCGATTTCATCTGAATTAATGCGCTCTCGATAATCGGTTCCTTGATGATAAATATTGTTTCTACAAAATAAACCAGACTGCTCAGGAACGCTAAGCTCATAATGAGAGTTGAAAAATGACGGCTGTTGGCAAAATATTTTAAAATCATAAAAATGAAAATTATCGCGTTCAAGAAAAATAACGCCACGACAACAATAAGATAATTTAATTGCGGTATCGATTTTACGCTGGAATTTTCCTGATATAGCATTGTGAGACAAAATAAGATAACGAAAAGTAGCAGGGTGAATAAAAGAATGCTCCGTGCATTTATTTTATGCTTTTCCATAAAACAACTCTTAATGGCAATCGATTGTGATGTGGGTGGGATTCTATTGATGATAAAAATGTTCAGTGTTGATTGTGATCAATTATTTTCGTTCAGGGCAGGCACTATTCTCTGATAAAACGGAAAAAATAAATGTCTGATGTGAGTTTTTCCGAATGATAACGTGAGAAATAAATTATGTAGAGGTTTTGGGAATTAACGGACTTGATTATCAACACGGTGTTTATTAAGCCAGCAAGTAAAATAATCACCAGGAGAAATCAGCCAGTGGCGTTAACCGCTGGCTGATGGCGAATGATTAATCTCTGTTAGTGGCGCCTTGCTTATGAAAAAGCTCGCGGAATACCGGATAAATATCATCCTGATCGCGAATATGCTGCATCGCAAAGTTTTCGAACGTGGTTTGCAGATGCTCATATTCCCGCCAGAGGGTCTGGTGAGCGCGTCGGGTGATCTCGATATAGCTGTAATAGCGTACGACCGGCAGCAATTTTTTCGCCAGAATTTCGTGACACAAAGGTGAATCATCCGCCCAGTTGTCGCCATCGGATGCTTGTGCCGCATAAATATTCCATTGTGCGGGGTCGTAACGATCCTTCACCACATCATCCATTAATTTCAGGGCACTGGAGACAATGGTGCCGCCCGTTTCCTGAGAATAGAAAAACTCATGCTCGTCAACTTCTTTGGCCTGAGTGTGGTGGCGGATATACACCACCTCAACGTTCTTATATGTCCTGCTTAAAAACAGATACAGCAGAATATAAAAACGCTTGGCCATGTCTTTGGTGGACTGGTCCATGGAGCCTGACACGTCCATCAGACAGAACATCACCGCCTGGCTGGAAGGGTCAGGGCGTTTTTCGTAGTTCTTGTAGCGGAGATCAAAGGTGTCGATAAACGGCACGCGCGCAATTTTTTCCCGCAATTCGGCAATTTCTTTGCGTAGCCGCTCTTCTTCAAGTAACTGTACCGGTTCGCTTTTGCTGATGGTTTCCAGCGCGTCTTCCAGCTCATGCAATTCTCTGCGTTTACCGGCGGTCATTGCCGTGCGGCGCGCCAGAGAGTTTTGCAGAGAACGCACCACGCTAATGTTGGCCGGAACACCGTTTGAGGTAAAACCCGCCCGGTGCGTTTTATACTCGGTTAGCTGGCGTTGTTGGTTTTTCTTCAGGTTAGGCAGGGCTAAATCTTCAAAGAGCAGATCCAGATATTCGTCTTTTGAAATCTGAAAGACGAATTCATCCTGGCCTTCACCGTCCTGACTGGCCTGGCCTTGTCCGCTTCCTGAGCCGCCGCCACCGCCCTGAGGACGTTCAATGCGGTCATTTTGCACAAAATGATCGTTACCCGGGTGTACGCGATGGCGCAGACCGCCACGCCCCTGATGAAACATCGGTTCGCTGATATCTTCTGTGGGAATGGAGACGGACTCACCGCTCTCCACGTCGGTGACCGAACGCTTGTTAATGGCCTCGGAGATCGACTGTTTAATTTGCCCTTTGTAACGGCGTAAGAAGCGCTGGCGATTCACAGTGCTTTTATTCTTCCCATTCAGGCGCCGGTCTATAAACCAGGTCATATGCCCCCCGTACTGCATTTGCCAACTTCATGCTACGCCTGTAGCGCCGGATAAGCGCCGCTTATCCGGCCTACGGTTCGCTGTCGTTCCAGACCCGGTAAGCGCAACGCTACCGGGCTGGTTTTATGACGATTTACGTACGCGCAAATACCATTCGCACAACAGACGCACCTGCTTGCGGGTATAGCCTTTTTCCATCATACGGTCGACAAAATCGTCGTGTTTCTTCTGCTCATCTGTAGAGGTTTTGGCGTTGAATGAAATTACCGGCAACAGCTCTTCGGTGTTCGAGAACATTTTCTTCTCAATCACGGTGCGCAGTTTCTCGTAACTGGTCCAGTTCGGATTGCGACCGCTGTTATGCGCGCGAGCACGCAGAACAAAGTTGACGATCTCGTTACGGAAATCTTTCGGGTTGCTGATGCCCGCCGGTTTTTCGATTTTTTCCAGCTCGGAGTTCAGCGACTCGCGATCGAACAGCTGACCGGTATCCGGGTCGCGATACTCCTGATCCTGAATCCAGAAATCCGCATAAGTGACATAACGATCAAAAATGTTCTGTCCGTATTCGGAGTAGGATTCGAGATAGGCGGTCTGGATCTCTTTGCCGATAAACTCAGCATATTTCGGGATCAGATAGCCTTTCAGGAACTCAATGTAACGCTCTGCCTGCTCTTGTGGGAACTGCTCACGCTCGATCTGCTGTTCGAGGACGTAGAACAGATGCACCGGGTTGGCTGCCACTTCAACGTGATCAAAGTTAAAGACGCGGGAGAGGATCTTAAACGCGAAACGCGTTGACAGACCGTTCATCCCTTCATCGACACCTGCGTAATCACGATACTCCTGGTAGGATTTCGCTTTCGGGTCGGTATCTTTCAGGCTCTCGCCGTCGTAGACGCGCATTTTCGAGTAGACGCTCGAGTTCTCCGGCTCTTTCAGTCGGGAAAGGATCGAGAAGCGCGACAGGGTTTCGAGGGTTCCCGGCGCGCAAGGTGCATGCGTTAACTCACTGTGATTAAGCAATTTCTCGTAGATTTTGATCTCTTCAGAAATGCGCAGGCAATACGGCACCTTCACGATATACACACGGTCGAGGAAGGCTTCGTTGTTTTTGTTGTTGCGGAACGTCACCCATTCGGATTCGTTCGAGTGGGCAAGGATAATACCGTTAAAGGGCAGGGCAGAAATGCCTTCTGTCCCGTTATAGTTGCCTTCCTGGGTCGCCGTCAGCAGAGGATGCAGCACTTTAATCGGCGCTTTGAACATCTCGACGAATTCCATAATCCCCTGGTTGGCACGGCACAGTGCGCCGGAGTAACCGTAAGCATCAGGATCGTTTTGCGCATGGTGTTCGAGTTTACGAATGTCCACCTTGCCGACCAGCGCGGAGATGTCCTGGTTGTTTTCATCACCCGGTTCCGTTTTGGCGATGGCGATTTGTTCAAGAATCGACGGCCACACTTTCACCACGCGGAATTTGGTGATGTCGCCACCGAAGTCGTGCAGGCGTTTCGCCGCCCACGGTGACATGATGGTGCCGAGATAACGGCGCGGAATGCCGTACTCTTTTTCGAGAATTTGCGCATCTTCCTGCGGATTAAACAGGCATAACGGGTGATCGTTTACCGGGCTGCGTTCACCGTTTGCGCTCAGGATATAAATCGGAACAAGCTGCATCAAAGACTTCAGTCTTTCAGCAAGCGAGGATTTACCGCCCCCTACAGGCCCCAACAGATACAGGATCTGTTTCTTCTCTTCCAGCCCCTGCGCCGCGTGTTTCAGATAAGAGACAATCTGTTCAATCGCGTCTTCCATGCCATAAAACTCTTCAAAGGCGGGATAACGAGCAATCACCCGGTTTGAAAAGAGTCGAGAAAGTCGGGGTTCCTGGGCAGTATCGACCATAATGGGCTCACCAATGGCCATCAATAGCCGCTCTGCCGCGTTGGCATAAGCACTGCGATCTTGCCGACAAGTGGTAAGAAACTCCTGCAGTGTGAACTCTTCGTCCTTGGCAGCTTCATAGCGCTGGCGATAGTGATCGAATATATTCATGGTATGCCGTCCTTTCGTTTTTTAGCACATGTTAAGAGCCGTTCATATGAATAGTAGAGGCCCCCGGAAGAGGTAAACTGAACGACGCCTCTGCTGTCTCTTGTTGTAAAAAACAGCAACTCTCATGCCAAATTGGCGGCCAAGAGATCAACGTGCCCGGTGATACACCTTCTTAAAATTAAGCGTAGATGGCATTTGCAAAACTTGCCTGTGCGCTTAAATGAATTTCAATGGCATATCAATAACTCATCCACAAAAAATGCATATTTAATGTAAAGATAAAGGACGAAAATCACGCAGAATTCACCGGACTGAAAATGAAATGTCATCTGCTGCTGAAAAATTAGTCGGTTACATTTTGTGAGTAATAAGTAAAATGGTTGGGTTGAAACGTATTGGCGGTTACACTTTTGCTGCTAAACATTTGAATAAGGAATTATGGATTGTGACCAAACTCAAACTTCTGGCACTTGGCGTGCTTATCGCAACGACGACGAATGTCGCACAAGCTGAAAGCAACCTGACGTTGGGCGCAGGTGTTGGTGTGGTTGAGCACCCCTATAAAGATTACGATACCGACGTATATCCGGTTCCAGTCATCACCTATGAAAGTGAAAATTTCTGGTTCCGTGGTCTGGGTGGTGGATACTACCTGTGGAATGACAACACCGATAAATTGTCGATTACCGCGTACTGGTCTCCGATGTATTTCAAACCGGAAGACAGCGACAATCACCAACTTCGCCAGCTCGACAAACGTAAAAGTACCATGATGGCAGGGCTGTCTTACGTTCATAACACACAGTATGGCTTCCTGCGCACTACGCTTGCGGGTGACACGCTGGATAACAGCAACGGCATCGTGTGGGATCTGGCCTGGCTGTACCGTTACACCAATGGCGGTTTGACATTAACACCGGGTATCGGTGTGGAATGGAACAGCGAAAACCAGAACGAGTACTACTATGGCGTCTCGGGCAAAGAGTCTTCGCACAGCGGTCTGCGTAGCTACGACCCGAACGACAGCTGGAACCCGTACCTGGAAATTAGCGCCAACTACAATTTCCTCGGTAACTGGAGCGTGTACGGTACTGCGCGCTATACCCATTTGTCGGATGAAATTAGCGACAGCCCGATGGTGGACAAATCCTGGAGTGGTCTGATCTCCACCGGGGTTACCTACAAGTTCTGATTGTGCATCATTACAGTGCATTTTGTGCATCAAAACAGGGCGCGAGCGCCCTGTTTTGCATTACGGTAGTGCATAACACTGGAGGATACGATGACAGAAAAACAGGTTGTTTTTAGTGGCCAGCTCACACTCCCTGCGGTGGGACAGGGGACCTGGTATATGGGTGAAAAACCCCATCATCGACGGGCCGAGGTGAATGCACTGCGTGCGGGCATTGATTTGGGCTTAACGCTTATCGACACCGCAGAGATGTACGCTGAAGGTGCGGCAGAGGAGGTGGTCGGCGAAGCGCTGGCAGGCCGGCGTGATAAGGTCGTCCTGGTCTCGAAAGTGTATCCGTGGAATGCCGGAGGGCAGAAAGCCATTACCGCATGTGAAGGCAGTCTGCGCCGCTTGAATACCGATTACCTGGATCTCTATTTATTACACTGGTCGGGCAGCTACTCATTTGCAGAGACGGTCACGGCGATGGAAAAACTGATCGCGCAGGGAAAAATCCGTCGCTGGGGCGTTTCTAATCTTGATGATGACGCTATGCAGAAATTATGGCAGGTTGCTGGCGGGAAGCAGTGCGCCACCAATCAGGTGCTTTATCATCTGGCTTCTCGTGGGATTGAGTATGACCTGCTGCCCTGGTGTCAGCAGCATCAGATGCCGGTGATGGCTTACAGCCCGCTGGCGCAAGCCGGACGTCTACGTAGCGGCTTATTGAACAATCCCGTCATTAATGAGATTGCCCATGCTCACCGTGCGAGCGCGGCGCAAATCCTGCTGGCGTGGGTCATTAGTCATCAGGGCGTGATGGCGATTCCAAAAGCGGCAAGCGTTGAGCATGTACAGGAAAACGCGGCGGCGCTGAATTTTACTCTTTCAGCCAGTGAGCTGGCTGCGCTGGATAAAGCGTATCCGGCTCCGAAGGGGAAAACCGCACTGGATATGGTGTGATGATGCCGGAATTTCTGTAGGCCGGATAAGATGCGTAAGCATCGCCATCCGGCAAACTATGCCTGATGGCGGTTAATGTCTTATCAGACCTGTGAAAACGACAGAAACACCGGCATCACTTACCGCTTAACGTTTGGCGACGCGGATCGTTTGCGCCAGACGAGAAGGCTTCTCTTCGGTGGTCTTTTGCTGCGCGGTAGCGTACACCGTCTCGACACAAACAAACGTCTTGTAACCATCATCCGGCATATCACCCATGCTCACGGACAGCGCCGGGCCAGGGTTCCAGCCTACCACGTTGAGGTGGTGATGGTGCACGACGTCAATAGTGCGATTGAGTGCGTCATCGTGAATGACGCTGCAGGCCTGTGGATTCAGGTACACGCGGTCAGTCCTGTCCGGGAACGTTTGCACGCCGTCGGCCAGCACATCTTCTTTGGCATCGTTCACTTTATCGATAAAGCGATCGCCAAGACCACTGACTTTCACTGCCGCAATATCACCGACGTTAAAATAGGTGTGCAGCGCGGAGGTTGTTTCAAACTCACCGTGGGCTTCCAGCTCAATCTCGCAGGTTTTCCCCAGTTTAAAACGGGCTAACAGCGTAAAGTCATGCGGCCAATACTTGCGGGTGGCGTCGCTGTTTTGCAGTTCAAAAGTCAGGACCACGCCGTTTTCATCTTCGTTGTGCGCTTTCAGCGTCCACGGCAGGTTACGGGCAAAACCGTGAGCAGGCAGGCCAGCCTGTGCCGCCGGACCAAACCATGGCCAGCAAATCGGTACGCCGCCGCGCAACGCGGTGCCTGTTTTAAACGGCGTAATGTTGCTTAACCACAGAACTTCGTCTTCGCCTGCCGGTTTCCAGGAGAGCAGGTGCGCGCCCTGTAATGCGAAAGAGGCTTTTACCTGCGGGTGGTCGACAACGATCACCTCCAGCTCATCAAGCTGGCGGCGGGAGAGGACAGGGGTAATATGTTCGATTATTGGCAGTGCAAAAATTTTATTGATCATCACGTAATCCTTTCTCTTCAGGCAAAAAAAAGAGCGACCGAAGTCGCTCTCTTACAGATTACTGTTTCATCTCAACTTATTTGGAGATGTGAGCAATCAGATCCAGAACTTTGTTGGAGTAGCCGGTTTCGTTGTCGTACCAGGATACCAGTTTCACGAAGTTGTCGTTCAGTGCGATACCCGCTTTAGCATCGAACACGGAAGTGCAAACTTCACCGTTGAAATCGGTAGATACAACGTCGTCTTCGGTGTAACCCAGAACGCCTTTCATCGGGCCTTCGGAAGCAGCTTTGATTGCTTTCTTAATGTCTTCGTAAGAAGCCGCTTTTTCCAGACGAACAGTCAGGTCAACAACGGATACGTTCGGGGTCGGAACACGGAACGCCATACCAGTGATTTTACCGTTCAGCTCTGGCAGTACAACGCCTACAGCTTTAGCAGCACCGGTAGAAGAAGGGATGATGTTCTGAGCCGCGCCACGGCCGCCGCGCCAGTCTTTGTGAGACGGGCCGTCAACAGTTTTCTGAGTAGCGGTGGTTGCGTGAACGGTGGTCATCAGGCCTTCAACGATACCGAAGTTGTCGTTGATAACTTTAGCCAGCGGAGCCAGGCAGTTAGTGGTGCAGGATGCGTTGGAAACGATGTCCTGGCCAGCATATTTGTCAAAGTTAGCGCCTTTAACAAACATTGGGGTTTTGTCTTTGGACGGACCAGTCAGAACCACTTTTTTCGCGCCAGCAGTGATGTGCTTACGAGCGGTTTCGTCAGTCAGGAACAGACCAGTAGCTTCAGCAACTACGTCAACACCAACTTCGTCCCATTTCAGGTTAGCCGGATCACGTTCAGCGGTAACACGGATTTTTTTACCGTTAACGATCAGATGACCGTCTTTCACTTCAACGGTACCGTTGAAACGGCCGTGAGTGGAGTCATATTTCAGCATGTAAGCCATGTATTCAGCGTCTAACAGATCGTTGATTGCAACGATCTCGATGTCAGAACGTTCTTGAGCAGCACGGAAAACAATGCGACCGATACGGCCAAAACCGTTGATACCTACTTTGATAGTCATATATTCCACCAGCTATTTGTTAGTGAATAAAAGGTTGCCTGTAAAATTACAAAAACCTTACGCAGCGTCAAGCGGAATCGTGTCAATCATTGCGACAAATCAATCCTCTGAACAAGCTTTGCACGACTGATTCACCTCACTTTTCCTTTGGGCTTCAAACCACGTGGGGGCGGCGCCCCGAATTTTAAAGGGCAACTCAGATAAAAATGTGATTGCGATCACGAATCACGAGCTGCCATTTCGCCAGGATCAAGTTTAGAACAAAAGTTCGTACTGAGGTGTTAATGTTTTGTTAGAATCGGTTGCGTAATGTGAGCATGACTACAGCGAGATGCGAGTAAATGGCTAACCAACCCTCTCCGGAAGAACTGAAAAAAAATTTGTCGGAAATGCAATTTTACGTGACGCAAAATCACGGCACAGAACCGCCGTTTACCGGGCGTTTGCTGCATAACAAGCGGGGTGGGACCTACCATTGCCTGGTCTGTGATGCTGCGTTATTTCACTCCCAGACGAAGTTTGATTCGGGCTGTGGGTGGCCCAGCTTTTATGAGCCGGTCAGCGAAGAGTCAATTCGTTACATTAAAGATACTTCCCATGGGATGCAGCGTATTGAAATCCGCTGCGGGAGCTGTGATGCGCACCTGGGACACGTCTTCCCGGACGGCCCGCAGCCGACCGGCGAGCGTTATTGCGTCAATTCAGCCTCATTAAGCTTTACCGATGATGAAAATGGCGAACAAATCAAAGGCTGAAAAAACGATTCAGCAAATTATTCCAGAGGAGCGGACTTATCATGAACCTTGATGAGATGATCGACAGCATGACGCCGGAAGTTTATCAGCGGTTATCCACCGCGGTTGAACTGGGAAAATGGCCTGATGGCGTCGCGCTGACGCCGGAACAAAAAGAGAACAGTCTGCAACTGGTGATGCTGTGGCAGGCGCGTTACAACACCGACGCACAGCATATGACGATTGATACTCAGGGTCAGATGGTGATGAAGAGTAAGCAGCAGCTGAAGGCCGATTTCGGCATTGTACCGCCGCCGATCGCGACACTGAAAGTGCAGTAAGTTGTATTTGTTGCCCAGCGGTGCCAACGCTTGCTGGGCCTGTGTACGGGCCAGCCAGGCCCAAAAAAGCGCAAAGGTTTTCACATCTACTCAGCTTTTTGGGCTTTTGACATTTACCCCCACGGCGGTGGCTACGCGTTGGCTCTATGGCAACGTTTCGTGAAGTTCTTTTAACAGGGTGGTGGTGTTTTCTCTCTCGGCAGGTTGCTTATCCAGCAGATCCCATGCGCCGTTCACCGGTTTATTTCCGTCCATTCGGGAAACGGTTCTCTGTTTTTCGTGACGACTCGCCAAAAATCTCCGTCACGGCTTATATTTTCTCAGTTGCTAAGTTTTTTGCTGAGCAGCAGACGATGCCAAAAACAATCAAAAGCAGGGTAATGAGATGATAAGTCTCCAGCGTATTGCCGAGGAAAGCGATTCCCATTATCCCGCCAGAAATGGGGATTAGATGCGTGTAGATTTCGCTACGTGTCGTTCCTATCAGCGAAACACCTTTGTTCCAGAACACATAAGAAAGCCATGATGGAAAGATAATTAAATAGAGGATCCCGGCTATAACCGGAGGTGAAACCGTGTAAATCATACCGTGGAAGTCTTGCGAAAATGTGGCATGCAGCCAGTACATTGGCACAAGAATGATCGTGCCAATCAGGGAGCTGAAGGCAACAAATGAGGTATTTTTCACTTCTTTATTTTTGAGCCGCAACAACGCGCAGTAAAATGCCCAGCTCAATGCAGACACAATCGTCAGCACATCTCCCCAGCCGAAGGCCTGCAGACTGCTGGCGCCTTTAGCGTTGGAGAAGGCAAGATAGATAACCCCGGCAGTGCTGGCAATGACGCCAAGGATATTTCTTCCGGAAATACGCTCCCGGAAAATAAAATAATTGATTAGCAACACCAGGCAAGGCGTGCTGGAAATATAGATGGACGCGTTTAGCGAGGTGGTGTACTGCAGCCCAATATACAAACTGAGAGGAAAACTAACCTGACCAAGCAAAGAGAAGAGAGTATTCATCCTGAGTTGACGGCGCAGTGCCGGATAGTCTTGAACAAATGTCTTCCAGTAAAGAGCAAACATCAGCAGCGTCGTGCCTCCCCAGCGTATAAGACTCAATCCGTAGGGATCGACATATTGCACCAGAATATGCCCGACGACATAATTCCCGCCCCAGAAAACGGCAGCCCATGTCAGTAATAAATAAGCCACGGCTAACTCCTTAAATGACTCGCGATACTGCTCCCAGAGCGTGGCGTAGATTGTAAGGGGATAAGATGGCGGTTTTTTGTGACTGAAATCGCAGGGGTTCATTGGCTTTATGAACATAAAAAGCGTTTTTTGCTGTCATGGAGGCAATATGAGGGGAAAAAGGCAT
The DNA here is from genome assembly GCF_059421685.1 of Citrobacter sp. GW821-FHT02E08. Classification (NCBI taxonomy): domain Bacteria; kingdom Pseudomonadati; phylum Pseudomonadota; class Gammaproteobacteria; order Enterobacterales; family Enterobacteriaceae; genus Citrobacter; species Citrobacter sp. GW821-FHT02E08. Next base: position 204,197 of record NZ_JBWKVL010000004.1, on the reverse strand, counting down.
CAGCCAACGCCGATGCCCGAATAAAACTTAAGCCTGCGTCTCTTCCCAGTCCTCCAGGGTATACAGCGTTGCGCCTGCGCTCGACATCTCCATAAACGCCTGTGCGCTGTCCTGCGGCTGAATATTCACCCCCCGGCAGCCGTCGGTGATAACGCTCACCGTATAGCCCAGTTGTAACGCGTCCAGCACGCTAAACTTCACACAGTAGTCGGTCGCCAGCCCCATAATGATCAGTGCCTCTATGCCATTCTCACGAAGCCAGGCGTCTAACGCCGTTTTCTGGCGACGGCCGTTATCATAAAAAGCACTGTAGCTATCAACCAACGGGTTTTCACCCTTATGGAAAATAGCCGTAATGGCGCGTTGATTGAGCAGGGGGTGTAACGCCGCACCGTCGCTGTTTTGCACACAGTGATCGGGCCAGAAGGTTTGCGCCAGACCGTCAAGCAGCCCCTGACTGTACGGCTGCGCCTGATGCTGACTGGCAAAACTCCCGTGCCCGGCGGGGTGCCAGTCCTGACTGGCGATCACGGCGTCTCCCCGGGAAGCACACCAGGCAATCAGTTGGTTGGCAACCTCTACCGTGCTGTCCCCTTCAGGAACCGCCAGCGCGCCACCGGCACAAAAATCATTCTGCAAATCGACCAGTAACAAAGCCCGGTTTGTCATTTCGTCCTCCTGAGGGCGACTCAGTCGTCCGGCGTCAGTTCACCGCGAAGGTTCTGCGTCATCGCGGTGCGAATGGTTTGTGTGTCTACGCCCTGGCTCAGCAAGTAATGCAGTTTGGTCAGCGTCGCTTCAACGGTCATGTCGACACCGCCAATCACCCCGGCGTGCGCCAGCGCGTTACCGGTGGCGTAACCGCCCATGTTCACTTTGCCGGACATACATTGCGTAAGATTGACGACAACAATACCCCGCGAGCTGGCCTCTTCCAGTTCTTTAAGGAACTCTTTGTTTTGTGGCGCATTTCCCACACCATAAGAACGCAGAATCAGCGCTTTTACCGGCTGGCGCAGGAAGTTACGCACCACATCGGCGGAAATTCCCGGATAAATGGTCACCACGCCAATCGGCTGTGGGGTGATCGTATGCACCAGCAACTCGCCTTCGCCGTGCGGTGCGGGCGGCGTGCCCAGCCGACGAATATGGATCCCGGCTTCCAGCAACGGCTGTAGGTTCGGAGATGCAAAGGCATCAAAGCCGTCTGCGTGCGCCTTGGTGGTGCGATTACCGCGAAACAGGCGATTATTGAAAAAGAGCGTCACTTCATTGATCGGATAATTCGCCGCAATATACAGCGCATTCAGCAAATTGATTTGACCATCTGACCGTAGCTCTGCCAGCGGGATTTGTGACCCTGTCACTATGACCGGTTTACCCAGATTCTCCAGCATGAAGGAGAGTGCTGAGGCGGTAAACGCCATAGTGTCGGTGCCGTGCAAAATGACAAAACCATCGTAGTCGTCGTAATGCGCTTTGATGTCTTCGGCAATATGCTGCCAGTCTTCCGGCGTCATATCGGATGAATCCATCAGGGGGGCGTATTCATGAATGGTGAAGTCGGGCATTTCAGGGCGATGGAACTCGGGCATCAGCGCCAGTTGACGTTGAAGATGACCGGAAACAGGAATATAGCCTTGTTCGGAACGCTGCATACCAATGGTACCGCCAGTGTAAGCAACGTAAATCGATTTCTTCTGCATGATATTTTCTTCTGGAAAATAAAAACCCCTCTTCTTGTGAAGAGGGGTTGATGGTTAGCGAACGTTCGCGCAGGTTAAACAGAACGCATAACGGTTTTGTGGATCATTAAACGCCGCCAGTTTGTCGCTCTCTGCTTTTACCACGTTTGCCGCAGAGACCAGCGGGGCGGGCAGCATTGCCTGAATCGCTTCCGGCAGCACTGCGCGGACCGAGCCTGACATGCTGTCCATGACCAAATCAAAGAAGGTCGGCTCATCCTGATAGTAATCAATATGCCATTGCTTGAGTTTGGCCAGTTCAGCGGCTTTGGCGACCGCATCGTCAAAGTCACCCAGGCTGTCGACCAGACCGTTGGCTTTCGCATCCTGTCCGGTCCAGACATGGCCCTGCGCAATCTTATCAATTTGCTCCGGCGTGGTCTTACGTGCATCCGCCACCAGCGTGATAAAGCGCTTGTAACCGTTCTCAATACTCAGTTGTATCATCTGCTGCACTTCTGGCGGCAGGGCTTTGGTCATCGACATATCTGCCAGCGGGGAGGTGGAGACGCCGTCAGTATGGACGCCGATAGAATCCAGACTGTTTTCAACGGTATTGATAACCCCAAAGATACCGATAGAACCGGTCAGGGTGCTGGGGTTGGCCACAATATAACTGGCAGGCGTAGAGATCCAATAACCACCGGAGGCGGCCATGCCACCCATTGAAACTACCACAGGCTTACCTGCCGCTTTCGCTGCCGCCAGTTCTGCACGGATCACTTCGGAGGCGCTGACGCTACCGCCAGGACTGTTGACGCGCAAGACGATCGCTTTCACTTTAGGATCCAGGCGCGCATCGCGGATCTGCGAGGCAGTGGTGTCGCCACCGACATTTCCCGGCGTCTCTTCGCCATCCATGATGGCGCCATTCGCGAAGACCACGCCAATGCTGTCGCCAGTATCGGAAGGGGGATTCAGCGAGTAATTGTAATAGCTGATGGCGCGGTAATTATTTTCCTTTTTGCTCCAGCCAAACTGTTTGGTCATCGCTTTTTCAATGTCGGCGCTGGAGGCGAGTGCATCCACCAGTTTGTTATCCAGTGCGTATTTCGCCGTGTCGCCATCCACTTTGCTCAGCCCGTTGAGCATGGCCTGCGCGCCGGGGAAGACCTGCTGGGCTGGGATCTGACGGTTTGCGGCAACCGTATTCAGGTAGTTTTGCCACAGTTCGCCAATCCAGCGGCTGTCCGCTTCGCGCGCTGCCGGAGACATATCGTCGCGAATAAACGGTTCAACGGCGGATTTATAGGTTCCGACGCGGAAAACGTGCGTGGAGACTTTCAGCTTATCCAGCAGGGATTTGTAATACAGGCCATTGGTGGCAAACCCGTGCAGATCGACAGCGCCTTGCGGCGAGAGCCAAATTTTATTGGCGAAGCTCGCCAGATAATACTGCCCCTGAGTGTAGTTTTCGCCCACGGCAAAGACCGGTTTACCGCTGTCGCGGAACTCGCGCAGCGCCTTACCGATATACTGCATGGAAGGTTGATCCGCCCCAGCGAAATTTTTCAGGTCCATCACAATGCCGGTAATATTACGGTCGTCCTTCGCCTGACGAATCGTATTCACGATATCAAACAGCGAGTTTTCTTGCAGTCGGTCAGAACTTGCGCCAAAAAACTGGCGACCCAGAATGCCCAGGCGGTTGGTACTGGAGGGTTTATCGACGATCACGCCGGAAATATCCAACAGCAGCGCGCCACGCGCCGTTTGCTCGCTGGTATGACTGCTGCTGACCTGCATCCAGATGCCCACACCGACCAACACCAGCAGAATAAAGAACAGGTTAAGCACCAGTTCACGCACGAAATTCAGCAGTCGCCACGTCCATTTAAAAAATCCGGCAATAAATCGCCACAGGGTTTGCATGTATACTCCCTAACCAAAGAAACACAACGCCACTCTCGTCGTACCAGGAGAAAGCGCTAAGATGAGGCTATCGTAATGACCCAACCGGCTCTTGTCAGCAGGAATCACTGCCTGTGCTGTAACAAAATCTGCTCTCGTGTTAATTTTGTGAATTAACATCATTGCTGGAGTTAACTAAATGGATGCACTCGAATTACTTGTTAACCGCCGTAGCGCCTCTCGTCTGGCTGAACCTGCTCCCGCCGGTGAACAACTGCAAAACATTTTGCGGGCAGGCATGCGCGCACCGGATCACAAATCTCTGCAACCCTGGCGTTTTTTTGTGATTGAAGGCGAAGGGCGCGAACGTTTTAGCGCCACGCTGGAGAAAGCCGCTATCGCGGAGGACGGAGATGAAAAAGCCGTTGAGAAAGCCCGCTCAGCGCCGTTTCGCGCTCCGCTGATCATTGCCGTAGTGGCGAAGTGCGAAGAGAACCACAAAGTGCCCGTCTGGGAACAACAGATGTCCGCGGGCTGTGCGGTGATGGCGATGCAGATGGCGGCGATCGCGCAAGGCTTCAATGGGATCTGGCGCAGTGGCGCATTAACGGAAAGCCCGGTCGTGCGCGATGCGTTTCAGTGCCGGGCGCAGGATAAAATTGTGGGATTCCTCTACCTGGGGACGCCGCAACTGAAAGCCTCGACGAACATTAACCTGCCAGATCCGACCCCCTTCGTCCGTTATTTTTAAGATATTCGACGAAACTGTCTGGATTGTGAGCAAAGACGCTGGAATTCAGACAGTCACTCTTATCACATCACTGAATGAGCGTTACCATAGCCGGATTGCAATGACAGGAGATGTCCATGAGCGAGCAAACTATTCGTTTAACGCAATACAGCCACGGAGCCGGTTGCGGTTGTAAAATTTCCCCCAAAGTGTTGGAAACCATCCTGCACAGCGAGCAGGCGAAGTTTGTCGACCCGAACCTGCTTGTAGGTAACGAAACCCGCGATGATGCGGCAGTGTACGATCTGGGTAATGGCACCAGTATTATCAGTACCACTGACTTCTTTATGCCTATCGTCGATAACCCGTTCGATTTTGGTCGCATTGCGGCGACTAACGCCATTAGCGATATTTTTGCGATGGGCGGCAAACCGATTATGGCGATCGCGATTTTGGGGTGGCCGATCAATACGCTGTCCCCGGAAATTGCCCGGGAAGTCACGGAAGGCGGGCGTTTTGCCTGCAAACAGGCCGGTATTGCGCTGGCGGGCGGTCACTCCATTGATGCGCCGGAACCGATTTTTGGCCTGGCCGTTACCGGCGTTGTGCCGACCGAGCGCGTGAAAAAGAACAGTACCGCGCAGGCCGGGTGCAAGCTATTCCTCACCAAACCGCTGGGGATTGGCGTACTGACCACCGCAGAGAAAAAATCACTGCTGAAGCCGGAACATCAGGGACTGGCGACCGAAGTGATGTGCCAAATGAATATAGCAGGTGCCGCGTTTGCCAATATTGACGGCGTGAAGGCGATGACCGATGTGACCGGTTTTGGTTTGCTGGGGCACTTAAGCGAGATGTGTCAGGGCGCAGGGGTACAAGCGCAAATTGATTATCAGGATGTGCCAAAACTGCCGGGCGTTGAAGAGTACATTCAACTGGGCGCAGTGCCAGGCGGTACCGAGCGCAACTATGCCAGTTACGGGCATTTGATGGGCGAGATGCCACACGCGGTACGTTCTCTGTTGTGCGATCCGCAAACCTCCGGTGGACTGTTGTTGGCGGTGACGCCGGAATCCGAAGCGGAAGTGAAAGCGACCGCGGCGGAGTTTGGTATCGATCTGACCGCCATCGGTGAGCTGGTTGAAGCCCGTGGCGGACGCGCCATGGTCGAGATCCGTTAAGTCGATGCGGTTGTATATTGCCGAAAAACCGAGTCTGGCCCGCGCCATTGCGGACGTGCTGCCAAAGCCGCACCGTAAAGGCGATGGTTTTATCGAATGTGGCAATGGACAAGTGGTGACCTGGTGTATCGGTCACCTGCTTGAACAAGCGCAGCCCGACGCCTATGACAGCCGTTATGCGCGCTGGAGTTTAGCCGATCTTCCGATAGTGCCGGAAAAATGGCAGTTGCAGCCGCGTCCTTCCGTGACGAAACAGCTCAACGTTATCAAACGGTTCCTGCATGAAGCCAGCGAAGTGATTCACGCGGGAGACCCCGATCGCGAAGGGCAGTTGCTGGTGGATGAAGTGCTGGATTACCTGCAACTGGCCCCGGAAAAGCGCCATCAGGTGCAACGTTGTTTGATCAACGATCTCAACCCGCAGGCGGTCGAACGGGCGATTGAACGTCTGCGCTCCAATAGCGAATTTGTGCCGCTGTGCGTCTCGGCGCTGGCGCGTGCGCGGGCCGACTGGCTGTATGGCATCAACATGACCCGTGCGTATACCATCCTGGGGCGCAACGCCGGTTATCAGGGCGTTCTCTCGGTGGGGCGCGTACAGACGCCGGTTCTTGGGCTGGTGGTGCGCCGCGATGAAGAGATCGAAAATTTCGTCGCCAAAGATTTCTTTGAGGTGAAGGCGCATATTGTGACGCCGGCCGATGAGCGGTTCACCGCCCTCTGGCAACCCAGCGAAGCCTGTGAACCGTATCAGGACGAAGAAGGGCGTTTACTTCATCGCCCGCTGGCGGAACACGTGGTCAACCGTATCAACGGGCAGCCCGCGGTGGTCACCAGTTATAACGATAAACGGGAATCAGAATCAGCGCCGCTGCCGTTTTCACTCTCCGCCTTGCAGATTGAAGCCGCCAAACGCTTCGGGCTGAGCGCGCAGAATGTGCTCGATATTTGCCAGAAGCTGTATGAAACCCACAAGCTTATCACCTACCCACGTTCTGACTGTCGCTATCTGCCGGAAGAACATTTTGCCGGACGTCATGCGGTGCTGAACGCCATCAGCGTCCATGCGTCGGATCTGTTGCCGCAGCCTGCGGTCAATCCGGATACCCGTAATCGCTGCTGGGATGACAAAAAAGTTGATGCGCACCACGCCATCATTCCGACCGCGCGCAGCTCATCGATCTCGCTGAACGACAACGAAGCGAAGGTCTACAACCTGATTGCGCGCCAGTATCTGATGCAGTTCTGCCCGGATGCGGTGTTCCGCAAGTGCGTGATTGAGCTGGACATTGCGAAGGGCAAATTTATTGCCAAAGCCCGGTTCCTGGCGGAAGCGGGATGGCGCACGCTGCTGGGCAATAAAGAACGTGATGAAGAAAACGACGGTACACCGCTGCCGGTGGTCGCGAAAGACGATGAGCTTTTATGCGAGAAAGGTGAAGTAGTCGAGCGTCAGACACAACCGCCACGCCACTTTACGGATGCGACCTTGCTCTCGGCAATGACCGGTATCGCTCGCTTTGTGCAGGACAAAGATCTGAAAAAGATCCTGCGAGCAACCGACGGTCTTGGTACCGAGGCGACCCGTGCCGGTATCATTGAATTACTGTTTAAACGCGGTTTTCTGACCAAAAAAGGGCGCTACATTCACTCTACCGATGCCGGAAAAGCGTTGTTTCACTCGCTGCCGGAAATGGCGACCCGACCCGATATGACGGCGCACTGGGAGTCGATCCTGACCCAAATCAGTGAAAAACAGTGCCGTTATCAGGACTTTATGCAGCCATTGGTCGGAACGCTGTATCAGTTGATCGATCAGGCGAAGCGTACGCCGGTAAGGCGCTTTCGGGGAATTGTTGCCCCCGGCGGCGAGAAGAAAAAGTCCGCGCCGCGTAAACGTACGGCGAAAAAAAGCCCGCCATCAGCTGAGGCGGGCCTGTAACACTGTCCAGGCCGGATAAGGCAGTTATGTCGCCATCCGGCAATGTCTGATGGCGCTACGCTTATCAGACCGACAGAACGTTAAATCACGCCCTGCGCCAGCATCGCGTCGGCCACTTTGACGAAGCCCGCAATGTTTGCGCCACGAACGTAGTTGGTATGTTTATTTTCACCGCCGTACTCGACGCACGCGTGGTGAATATCCAGCATGATGTGGTGCAGACGTGCATCCACTTTTTCTGCCTTCCAGCTTAAACGCGCGGCGTTTTGCGCCATCTCCAGCCCGGAGGTCGCTACGCCGCCTGCGTTAGCCGCTTTGCCCGGCGCGAACAGTACGCCCGCTTCCAGGAACAGATCGGTCGCTTCGATGGTGGTCGGCATATTTGCGCCTTCCGCCACCGCTTTCACGCCATTGGCGATAAGCTGACGAGCGGCATCGACATCCAGCTCATTTTGCGTTGCGCATGGCAGGGCGATATCGACCGGAACTGCCCACGGCTGCTTGCCTTCCAGATAGGTCAGGCCAAATTCACGCGCGTAGTCGGCAACGCGACCATCGCGACTGTCTTTGATTGCGCACAGGCGCGCCAGTTTTTCTTTGGTAAAGCCGCTTTCGTCAACGACGGTACCGCTGGAGTCGGAGGCGGTGACCACGCGCGCGCCAAACTCCATCGCTTTTTCAATGGCAAATTGCGCCACGTTGCCAGATCCGGAAACCGCCACGCGCATCCCTTCAAACCCGAGACCGTGGCGTTTGAGCATCGCTTCGGTGAAGTAGACCAGACCATAACCGGTCGCTTCCGGGCGGATCAAGCTACCGCCGAACGAGAGACCTTTGCCCGTAAAAACACAGGCGCTATTGTTGGAGAGTTTGCGCATCATGCCAGCCATAAAGCCCACTTCACGCCCACCCACGCCGATATCACCGGCGGGTACATCGGTATCCGGCCCCAAATGACGATACAGTTCGGTCATCAGCGCCTGGCAGAAACGCATCACTTCGCCTTCACTTTTGCCTTTCGGGTCAAAATCGCTACCGCCTTTACCACCGCCCATCGGCAGCGTGGTCAGGGCGTTTTTAAAGGTTTGCTCAAAGCCGAGGAATTTCAGAATCGACAGGTTAACCGAAGGGTGGAAACGCATCCCGCCCTTATAAGGACCGATCGCTGCGTTAAACTGTACGCGCCAGGCCCGGTTGACCTGAACCTGATTGCGGTCGTCCAGCCAGACGACGCGAAACTGGATCACACGTTCCGGCTCAACCAGACGTTCCAGCAATGACATTTGGCGATAACGGGGATTCTGCTCAAGGAAGGGCCACAAGGTGGTCATGACTTCACGAACGGCCTGCGCGAACTCGGTTTGATTCGGGTCGCGCTTTTGAACATGGTTGAGAAACGACTCCAGAGAACATGTCTGATCCATAGATTTAAAAACCTCTTATATTTTAATGTGGTTGTAATTGTGTTTTATGTGAATAGGTGTTTGCAGATTTTGAATATAACATCAGCAATGTGACGCTAAGCAAGAAAAAAATCGTCGCGCTAAGCAAATTAATAACGAGGCGGGCGTCATTACCAAAAGCGATGGTCAGAGGGCTAAAGTTTCTGCCATTGACGACCGTTATAATGGAAGATGAGTTCAATTTAAAAGGAATGACTATGCGCCGTTTATTGATGGCCGCTGTTGCAGTGGCGCTTATGCCTTTTGCTGTACAGGCGAATGACCGTTATCGCCCGGATATCGACGTCAACGTGCCGCCGGAGGTCTTTAGCTCCAGCGGACAGCGCCCGCAGCCCTGCAATCAGTGCTGCATCTACCAGGACCAAAATTATTCAGAAGGGGCCGTCATCAAAGCCGACGGCGTGTTGTTGCAGTGTCAACGTGACGAGAAAACCCTCAGTACGAATCCGCTGGTCTGGCGTCGCGTAAAACCCTGAATGCCTCTAATAGCGGAATGTCTGCCGGGGCGAGCGGATAATTAAACGCGTCTTCAGGCGAACACCAGAGCAGACGCTGGTGTTCATGCGCGCGCAACGTACCGCTAAAGTCCGGCACATGCCAGGCATGCAAATGAATTAACCGACCAGACACTTCGCGCTGATGGCTGGCGATATACTGCCCAACCACCGCGTCGATCCCCAATTCTTCCCTGAGTTCGCGCGCCAGTGCCTGTGGCTGGCTTTCACCGGACTCGACTTTTCCACCCGCAAATTCCCACATTCCGGGCTGGTCAGCGTGTTCCGGGCGCTGAGCCAGTAAAATTTTGCCATCACGTTCAATGATAGCGGCAACGACGTCGAGAGATTTCATTATATTCAACACTGTCTGACGAGAGAAAATGCCATAATATCCGCAGTTTTACCTAATCTGAAGACCTTTACGCTTACGGGAGCGCTTGTGCTTGATCGCTATCTTCACCCTGGAATTAAACCCCTCCTGCATCGGTGCGCCAGCGTCCTGGATAAACCGGCGATTACGCCTGACGGACTGACGTTGCTTGGATTTGCTATCGGTGTCCTGGCATTGCCGTTTCTGGCATTAGGCTGGTATCTGGCCGCGCTGGTCGCTATTGTGTTGAACCGTTTTCTGGATGGTCTGGACGGCGCATTAGCCAGACGTCGGGGGCTGACGGATGCGGGCGGATTTCTCGACATCTCGCTCGATTTTCTCTTTTACGCGCTGGTTCCGTTTGGCTTTATTCTCGCTGCACCGGAGCAAAATGCGCTGGCCGGTGGCTGGCTGCTGTTTGCGTTTATCGGGACGGGCAGCAGCTTTTTGGCCTTTGCCGCGCTGGCGGCGAAACATCAGATTGATAATCCCGGTTACGCGCACAAGTCGTTTTACTATCTTGGTGGGTTGACGGAAGGGACGGAGACGATTCTGCTGTTTGTGTTGAGTTGCTTATTCCCGGCCTATTTTTCGTGGTTTGCGTGGATATTCGGCGTGTTGTGCTGGATGACGACCTTTACGCGGATTTGCAGTGGCTACCTGACGCTGAAATCGCTTCAGCGTGCCGGATAAGCCGTGTAGCCGGATGGCGCTACGCTCATCCGGCCTACACAACGTAGCGCCATCAGGCATTCACGATTTAGTTGCTGCTGTCCGGACCACGCTCGCCGCTGGCGACCGGATTTTTGGGGAAGCTGCTCCACTCGTACCAACCGCCGTCATAGACGGAGACGTTTTTCCAGCCCATCGCGCGGGCATAGATAAACGTTTCTGAAGCGCGCCAGCCGGTGCCGCAGTAGAAGGAAACCTGCTGATCCGGCAGGATATTCCACTGCTTCCACATGGCGGTGATATCCTCTGCGCTACGCATGGTGCCATCCGGATTGTGGAAGTCTTCCATGTGCGTAGAGTCGCTGCCAGCGTGGCCCCAACGCGCACCGGCAATCTCGCCTTTCGGTTTGATGTAATTGTACCCGCTGGTGGTGCCAATAAACTCAGGCCACGAGCGAATGCTGACCAGCGAAGCATCCTGGCGATGCAGCAGGGCGCGAGCCTGTTCCATATTCAGCATCAGCTGCGGTTGCGCCGGAATGGTCACGCCAAAATCAGGCTCCGCTTTCACCTTAGGCGGTGTGCCGCGTTCTACTGGCAGGCCTGAATCGGACCAGCTTTGCCAGCCGCCATCAAGCAGGCGAACATCCTTCACACCGGCATAGAGCATGATCTGCGCGACACGCGCTGCCGCGTAAACGTCGCGACCATACAGGACAACCGTCGTATCGTGGCGGATGCCATGTTTCGCCAGCATCGCTTTAAGCTGAGCATCGGACACTTTGTTCCACAGCGGCTCGCTTTCCACTTCGTTGGTATCGATGTAACCGGCACCAGGAATGTGGCTCATCAGGTAGAACTTCGGCGCGCCCCAGCCTGCTTCGAGGACTTTCCAGTCACCGGCCGGTTTTGCCGTCACGGACTTGTCTTGCTGAAGATCGTGCAACCACTGCGGGTAGACCAGTTGCTCAAAATGCGGCAGTCGCTGCAGGCGGGAAGGCTGTTGCAATGCGTCGCTGAGGGTGGAGATTTGGTGTAAACCGGCTTTTTGCAAACGCGATTTGACGGCCTGCATGTCGGTTTCATTACCGTAAAGTGCGACCGGGGTATCGGTTTTTAACTGATGCGTCTGGAGCCAGGCGGTGAGCTGCTCATCGTTCATTTTATCGAGCCAGCTCGCGGAGAGATTCAGCGCGGAGGGTTCGTGCCCTGAGGGGCCGTTGAGCGACTGTGGCCAGCCGTTGTAGAAAGCGCTTTGACGCGTATCAATGGCAGCGCCCTGTTTTTGTTGCAACTGGTGGAGGGTGAGCGCCTGCGACATTTCAGCAGCCTGCGAAGAAGCGCAAGCGAGCCCTAAAGCCAGTGCCAGCGCGGTCATTTGAGAAACACGTTTCATCGAATAGCCCGACATTGAAATAAGAGGGCGCTATTTTCTGCCTGCCGTGAGGCAAAAACTTTGCGTTAACGCAGTTTGTGCGCAAATTCACGCCCAGTCAGCCATTTGCAACACCACACCACCCGGTGGAATATCCTGCACATCATGGCTGACCTGCACCACGGGAATTCCCTGCTGGCGTATTTCAGCAAATACCCACTGGCGAAAGGCTTCGCGAAGTTCCGTATCCAGGCGGCTGAACGGCTCATCCAGCAATAGCGCCTGCGGTTGCGCCAGTAGCGCACGTAGCAGGGCAACACGCGCCCGCTGACCGCCGGACAACGAGGCCGGATCGCGGTGATAAAACCCCTCCAGCCCGGCACGTTCAAGGGCTTGCTGAACGGCGTCTTGCCGCGCTGAACCTTTCAACCTGGCGGGGATTGCCAGCAGCAGATTTTGCCCGACGCTGAAGTGATCGAACAACAAGGCATCCTGAAACAGAATACCGATTTGTCGCTCAGCGGTGGGCAAACCATCGATGCGTCGCGTATCAAGCCACAGTTCGCCACTGGCCTGAAAATGCGAAGACATTGCACCGACCATCCAGGAGAGTAGGGTCGATTTGCCACAGCCAGAGGGTCCCATTAAAGTGACAATGTCACCTTTATCGACAACAAAATTCATCTGTTTAAGCAGTGGCACTTGTCCCACATGCAGTGAGAGATGGCGAACAGCGAGCATTAGCGGAGTCCTTGTCGTGAATAGCCAATCCACTTTGAAATGAGCGCGGTCAGCGCGAAAACCAGCAGCGGGAGCAATAGCTGCCATAACGCCTGAGCCGCCAGGATTGCGTTGCTGCCGCCGCTACTGAGCGCGACCGCTTCGGTGGTGAGTGTAGGATAGCGACCGGCACCCAGCCAAAGTCCTGGCATATACTGGGCGATACTGACGGAGAATCCTACCGAAAAGGCCAGCAGTACCGGACGGACCACCAACGGACATTTTACGCAGCAGAATATCTTACCTTTTGTCCAGCCCAGCGTTTGCGCCACCAGTATCAGGCGTGGGTCGATGCGCTGCCAGGCCGGACGTAGCGCAAACAGCATCCAGGGGATAACCCACAGCAGATGCCCCCAGATAACGGTGGCGTACTGACCGTCCAGTTCCAGTCGCAGCGCGAGGGTATACTGCCCGGTCACCAGCGGTAGCGCTGGTAGAATGATCGGCAACCAGAGCCAGCGATGCCCGCGTGCGGGTCCCCATTCCAGCCATAAAAGAATCATGATGAGTCCGATGGCGCTGGCAGCCAGGCCCAGATACAGACTGTTGAGTAACGCCTCATGGTTGACGGACGCAGGGTGAGCGATAAGCGCCAGCAGCAGGGCGCACAGCACGCCCGTTACCGGCAGCATCACCGAAAGCGTTTTACCCGCTCGCGTTGATGAACGGCGGCGACGCACGCCGCTGAGCGCGGGGAGGGTGCGTTGCCAGCAGCGCCACAGCAGATAGCCTGTCAGCGCAAACGCGGCGAGCAGTCCCACCAGCAGCAAACTGGCCAGCGCACCTTTGATCTGTTGTTCGCTATCTCCCTGACTTAACCATTGCCAGCTTAACACCGCCAGCGTAGGTGGATTGCCTGGCCCGAGAATGATCGCCACGTCAACAACCGAGAGGGACCAGGCGACAACCGCCAGCATCACCGCCCCCAGTGCGGGAGCCACGGAAGGCAGCAGCAGCCAGTTCAGACACTGCAGGCGACTGTAGCCCAGTGTATCCAGCACGATAACCTGTTGGGAAAGGTGTTTTTCACTGAGCAGTGCCGCCAGGATCCACAGGATAAAGGCGCTCTCCTTCACCGCCAGGGTCACGCCAAGCCCGATACCATAGCGATCCAATAGCGGGGAGAAATAAGGGAATATCTGGTACAGCCACCCGCCTTCCGCAAACAACAGCAGCGCGCTGGTGGCAAAGGCCACGTGCGGAATCGCCAGCAGCCACGGCAGACGTGCGCACAGACGCAGCCACTTCGCACCTGGCCAGAGGGCGACAATCACCGTCAGAGCAATCGCCAGAGCGCCAACTGTGGCAATGGTCACCGAGGTCAGCGTCGCCAGCAGTGCCTGTGATAGCTGCGGGTCGGCAAACAGCGCCAGCCAGTGGTTGACGGACAGCGCGGGAATGATAAGCGCGAACGCGGCGGGAACCAACGGCGAATAGATCACCGCTATAGTGCACCAGAGCAGCGAAATTAACGCGTACCGTAGCGGCGTAGCCATTCTCGTTCCAGCGCGTTTACCCATGCAGCATGGGGTTCAGGCAGTACGGCGGGCAATCCTTCCGGGACTCGCGACTGCAGAACGTTACGTTGGGCATCCGGGAGCTTTTGCGGATCCAGCACCGAAGGGTCGCCCCAGAAGGCGGGGTCGGCTTTGCGTAACTGCGCCTCAGGGGAGAGCAGAAAATTAGCGACCACTTTCGCGCCTGCGCTGGCGCGGGCATTCGCCGGGATCGCGACGAAATGCACGTTGCCTACCATGCCCTGAGAAAAGCCAAAGCTGTAGGCAGTAGCGGGGAGTTCGCCGCCGGCGATTTTTTGCTGCGCATGGGCAGGATTAAAGGTCATGGAAAGGCGCAGCACACCGGCGTTGAGCAGGGCGTCGAGACGCGCAGGCGATGGCGGAAAATCAGCGCCTTTTCGCCACAGCCAGGGATGCAGTGCATCAAGATAGTGCCAGAGTGGCGCGGTAACCTCGGCAAACGTGGCGTTATCGGGGGCGATTTTCAGAGCATCAGGCTGGGAGGTAAGCGTAATCAGAAGCTGTTCCAGAAAGGCGGTGCCGGTAAAATCCGGTGGTCGCGGATAGGTCACGGTCCCGGGATGCGTTTTGGCAAACTCCAGCAGCGCCTGCGGGGTTTTGGGTGGTTCGGGCGTGGTCGCGCTGTTGGCAATAAAGGTGAGCTGCGCGCCGCCCCAGGGTGATTCTGCGCCTTCGGTGGGAATAGCGAAGTCCTCGTTCACCGGCTGTTGTGTGTCCACGAATCGCCAGTTTGGCAGCGTTTGCGCCCATCCGGTTTGCAGCAATCCGGCCTCTTTCAGCGTCCGGAAGTTTTCGCCATTCACCCACAGTAAATCCACCGAACCGCCTGTTTTACGCCCGGCGGCAGACTCCGTCTGGATGCGTTTAACGGCATCGGCGGCATCGGCCAGACGGACAATTTTGAGGTTGATTGCGTAATGGGTTTTCATTTCGCCGCTCACCCAGTCGAGATACTGATTGACGGCATTATCGCCGCCCCAGGCATTGAACCAGACGGTCTGACCTTTCGCCTCATCTTTGATCTGTTGCCAGTCGAGGGCATACGTGGTCTGGGAAAAGAGCGACAGGATCCCCAATAACCATACACAATGGCGCATATTTTCCCCTTATTCTTATGATTTCGCGTCTGATGATGGCCCGCCCGGGAGGCGACACAGTCCCTGCGCGGGAATGTCCATTGACGAGTTAAAACGCGCCGATAAATTTTGTAGGCCGATCAGCGCCGTCAGTTCCGTTAGCGCCTGTGCGTCAAAGTGGGCGGTCAGCGTGCTGCGCAGTGCGTCATCGACGGTAGGGGGAGTCATGGTGGCGGCTTCAGCATACTCGAGCGCCAGACGTTCCGACTCACTAAACAGCGGACATTGCCGCCAGTCGCTGACGGCCAACAGTTTGTCCGTACTGCCTGTGCGTTCCGCGATTTTCATGTTGGTGATATCGACACAAAATTCGCACAGGCACATTTGCGCAATGCGGGCGCTGACTAACGCGCGCAACACGGGGTCAAGCGGTGAGCGTTTGCGCTCCAGATAACCCACAAACATAGAAACCAGATAGAAGATAAAGGGAATACGCCCCCACCAGCGGATCGGGCTGAGTACTTCACCGTAATGGCGGCGGTGCAGCCACGCCTGGGGACGTAAAATCAACGGGATTTTGTTCAGAGGCGGCAACCCCATCAGGAACTCCTCTTTTGACGTTCGCTATAGAATTTTCGGGCAGCAAAGACAACCACCGTTAGCGCGAACAGAATAAACAGTCCGGTCACGAACCAGAATGTGCCACCGGTTAACAGGCTTCCTGCCCACGAATAGACGATGGTTGCCGGTAGCTGGCCCAGACCTGTTGCGATAAAAAAATGACGAAAACGGATCGACGTCAGACCGGCGGCGTAACTTATCGGATCGAAAGGGACAAAAGGCAGCAGACGACAGATCAGAATAGTATGTTTGCCGTAACGCGCAAAAAAACCGTCCATGCTATCCAGCACGGCTTTGCCGGTTAATTTCTCAACAACACTACGGCCCATCACCCTGGCGATGAAAAAACAGAGGGCGGCGCCCGCCATTGCGCTTGTCCAGGAGAGCAGGCCGCCCCAGAAGGCACCGAACAGCGACGCATTGGCAAAGGTGATGAGAAACGCCGGAAGCGGGGCGGCAATGGCCTGCAAGATCATCAAAATGAAAGAGACTACCGCCGCCTGGGCGCCGTACGATTGAATAAAACGTTCAATGCCCTGTTGGTCCACGGCGGCAAAGGCCGCAATACCGTGATTAATAAACGCATGAACGCCGGGAAGCAGCGCCCATGCTAACAGTGTGGCTGCCAACAGGATGATGATTCCGCAGCGGTAGTACCAGAGAATACGCGTTTTATTATCCATCATCCTTTACCTGTTAACTCAGTCAGCGACTTTGAATGTCACGGTAGCCAGCGTGCCGTCTGGCGGTAATATCGAGGCGTCACCTTTAAATTTCACTTCGCCGCGTTTTTCGACCGCACCATAGGTATAGGTGGCGTTGCTGACAATGCCGACAGGACAGCTATCCAGACACACCAGGCAACCGGTTTTCATCTCTTGTGCTGCCTGCAAATTACCGCCGAAGCGCATATCCAGAGTTTTGCCATTACTGTCATTGATAACGTCATTGAAGGAATATGATTTAGCCGCGCCTTGCCAGTTGACCGACATAGCCAGTTTACTCCCGGCGACATGGGTGGTCTCTTTATTCTCCATCGTCATATTATCACCCGGAGTGGCACCGGCTTGTTTCAACGCGTCATACAATGCTTTGGGATCGGCATAGCCGATAAACAGGGATTTATGACCATTGGAGCCGCCTTTATAGACAATACCGTGGCGGGTATCGTCGGTAAGAAATCGCCCGTTAATTTGCACCAGCAGGGTGACAGTGTGCGCCTGCGAATCAATGCGCAGCGGTTTACTCTCCGAAAGACCATCATATTCTGTCTTTTGTGTGGTCGCCGCCGCGTCGGTTTTTTGATCGCAGCCGCTAAGCCCTGCGACAGCCAACAGGCACAGTGCCGTGAATCCTTTTTTCCATGTTGTTGTGTGATGTTGCATCGCTCTATCCTTTCGTATTATTCGATGAGTAGGTCGGTGGGCTGTTCGGTGTATCGGAAGCATGCAGATCAACCCGTTTATGTCGGGCATATATTTTGGCAAGCTGAATTAAAATAAATAACGACAGACCTGCCAGACAGAGTTTCACAATAAAGAGCGTTGTAACCCCTTCGCTGGCGAGTTCACTGGCCATCAGGGTATATATCAACAGTCCGGGCAGGGTGGTGATGGCGGAAATAAACGTAAAAGGCCAGAATGAGATAGCCGTCAGGCCGTAAGCATAATTTTGAATGTTGTAGGGAAATAATGGAATCAAACGCGTAAGGATTAAAAAATCAGTACCGCTGCGGATGATACCTTTCTCAATCGCCTGAAATACGGGCGTGTGGCCGACGTATTTCAGCAGCAGATCTCTGCCCAACCAGCGGGCAAGCAGAAAAGATAATGAGGAGGCCAGGGTTGCCGCCACCAGGGAGAGCAGCGTTCCCCAAAGGGGACCAAATACCACACCGCCAACAATGACCAGCACGCTGCCGGGCATCAGGCAGAGCGTGGCAACAATAAATAACAGAATATACAGGATGTAACCAGGCGTGCCGCTTTGGCGAACGATTTCTTGCAGATGGGGTAAATTAACGACTAAATCAAAGAATCCGAATGAATGAATAGCGTAAACCACAATGCCAAATAACAGACAGGCGATCGGTAATTTACACTCGGCTTTCATCGCAGCGATTTCCTATATCAAGACTTGATAATAGAGAGTTTGGTAGGGAAACAAAAACGAGGATGACAGTATAATAAACGGCAGTAAGTAACAAATTCTTACTGCCATTTTGTTGATTTTACTCAATATATTTAACGTCCTACGCCACGTAGCCGCCAGGACGTTAGTATGCGTTATCCGCGAAAGGTGGCCCAGATTGGCGCGTGATCGGAGGGTTTTTCCATGCTGCGGATTTCATAGTCAATGCCCGTTTCTACGCAGCGTTCTGCCAGCGGATTGCTCGCTAACAGAAGGTCTATGCGCAGGCCACGGTTATCGTCAAAACCTTTCGAGCGGTAATCAAACCACGAGAATTTGTCGACAGTTTCTGGATTTGCCTGGCGGAAGGTGTCAACCAGACCCCAGTTCATCAGCCTTGCCATCCATTCGCGCTCTTCCGGCAGGAAGGAACACTTACCGGTGCGCAGCCAGCGTTTGCGGTTCTCTTCACCAATACCGATGTCCAAATCGGACGGGCTGATGTTCATATCGCCCATGATCAGCACGGGATTCTCTTGTTTTAGCTCTGTTTCCAGATAGTTTTGCAGGTTCTGGTAAAACTGCGCTTTTGCCGGGAATTTCAACGGGTGGTCGCGGCTTTCGCCCTGAGGGAAATAGCCGTTAATGACGGTGATATTTCCCAGTGGAGAGGGGATTTCCGCCATGATGAGCCGGCGTTGTGCTTCTTCATCGTCTTGCGGGAAACCGCGACGCACGGAAATCGGCGTCTCTTTGGTCAGCAGCGCTACGCCGTAATGGCCCTTTTGCCCATGATAGAAGACGTTGTAGCCCAGTTTTGCCACCTCTTCGAGAGGGAACATGTCATCGTGAACTTTTGTCTCCTGTAAGCCAATAACATCCGGTTGGTGTTTTTCGACAATGGCTGCCAGTTGATGAGGGCGGGCTCGCAGGCCGTTGATATTAAAAGAGACAAATTTCATAGTTGCTGCCACTTTGTAAGGTGAATAGTGCAAGGATGTTAGCAGAAATTAGGCTAACTGACTGCCACTTGTCGTGAGATTACGGCGATGAGTGTGAATGGTATTAACAATGGCGCAAAAAACGCACTGTTTTAGGGCGCGCTGCGTCAGAATGAGGCAGTCATTTCCGATAAATTTCGTATACGATCACAATTCCAGAATTATATTTGGCAACTGAATAATATTGCGTTTTTTCCTCTCCATACTCACCGGATACGCAAACATATTCACTTTTTATGCAATCAAAGTGAATATCGTTGGGTCGTAACCGGTTGATTTTCCGTTCTCATCTCCCGTTTATGCATTTTTAGCACTGGCTGGCACGAACTCTGCAATCTACATTTACAGCGCAAACACTCATATTTATTAACATAAAAGTAACTTTTAATTTACCCAAGAGGTCGCTATGTCTCTGTCAGTTACGCGTGAAAACTTTGATGAATGGATGATGCCCGTATACGCACCCGCACCTTTTATTCCGGTTCGTGGGGAGGGCTCGCGCTTGTGGGATCAGCAGGGTAAAGAGTATATCGACTTCGCGGCGGGGATCGCCGTTAACGCGCTGGGGCATGCGCATCCGGCATTGCGTGAGGCATTAAACGAACAGGCGGCAAAATTCTGGCATACCGGGAATGGCTACACCAATGAACCGGTGCTGAGACTGGCAAAACAGTTGATTGATGCCACCTTTGCCGAACGTGTTTTCTTCTGTAACTCAGGGGCTGAAGCGAACGAAGCGGCGTTAAAACTGGCGCGCAAGTACGCCCATGACCATTTTGGCAGCCATAAAAGTGGGATCGTCGCGTTCAAGAATGCGTTCCACGGGCGGACGCTGTTCACTGTCACTGCAGGCGGACAGCCGGCCTACTCGCAGGATTTTGCACCGCTGCCGCCGGATATTCGTCACGCCGTGTATAACGACCTCAACTCGGCAAGCGAACTGATCGACGACACCACCTGCGCCGTGATTGTCGAGCCGATGCAGGGGGAAGGCGGTGTGCTGCCTGCGACAAAAGAATTTTTGCAGGGGCTTCGCGAACTGTGCGAGCGCCACAATGCATTGCTGATTTTTGATGAAGTGCAAACCGGTGTGGGCCGTACGGGCGAACTCTATGCCTATATGCATTACGGCGTGACGCCGGATCTGCTGACCACCGCGAAAGCGCTGGGCGGTGGTTTTCCCATCGGTGCGCTGTTGACCACAAAACGGTGTGCCAGCGTGATGACGGTGGGTACCCACGGCACCACCTACGGCGGTAATCCGCTGGCGTCGGCGGTGGCCGGAAAATTACTGGAAATCGTCAATACTCCGGAGATGCTCAATGGCGTCAAACAGCGTCACGACTGGTTCGTTGAACGACTGAATGCCATCAACGCCCGTTTTGGGTTGTTCAGTGAAATCCGGGGGTTGGGGTTGCTGATCGGTTGTGTGCTGACGGCCGAATATGCCGGGAAAGCTAAACTGATCTCCCAGGAAGCGGCACAAGCCGGTGTCATGGTGCTGATTGCAGGTGGCAACGTGGTGCGTTTCGCCCCTGCGCTAAACGTCAGCGCAGAAGAAGTCTCTACCGGGTTGGATCGCTTCTCCCTGGCCTGCGAACGCATTAAAGCAGGGGGTTCATCATGATGGTGATCCGTCCCGTCGAACAAGCGGACATTACCGCGCTGATGAAGCTTGCCGCGAAAACCGGCGGCGGGCTGACCTCGTTACCGGCGAATGAAGAAACGCTGATTGCGCGAATCGATCGCGCGATAAAGACCTGGCAGGGTGAATTGCCAAAAAGCGAGCAGGGCTACGTGTTTGTGCTGGAAGAGAGTGAAACCGGCGCGGTGGCGGGCATTTGCGCCATTGAAGTGGCGGTGGGGCTGAATGACCCCTGGTATAACTACCGGGTCGGGACGCTGGTACACGCGTCGAAAGAGTTGAATGTTTACAACGCATTGCCGACGCTTTTCCTCAGCAATGACCATACTGGTAGCAGCGAACTGTGTACGCTGTTTCTTGACCCGGAGTGGCGCAAAGAGGGGAATGGGTATCTGCTCTCGAAATCGCGATTTATGTTCATGGCGGCATTTCGCGACAAGTTCAACGAGAAAGTGGTCGCTGAAATGCGCGGCGTGATCGACGAGCACGGTTATTCCCCGTTCTGGCAAAGCCTTGGGAAACGCTTTTTTTCGATGGAGTTTAGCCGGGCCGATTTTCTGTGCGGTACGGGGCAGAAAGCGTTTATTGCCGAACTGATGCCCAAGCATCCTATTTATACGCACTTTCTTTCGGACGAGGCGCAGGCGGTGATCGGCGAGGTGCATCCGCAGACCGCGCCCGCTCGCGCGGTGCTCGAGAAAGAAGGTTTCCGCTACCGGAACTATATCGATATTTTTGACGGTGGCCCGACGCTGGAATGCGATATCGATCGCGTGCGCGCGATCCGCAAAAGCCGACTGGTGGAGGTTGTTGAAGGACAGCCTGCGCAGGGTGAGTTTCCTGCCTGCCTGGTCGCCAATGAAAACTACCACCATTTTCGCGCCACCTTGATACGTACCGACCCTGACACACAGCGTCTGGTGCTGACTGCAGCGCAATTAGATGCGCTGAAATGCCACGCGGGAGATAAGGTTCGTCTGGTGCGCCTGTGCGCTGAGGAGAAAACGGTATGACGCTATGGATTAACGGCGACTGGATAACCGGTCAGGGAGAACATCGCATTAAAACCAACCCGGTGACCGGAGATGTCCTCTGGCAGGGTAATGATGCCGATGCGACGCAGGTTTTACAGGCGAACCGCGCGGCGCGGGCGGCGTTCCCCGGCTGGGCGAAACGCGCGTTCAATGAGCGACAGGCGGTGGTGGAGAAATTTGCCGCGTTACTGGAGAGCAATAAAGCGGAGCTCACGACCATTATTGCCCGCGAAACCGGTAAGCCCCGCTGGGAGGCGGTGACGGAAGTGACGGCAATGATCAATAAAATTGCCATTTCAGTGAAGGCCTACCACACCCGCACCGGAGAACAGCACAGTGAACTGCCGGATGGCGCGGCGACGTTGCGCCATCGTCCGCATGGCGTTCTGGCGGTGTTTGGCCCGTACAACTTTCCCGGACATTTGCCGAACGGTCACATCGTTCCGGCGCTGCTGGCGGGGAATACGCTGATTTTTAAACCCAGCGAGTTAACGCCGTGGACGGGCGAAGCCGTCATGCGCCTGTGGGAGCAGGCCGGTTTGCCGCCAGGCGTGCTGAATATGCTGCAGGGTGGGCGCGAAACCGGGCAGGCGCTGAGCGCGCTGGACGACATTGATGGACTGCTTTTCACCGGTAGCGCGAACACCGGTTATCAACTGCACCGCCAACTCTCCGGCCAGCCGGAAAAAATCCTCGCGCTGGAAATGGGCGGCAACAATCCGCTGATCGTTGAAGAACCTTTGGATATTGACGCGGCAGTGCATCTGACCATTCAGTCGGCTTTTGTCACTGCCGGGCAGCGTTGTACCTGCGCGCGTCGCCTGTTGGTGAAAAAAGGGGAGTTGGGCGATGCGTTCCTGGCGCGTCTGGTGGAGGTCAGCCAACGGCTGACGCCAGGGGGATGGGACGACGAACCCCAGCCCTTTATGGGAGGATTGATCTCAGGCCAGGCGGCGCGTCACGTGTATGACGCGTGGCAAAAACTTGAATCGCTGGGCGGGAAGACGCTGCTGGCACCGCGCGTGCTGAAAGAGGGGGCATCGTTGCTCTCACCTGGCATTATCGAAATGACCGGCGTGGCGAACGTGCCGGATGAAGAGGTGTTTGGCCCGCTGCTTGGGGTCTGGCGTTATGACGATTTTGACGAGGCGATTCGGCTGGCGAATAACACCCGCTTTGGATTGTCGTGCGGTCTGGTCTCGCCGGACCGTGAACAGTTTGAGCAACTGTTGCTTGAGGCGCGGGCCGGGATCGTCAACTGGAATAAGCCGCTGACCGGGGCCGCCAGTACGGCACCGTTTGGCGGTGTTGGCGCATCGGGCAACCACCGGGCGAGCGCCTGGTATGCAGCAGATTATTGTGCGTGGCCGATGGCGAGTCTTGAATCACCGGCATTAACCTTACCCACGTCGCTCAGCCCCGGACTCGATTTTTCTCATGAGGAGCCGGTATGAAAGCGCATGAAGTCAATTTCGATGGGCTGGTCGGTCTGACGCACCATTATGCCGGATTGTCATTCGGCAATGAGGCGTCGACCCGTCATCGTTTTCAGGTGTCGAACCCGCGGCTGGCGGCGAAGCAGGGGCTCTTAAAGATGAAGGCGCTGGCGGACGCCGGATTTGTGCAGGCGGTGATCCCGCCGCATGAGCGTCCGTATCTTCCCGTACTCCGTCAGTTGGGTTTTACCGGCAGTGACGAGCAGGTGCTTGAAAAAGTGGCGCGCCAGGCGCCGCAATGGCTCTCCAGCGCCAGTTCGGCTTCACCGATGTGGGTGGCGAATGCGGCGACAGTATGCCCTTCGGCAGATGCGCTGGATGGCAAAGTGCACTTCACCGTCGCCAATCTGAACAACAAATTCCATCGTTCTCTGGAAGCATCGACCACCGAGCCATTATTACGGGCAATATTCCGTGATGAGCAGTTTTTTTCCGTTCACAACGCGCTGCCACAGGTCGCGCTGCTGGGCGATGAAGGGGCTGCAAACCATAACCGACTGGGGGGCGATTACGGCGAGCCTGGCGTGCAACTGTTTGTTTATGGCTGTGAAGGGGGGAACACTTTACGGCCGACTCGCTATCCGGCACGACAAACGCGTGAGGCCAGCGACGCCGTGGCGCGACTGAATCAGGTGAATCCCCGCCAGGCTATTTTCGCCCAACAGAATCCGGACGTGATCGACCTTGGCGTTTTCCATAACGATGTGATTGCGGTGTCTAACCGGCAGGTGCTGTTTTGCCATCAGCAGGCGTTCGTGAACCAGGACGAGCTAATGAACCGGCTGCGCTCATGCGTGCCCGACTTTACGCCGATAGAGGTCGCGTCGTCTGACGTCACGGTACAGGATGCGGTTGCCACCTATCTGTTCAACAGTCAGTTGTTAAGTCGTGAAGACGGCAGCATGATGCTGATTTTACCGCAGGAATGTCGTGACCATGCGGGGGTATGGCGTTACCTGAATGGACTGCTTGACGCTGACAACCCGATAAGCGATCTCCGAGTCTTTGATTTACGTGAAAGTATGTCGAATGGCGGGGGGCCAGCCTGTTTACGTTTGCGCGTGGTATTAACGCCAGAGGAACAACGGGCGGTGAATCCGTCGGTGATGATGAACGATACGCTCTTTACGGTGCTGAATCAGTGGGTGGATCGCTACTATCGCGACCGCCTGACCGCCGCAGATCTCGCCGATCCGCAGTTGCTGCGTGAAGGTCGGGAAGCGCTGGATGCGCTGACACAGTTGCTTAACCTGGGGTCGGTCTACCCCTTCCAGCAATCAGGGGCAAATAATGGATAACTTTCTTGCGCTGACGCTGGCGGGAAAACCGCCGGATATCCGGGAGGGGGAAGCCCCCGGTTTTCGCTGGCGGTGGTTAGGTCACGGATTGCTGGAGCTCACGCCAGAAACGCCTGTGGATCGCGCGCTGGTGCTTTCTGCGGGGATTCATGGCAACGAAACGGCGCCGGTGGAGATGCTGGATGCGCTGCTTTCAGCGCTCATTCAGGGGCGACAGACGCTGCGTTGGCGACTGCTGGTCGTGCTGGGGAATCCGCTGGCGCTCTCGACAGGGAAACGGTATTGCCACAGCGACATGAACCGGATGTTTGGCGGGCGATGGCAGGTGTTTGCGGAGAGTGAAGAAACGGAGCGTACCCGCGAGCTGGAGCAGTGTCTGGAGAATTTTTTCGCGGGTGGCAGTGAACGGTTACGCTGGCATCTCGATCTGCATACCGCGATTCGCGGCTCGTATCACGTCCGGTTTGGCGTATTGCCTCAGCGTCCGATTCCCTGGGAGGAGACATTTCTTAGCTGGCTTGGCGCGGCGGGTCTGGAGGCGTTGGTGTTCCATCAGGCTCCGGGAGGCACGTTTACGCATTTTAGTTGTGAGCATTTTGGCGCGCTGTCCTGCACGCTGGAACTCGGTAAGGCGCTGCCGTTTGGCCACAATGATCTCACGTTGTTTGCGCCCACCGCACATGCGTTAGCGTCGTTGCTTGCCGGCAATCTCGCTATCGCAGGGGATTTGTCTCCAGTACGCTATCGCGTGGTGTCGCAAATTACCCGTCGCAGCGACGCTTTTGTTCTGCATATGGATAACCAGACGCTGAACTTTACGCCCTTTAAAGAAGGGACGTTACTGGCACAGGATGGCGAAGATCGGGTGATCGCCACCCATGATATTGAATATGTTCTCTTTCCCAATCCCAATGTGGCATTTGGTTTACGCGCCGGATTAATGCTGGAAAAACTGCGTTAGCGATATTTACCCTCGGGTGTTCGCCTGAGGGAATTATACGCATCAGACAGTCGGTCGCATGATTACGGATTATTCCTGGATAACTGCTTTATTAATCACCACTGTTCCGGTATAGTTTTTCATAATCCCTTCAAAATCAGCGTATTGTAATTATTTATTTCAACTCTCCACGATTTATTCTTTTTTTCTTCATAATTGGCGAAAAACTGTTTTTTACACTTTCATTGTTTTACCGTTGCTCTGACTTATTGACGAATAAGCCAGTAAAGTTAATCTCGTCAACACGGCACCGCCTCATCAGGAATGCCGTAAAAATAACTGAAAGGAAGGATAAAGATTATGCGTAAATTAACTGCACTGTTAGTTGCCTCTGGACTGGCGCTGGGCGCTGCAAACCTGGCTCACGCTGCTGACACTTCCAGCGCGGCCACGACTGACGCAAAACCGATGATGCACCATAAAGGTCAATTCGGTCCGCATCACGATATGATGTTTAAAGACCTGAACCTGACCGATGCGCAGAAGCAGCAGGTTCGCGAAATCATGAAAGGCCAGCGTGACCAGATGAAACGTCCGCCGGTAGAAGAACGCCGCGCGATGCATGACATCATTGCCAGCGACACCTTCGATAAAGCCAAAGCGCAGGCGCAGATTGCCAAGATGGAAGAGCAGCGTCAGGCGAACATGCTGGCGCACATGGAAACCCAGAACAAGATCTACAACATTCTGACCCCTGAACAGAAAAAACAGTTTAATGCTAATTTTGAGAAGCGTCTGACAGAACGTCCGGCGCATGAAGGTAAAATGCCTGCAACTGCCGAGTAATCTCGCAGTCAACATTCAAGACCGCCGGCCCTGTTCACAACACGTCTTTACGAGGTGGACAGGGTCGGCGGTTTTTCTTTATTTCTCTCTAAGGTAAATCCTCACTGCTGCCGATAACGATACCGTGCATGATTATGGCGCACCGCATCTTTCAGGAGTGACGATGGAATACTTTGATATCCGTAAAATGCCGGTAAACCTCTGGCGTAATGGGGCGGGTGAAACGCGAGAAATTTGCTGTTTTCCTCCGGCGACGCGTGACTTTCACTGGCGCGCGAGCATCGCCTCTATTGCCGGAAACGGTGAGTTTGCACTTTTCCCCGGCGTGGAGCGTGTGATTACGCTGCTGGAAGGGGGCGAGGTCACTCTGGACGGCGGCAATACCTTTAACCACACCCTCAAACAGCATCAGCCGTTTACCTTTGCGGGCGAGCATGCGGTGAAAGCGAAACTGACGGAGGGGAAAATGTCGATGGATTTCAATATTATGACCCGCCGTGATTGTTGCCAGGCGAACGTCAGAGTTGCTGACCGCTCCTTTACAACATTTGGCTCGCGCGGCGGCGTGGTGTTTGTCATTAGCGGGGCCTGGCAGTTGGGCGAAAAATTACTGACGGCCGATCAAGGGGCCTGCTGGGATGATGGACGGCATACGCTGCGGTTGTTGAAATCTGAGGGGAAACTGCTGTTTAGCGAGATAACCTGGCTGGCGGGCCATGCGCCAGCGTCGGTGCAATAATTTCACATTGTGTTGCGGGTAATGGCAGGCCGAATAGAGGACGCGCTATCCGGCCTGACGTGACCATCAGAGGTCGCTTTTTTTCCAGAAATCATCAAAGACGGTAATCGGCGTACGGCGCTTGTGTTCCGTCTTCAAATACCAGCCTTCAATAATTTTTGCTGTTTCGACCGCCAGCGTTTTTCCTTCCAGATAATCATCAATATTATCATAGGTGACGCCTAACGCGGCTTCGTCAGGAAGCGAAGGGCGATCGTCTTCGAGATCGGCGGTAGGCGCTTTCTTATATAAATGCTCCGGGCAGCCCAGGGCGGCAAGCAGCTGTTTCCCCTGACGCTTATTCAGGCGAAAAATAGGGTTGATATCGGTACCGCCGTCACCGTACTTGGTGAAGAACCCGGTCAGCGCTTCTGCCGCATGATCGGTCCCCACCACCACGCCGCTGGTCATCCCGGCGATGCTGTACTGGGCTTTCATTCGCTCACGGGCTTTCTCGTTACCACGGACAAAATCACTAAGCTCAATGCCCGCTTCGCGCAACGCCTGCTCGCTGGCCAGCACGGCGCCTTTAATATTAACGGTCAATACGCGGTCAGGCTGAATAAAGGAGATAGCATCCTGGCAGTCTTGTTCATCAGCCTGTACGCCATAAGGCAGACGCACGGCAATAAATTGCAGAGCCATATTCCCCGTTTCTTCCCGTAGCTCCGTTATTGCCATCTGGCATAATTTACCGGTTAACGTTGAGTCCTGACCGCCGCTGATCCCCAGCACCAGCGATTTCAAAAAGGGGTAGGTGCTCAGATAGGATTTTAGAAAATCCACGCTGCGGCGAATTTCTTCTTCGGCATTAATGTGCGGTTTTGCGCCAAGCGCCTGGATAATCTTTTGCTGCAGAGTCATTCAACCCCTCCGAAACGATCAAAATAATCACGATGCGTTAAAGCTAACGCTTTGCTGTGCAAACGACAAGGTTCACTGGCGCGAGTGGCGCAATTTGCGGCGTAAAAAGAGAACATTTGGCCTAAAGAGAATTTTCCGAAACGCGTATCGTAGGAATAGTAAGCTTGAAAAATGGTTTGATGTATTCCAGGCTTATATAACACGCTGATAAACAAGAGGACGAAAAATGAACAAGAAAATGGCAGGAATTCTAAGCGCAGCGGCCGTAATGACGATGTTGGCAGGGTGTACGGCATATGATCGTACCAAAGACCAATTTGTTCAACCTGTCGTCAAAGATGTGAAGAAAGGCATGAGCCGGGCGCAGGTTGCACAAATTGCCGGGAAACCTTCTTCTGAGGTGAGCATGACCCACGCTCGCGGTAGTTGCCAGACATACATTCTGGGTCAACGGGATGGTAAAACGGAAACCTATTTTGTCGCGCTGGACGATACCGGGCATGTCGTTAACTCGGGTTACCAGACCTGTGCAGAGTATGACACCGACCCGCAGACAGGCAAGTAGTCCTCCCTGCCTGGTGCCTGAGCATCTGAGAGAACCGGCCATTGCGCCGGTTTTTTTATGGCGATGATAATCTTATTTATTATCGCGAATTATTTGCCCAAAATGTGAGGGCAGTCATAACGCAAGGTCAATGAGAGACAATTTGTTAGGTCAAGGAAATACCATCCACAGGTTCGATACCGTATACTCATTTCAGCCACCTAAATAAGTAATTTCGGTTACGCAAGTTACCCAAGGCATGGATGCAGGTTAAGGCTTGCGCAATGTCTGGCTGACAGATAATCGCACATGAGGAACGTTTTTATGGAAAAGAAACACATTTATCTGTTTTGTTCTGCCGGCATGTCGACATCGTTACTGGTATCGAAAATGCGTGCTCAGGCTGAGAAATACGAAGTTCCGGTCGTTATTGAAGCATTTCCTGAAACACTGGCCGGAGAAAAGGGACCTGTCGCAGATGTCGTTTTATTAGGTCCGCAAATTGCTTATATGTTGCCTGAAATTCAGCGTCTGTTACCAGGCAAACCGGTAGAAGTAATTGACTCGCTGCTGTATGGCAAAGTCGATGGTTTAGGCGTGCTTAAGGCTGCTGTTGCAGCAATTAAAAAAGCCGCTGCAAATTAATTTTAAATTTTCCCGTCAAAGAGTTATTTCATAAACATTCACCGCAATATTTTATTGCGGTATTTAAGGGTATTTTTCTATGAGTAACGCTATTGCTTCACTTGAAAAGGTACTCCTTCCTTTCGCTGTTAAAATAGGAAAGCAACCACACGTCAATGCAATCAAAAACGGCTTTATTCGCTTAATGCCGCTGACCCTTGCGGGGGCCATGTTTGTCTTGATCAATAACGTTTTCCTGAGCTTTGGGGAGGGGTCGTTTTTTTATTCATTAGGCATTCGGCTTGATGCGTCGACGATTGAGAATTTGAACAGTCTGAAAGGCATCGGCGGAAACGTCTATAACGGTACGCTGGGTATCATGTCCCTGATGGCGCCATTCTTTATTGGCATGGCGCTGGCGGAAGAGCGTAAAGTCGATTCATTGGCCGCAGGACTGTTATCTGTCGCTGCCTTTATGACCGTAACGCCATATAGCGTAGGTGAAGCCTATGCGGTGGGAGCGAACTGGTTAGGCGGCGCCAATATTATCTCCGGTATTATTATTGGCCTGGCCGTGGCCGAAATGTTTACCTTTATTGTTCACCGCAACTGGGTGATTAAATTACCGGACAGTGTGCCTACATCTGTTTCACGCTCATTCTCGGC
Organism: Citrobacter sp. GW821-FHT02E08; assembly: GCF_059421685.1. NCBI lineage: Bacteria > Pseudomonadati > Pseudomonadota > Gammaproteobacteria > Enterobacterales > Enterobacteriaceae > Citrobacter > Citrobacter sp. GW821-FHT02E08. The sequence goes on along the minus strand of NZ_JBWKVL010000004.1, from coordinate 174,490 downwards.
ATTAATTCCAGGTTTCATTATTCTCTCCATTATGGGGATCATTGCCTGGGCGCTGTCGAATTATGGTTCTAACTTCCACCAGATCATTATGGACACCATTTCTACACCGCTGGCGTCGCTGGGCAGTGTGGTGGGTTGGGCGTATGTTCTTTTTGTTCCGCTGCTGTGGTTCTTCGGTATTCACGGTTCACTGGCGCTGACGGCGTTGGACAGCGGCATCATGACCCCCTGGGCTCTGGAAAACATCGCTATCTACCAGCAGTATGGTTCCGTAGATGCGGCGCTGGAAGCCGGTAAGACGTTCCACGTGTGGGCAAAACCTATGCTGGACTCCTACATCTTCCTCGGCGGAAGCGGTGCAACTCTGGGTCTGATTATTGCGATTTTCCTGGCCTCGCGTCGTGCGGATTATCGTCAGGTTGCGAAACTGGCGCTGCCTTCCGGTATCTTCCAGATTAACGAACCTATTCTGTTCGGTTTGCCGATTATCATGAACCCGGTGATGTTTATTCCGTTCATCCTGGTACAGCCGATTCTGGCAGGTATCACGCTGGTGGCCTATTACATGGGGATTATCCCGCCGATAACCAACATCGCTCCGTGGACGATGCCAACCGGGCTAGGGGCGTTCTTTAACACCAACGGTAGTGTCGCTGCTCTGCTGGTCGCACTGTTCAACTTAGGGATTGCCACGCTGATTTATCTGCCGTTCGTGGTGGTTGCCAACAAGGCACAGAACGCGATTGATGAAGAAGAAAGCGAAGAAGATATTGCCAACGCACTGAAATTCTAAATTGAGTCCGGCATGGCGCGCCATGCCGGGACACACCAGAGGACGGATTATGATCGATCTCGAAAATATCGTAGATACGCAGTCAGAAGCGGAAGAACTTGAAGAAGTGGTGATGGGGCTTATCATCAATTCGGGTCAGGCTCGCAGCCTGGCATACGCTGCGCTTAAGCAGGCCAAGCAGGGTGATTTTGAAGCTGCAAAAACCATGATGGAGCAGTCACGCATGGCGCTCAATGAAGCGCATCTCGTGCAGACGAAACTGATTGAAGGCGATCAGGGTGAAGGTAAAATGAAAGTCAGCCTGGTTCTGGTGCATGCTCAGGACCATCTGATGACATCAATGCTGGCGCGTGAACTGGTCACCGAGTTGATAGAGCTTCACGAGAAGTTGAAATAGCGAGGGGTAATATGATGCAGCTACAGGTTAACGCTCCGGAAATTGCGACCGCTTTTGAGCAGCAGCTTTTTAACGGCAAAAATTTCCATGTGTTTATCTACAACAAAACTGAGAGTATCAGTGGGCTGCACCAGCATGATTACTATGAGTTTACCCTCGTATTAACCGGTCGCTATTATCAGGAAATCAACGGCAAGCGGGTGTTGCTGGAGCGTGGAGACTTTGTTTTTATCCCTCTGGGGTCGCACCATCAAAGTTTTTACGAATTTGGCGCCACGCGCATTCTGAATGTCGGCATCAGTAAACGTTTTTTTGAACAGCACTATCACCCTTTATTACCGTTTTGCTTTGTGGCATCGCAGGTGTATCGGGCTAACAGCGCCTTTCTTACCTATATCGAGACAGTGATTGCGTCGCTCAACTTTCGTGATAACGAACTGGATGAATTTATAGAAGTGGTCACCTTCTATATCATTAATCGGTTACGGCACCACCGGGAAGAGCAGGTGATTGGCGATATTCCACAGTGGCTTAAAGTCACCGTGGAGGCGATGCACGACAAAACGCAGTTTGGCGAAAACGCGCTGGAAAATATGGTATACCTGTCCGCAAAATCCCAGGAGTACCTGACCCGCGCGACCCAGCGTTATTACAGCAAAACGCCGATGCAGATTATTAATGAAATCCGTATCAACTTTGCGAAAAAACAGCTGGAAATGACCAACTATTCGGTAACCGATATCGCTTATGAAGCGGGATACAGTAGCCCAAGCCTGTTCATTAAAACCTTTAAAAAACTGACGTCATTTACGCCGAATAGCTACCGAAAAAGACTGACTGAAATAAATCAATAACGATTTATTTGTTCGACTCAATTATTTTAAAGCTTGCCCGAAAATAATGCCGGGACGCCATGCGACTGTCCTGTATTTGGGCGAAGCATAATACACGCCAGTGTTTTTACACTGAAGGGAGATATTATGAGCCAGAAATTAAAGATCGTCACCATTGGTGGCGGGAGCAGCTACACCCCTGAATTACTTGAAGGCTTTATTAAGCGTTATCACGAATTACCGGTTTCCGAATTATGGTTGGTCGATGTGGAAGGCGGCAAAGAGAAACTGGATATTATTTTTGATCTATGCCAGCGAATGATCGACAAAGCTGGCGTACCGATGAAGTTGTTTAAGACCCTCGACCGCCGTGAAGCGTTGAAAGGGGCTGACTTTGTCACCACCCAACTGCGCGTGGGCCAACTGAAAGCCCGCGAACTCGATGAGCGTATCCCTCTCAGTCAGGGATATCTTGGTCAGGAGACCAACGGCGCTGGCGGCCTGTTCAAAGGGTTGCGTACCATTCCGGTTATTTTCGACATCATTCGCGATGTGGAAGAACTTTGCCCGAATGCGTGGGTGATTAACTTTACCAACCCGGCAGGAATGGTGACTGAAGCGGTTTACCGACACACTAACTTCAAGAAATTTATCGGCGTGTGTAATATTCCGGTTGGCATGAAGATGTTTATTAATGATGTGCTGAAATTATCGGAAAGCGACGACCTGTCTATTGACCTGTTTGGTTTGAACCATATGGTCTTTATTAAAGATGTGCTGGTAAATGGTGAATCACGGTTTGCCGAACTTCTGGACGGTGTCGCCTCCGGTGAGTTGAAAGCCTCAACGGTGAAGAATATTTTCGATCTGCCGTTTAGCGAAGGGTTAATTCGCTCCCTGAATCTGCTGCCGTGCTCTTATTTGCTGTATTACTTCAAACAGAAAGAGATGCTGGCCATTGAGTTAGGGGAATACTATAAAGGTGGCGCTCGCGCTCAGGTGGTGCAAAAAGTGGAGAAACAACTTTTTGACCTTTATAAGAATCCAGAACTTAACGTGAAGCCGAAAGAGCTTGAGCAACGCGGCGGGGCGTATTACTCCGACGCCGCCTGTGAAGTGATTAATGCAATCTATAATGACAAGCAGACTGAGCATTATGTCAACATCCCGCATCATGGGCATGTCGATAATATTCCGGCTGACTGGGCGGTGGAAATGACCTGCACGTTAGGACGCAATGGCGCCACGCCACATCCGCGTATTACGCATTTTGACGAGAAAGTGTTGGGTCTTATCTATACCATTAAAGGGTTTGAAGTCGCGGCAAGTAAGGCGGCGCTGAGCGGTGAATTTAATGATGTCTTGCTGGCGCTTAACCTGAGCCCGCTGGTGCATTCTGACCGTGATGCGGAAAGCCTGGCGCGCGAACTGATTCTGGCGCATGAAAAGTGGCTGCCTCATTTTGCGGACTGCATTGAAAAGCTCAAAGAACACTAACAGAGGTTGGCTATGGAACGCTTATTGATTGTGAATGCGGATGATTTTGGCCTGAGCAAAGGGCAAAACTACGGCATTGTGGAGAGCTTTCGTCATGGTGTGGTCACTTCCACGACCGCGCTGGTCAATGGTGACGCTATCGATCATGCCGTTCAACTTAGCCGTGAAGTCCCTGAGCTTGCGGTGGGAATGCACTTTGTTCTGACGCTGGGGAAACCGTTAACGCAGATGCCAGGGCTAACCCGTGATGGCCGTCTGGGGAAATGGATCTGGCAGATGGCGGAAGAAGACGACTTACCGCTGGACGAAATTTCGCATGAACTGGAATGTCAGTATCAGCGTTTTATAGAACTGTTTGGCAAAGCGCCAACGCATCTGGACAGCCATCACCATGTCCATATGTTCCCGCAGATTTTCCCGCGGGTGGCGCATTTTGCCGCACAACAGGGTGTTGCATTGCGAATCGATCGCCAGACGGTATTTAAAGATACCGATTTGCCGATGGCGCTGCGAAGCTCGCAAGGGTTTAGCAGCGAGTTTTATGGTGAGGCGATTTCAGAATCGCTCTTTTTGCAGGTGCTTGACGCTTCTGCAGAAAAAGGCGAGGCATCGCTTGAAGTCATGTGTCATCCGGCCTTTGTCGACAATACACTTCGTCAGAGCGCCTACTGTTACCCCCGCTTGACTGAGCTTGATGTGCTTACGTCCCCGTCATTGAAAAATGCCATTGCGGAACGTGGGTATCGTCTCGGCAGTTTTCTTGATGTATAGAGCCTGAGTTTGCGGCGCGATAGAGCGCCGTTTTTTTTATTTCACCCATGTTTTATATTTGCTGCTCGCTATTTCCCCTTCAACTTTCCCATCCGCGATCGCTACGATGCGTTTAACCGCACACGCAGGGCAGGACGCCGGGGGGCAAAATCGGCTAAGATAGTGTTTTTATGATTTTTTGAATTTGCCTTTAGTGAAACAACTGATGATGAAACCTCTTCGCCAACAAAATCGCCCGGTTATCAGCTATGTTCCACGCGTGGAGCCTGCGCCGCCGGAACACGCGATAAAAATGGATACATTTCGTGACGTGTGGATTATGCGTGGAAAATACGTCGCGTTTGTCTTAATGGGGGAGTCGTTTCAGCGATCGCCTGCATTTACCGTTCCGGAGTCGGCGCAGCGCTGGGCAAATCAGATCCGCCAGGAAAATGAGCTGGCGGAATAAGGGGATATAAAAAACCGCCTGTAGGGCATACAGGCGGTTTTTTTCACATAGTCAGATGTGGATTAGTGATGAGCCAGTTCGGCATCATCCTCGCTGTCCAGAATGGTTTTATCTGTCTGCTTCAGCCATTGACTGGTCAGAGTACCGGCCGTCATTGAGCCACTGACATTCAGCGCAGTACGCCCCATATCGATCAGCGGTTCGACGGAAATCAACAGGGCAACCAGCGTGACGGGCAGCCCCATGGCGGGCAGAACGATCAGCGCGGCGAACGTCGCACCGCCACCCACACCAGCAACACCCGCAGAGCTTACCGTGACGATACCAACCAGCGTGGCAATCCATACGGGATCCAGCGGGTTAATGCCAACGGTCGGTGCCACCATGACGGCCAGCATTGCCGGGTACAGACCCGCACAGCCGTTCTGACCAATGGTCGCGCCAAAAGAAGCCGCAAAGCTGGCGATAGATTCCGGTACGCCCAGACGACGCGTTTGCGCTTCAACGTTCAACGGAATTGACGCAGCGCTGGAACGACTGGTAAAGGCAAAGGTCAGGACCGGCCACACTTTGCGGAAATATTTCAGCGGGCTGACGCCGTTAACGCCAAGCAGAACGCCGTGTACGGCAAACATAATCGCCAGGCCAAGATAGGACGCCACAACAAAGCTTCCCAGCTTGATGATGTCCTGCAGGTTAGAACCAGCCACGACTTTGGTCATCAGTGCCAGCACGCCATAAGGCGTTAACTGCATAACCAGACGAACCAGTTTCATTACCCAGCTTTGCAGGGTATCGATGGCGGTTAACACGCGCTCGCCTTTCGGCGCGTCATCTTTCAGCAGTTTCAGCGCCGCAACGCCGAGGAACGCAGCGAAAATGACCACGCTGATGATCGACGTCGGGTTTGCGCCGGTCAGGTCGGCAAACGGGTTTTTCGGGATGAATGACAACACCAGCTGCGGTACGCTGAGGTCGGCCACTTTGCCCACATAGTTGGTTTCAATGGCGGTCAGACGCGCGGTTTCTGCGCCTCCCTGCACCAGACCTTCCGCGGTCAGACCAAACAGATTGGTCACCAGTACCCCCACCAGAGCGGCAATCAGCGTGGTGAACAGCAAGGTGCCGATGGTCAGAAAACTGATTTTTCCCAGTTGAGAGGCGTTATGCAAACGCGCCACCGCACTCAGGATAGAGGCGAAGACCAGCGGCATAACAATCATTTGCAGCAGTTGCACATAGCCGTTACCGACAATGTTGAACCACTGAACTGAATCTTTTAAGACCTGGCTGTCAGACCCGTAAATCGTGTGCAGAGCAAGGCCAAAGACCACGCCCATAACCAGACCCACCAGTACTTTCTTTGCCAGACTCCACTGTTTGTGACGGGCTTGCGCCAGCACAAACAGCAGTGCAACGAACACCACGATGTTCGCAATTAATGGAAAATTCATCCCCGTTCTCCTGATCTTTTTATTTGTATCGCGTCGTTACCACGATTCTGTTGCCGCAAGATTAGCAGAACTGTGAGTTGCCTCTTATATTCAAATGGAATTGTTTATACCAAAAACAACAGTTGCGCCGATTTACTAATCGATTTGGTGATTTATAAAACGGTTGAACTGGAATTGCAGCGTATTGATCATATGCGAAGACCAGCGTACTGCACTGTTTTCGGGGATTGTCTGCGGCATCCACACGGCCCAGGCAAACAGTGCCATGCAGAGAAAACGCTCCAGTTGATTGCCTTTTTGCGGGACCAGTATTGGCAGGCGGAAGCGCCAGCGACACGGCCAGAGCAGAGGGACACCAGCCGGGGTTAGCATGTCTGCCAGAATATGGCTTAAGTAACCCAGCACCATACCCTGCAGAGCGTCGGCCGGGATAATCCAGGTCTCGGGGACTTTGAGATAAAACGTCGTCAGTAGCGCAAATACCGCCAGCAGACTGTGGGTAAATCCACGATGACCAAAAGCCCTGGCAATCGGTTTGGAGATCCATTTTAACCGCTGACCGAGCAATGACTTTGGATGATCAATGTCAGGCAACAGGCAGGTCAGAATTGCTGAAGGGACAATATGCCACCAGTCGCCCTGCGCGAGAACGGGCGTAAGCTCAGCATTTTTGGCAAATACCGCACAGGCAATTGAAAAAAGGAGGTGGCCTTCCGCCGTCATGATAGAACCCAATAAACTGTCAATTCATACAGTATAGGGTTTTTGTACAGTAGGCGGAAGAGGTGACGTTGTAACCCTATGTCACAAAAGTGGTGATTAGCGTGCCAGCCAGCCACCGTCAACGGCAATGGTATAGCCGTTGATGTAGGCAGAAGCGTCTGATGCGAGAAAAACCACCGGGCCTTTCAGGTCGTCTGGCGTTCCCCAGCGTCCAGCCGGAATGCGATCGACGATCTCTTTGCTGCGCCCGGCATCATCGCGCAACTGCTGCGTATTGTTTGTGGCCATATAACCCGGGGCGATGGCATTGACGTTGATCTGATGTGGCGCCCATTCATTGGCCAACAGGCGGGTAAGACCCAGCACACCGCTTTTAGAAGCGGTATAAGAGGGAACACGGATCCCGCCCTGGAAAGAGAGCATGGAGGCAATATTGATGATTTTGCCACCGTGGCCTTGCTGTAAAAACTGGCGCGCCACGGCCTGTGAAAGAAAGAAAACAGATTTGAGATTCAGGTTCATCACGTCATCCCAGTCTTTCTCGCTGAAAGAGAGCGCATCGTCGCGGCGAATCGTCCCGGCGTTATTGACCAGAATATCCACCCGCCCGAATTTCGCGACTGTCTGGTTCACGATATCAGCGATAGCGCTTTGCTGGCTCAGGTCGGCCTGAATCGTCATAAATTGCCTGCCCAGCGCCGCAACTTTCGCTGCCGTCTCGTGGGGGATCTTCCGGTTCACACCCACGATGTTGCAGCCAGCCTCGGCAAGCGCGACAGCCATACCCTGGCCCAGCCCGGTATCGCAACCGGTGACGATCGCTGTTTTCCCCGCCAGACTAAACGCATCCAAAATCATACTTACCTCGGCTACCCATGTTTATCAGCGATAACGAATGAAAGAAGAATAGAAGAGGTTGCGAGGGAATACAACAAAAAATGAAACGACGTTTTAAAAAAATACAAGGAAGGGGCAATACACTATTGCCCCTGACGGTTAGCCACGCAAATGGGCGGCCGTAAGATCGGATAAAGAAGTCAGTTTCACGTCGGCAAGGGCAAAACGTGCATCGTGTTGACCCTCTTCAGCAGGAACGACGATAGAGCGCATACGGGCGGCTTTTGACGCCACCATGCCGTTGACGGAGTCCTCCAGCGCGACACAGGCTAACGGATCGATGCCCAGTTTGGTTGCGCAGTCGATATAAACCTGCGGGTGCGGCTTGCTGTAGGGGAGTTTTTCCGCCGAGGCGAGGGCGTCGAAGCTGTCGCGAAGACCAAACATAGTCAGGACTTTTTCCAGCATATGCAGCGGGGAAGCCGACGCCAGCCCGACCAGCAATCCCTGAGATTTGCACAGCGCAACGGCCTCACGTACACCAGGCAGCAGTGGACGCGTTTCCTCTACCAGTGAAATAGCCCGCGCGATTACCCGGTCAGTGACTTCCTGACGGTCAGGTCCCTTCCAGGGCTGTTGTGCGTACCACAGGTCGACAACCATATCGATACGTAAACCCAGGGTGTCCGGGAGTTCATGGCGGCGGGCGATATCTACGCCTAAACTAGCCATCACATCCAGTTCGGCCTGATCCCATAGCGGCTCGGAATCGATCAGTAATCCATCCATATCAAAAATTGCAGCAAGAATTTGACGCGGGGTTGACATCACAACCTCTCCTGTTGAGATTAAAACGTAAGGTAATGAGCGTTCATTATGGCTACTACCGTACCATACTGCCTTTAAAAATCGGGCGAAAATAGTTATCAGAAGGTAGACTTAAGGCCAAAACAGCGCGTCTTTACCAAGGGGAACTCATGACGTATCAACAAGCTGGACGCATTGCTATCTTAAAAAGGATTCTGGGATGGGTGATTTTCATCCCTGCGCTGATTTCTACGCTGGTGTCGGTACTGAAATTTATGTACGCCCGCAGCGAGAAGCAAGAGGGGATTAATGCGGTGATGCTCGATTTTGCCCACGTGATGATCGACATGATGCGCGTTAATACCCCGTTCCTGAACCTGTTCTGGTACAACTCGCCGACGCCGGATTTTCAAAACAGTCTCAATGTGATGTTTTGGGTGATTTTCGTCCTGATCTTCATTGGTCTTGCGTTGCAGGACTCTGGCGCCAGAATGAGCCGTCAGGCGCGTTTTCTCCGTGAAGGCGTTGAGGACCAGTTGATTCTGGAAAAAGCCAAAGGTGCTGAGGGGATCTCGCGTGAGCAGATCGAGTCACGTATCGTCGTGCCGCATCACACTATCTTTCTGCAGTTTTTTCCGCTTTATATCCTGCCGGTGATTATTATCGTGCTCGGCTACGTCTTCTTTTCTCTGCTGGGATTTGTCGGGTAAAAATAATGCCGGATAGCGGCTGATGCCTTATCCGGCCAGGGGTTCGTGGTTGTGTGCCCGATAAGCGTCGCGCCATCGGGCATACGCACTACGCTGCCAACAGCCTGTCCATTGCTTTTTGCGCAATCACCAGGTGTTGACCACCAAACAGAATCGCCCGGTTTAGCAATGTATACAGCTGATAGACGGGCTGGCGATCCAGAAAATCTAACGGCAATGGGGAAACCGACTGGTAGCCATCATAGATTTGTGGAGGTTGATCGGTATGCAGCGGCAGCATCGCCAGATCGCACTCTCTGTCACCCCAGTAGCAGGCGGGGTCAAAGATATAAGGCCCATCTGGACCCAGCGCACAGTTTGCCGACCACAGATCGCCATGTAAAAGTGAGGGCTGTGGTTGATGTGAGGAGAGTCGCTGTTGAATATGCTCAACAATAGCGTCGATGTTACCGAACGCTATCCCTTTTTCTGCAGCCAACTCCAGCTGCCAACCGATACGTTGTTCTGCGAAAAAGGTCGACCAGCGTCGTTGCCAGGCGTTGGGTTGTGGCGTGGTAGAGAGTGCGTTATCGAAATCAAGACCGAATTGCGGCTGCTCGCTCCAGGCGTGTAAATGGGCGAGCTGTTGACCCAGAATAAACGCATTATGGGCATCCAGCGGACGGGGTGGGAGATAATCCATTACCAGGAAACTGTAGTCTCTGTCCGAACCTACGGCCCACACTTTTGGTACCGTAACGGTTTTACTGCGAGAGAGCAATTCCAGTTGGTCAGCTTCGGCCGTAAAGCCCGGAAGGAGTTCTCTTTCATCACACTTAACGAAAAAATCACGTCCCGCATAGCGTAAATGCCATGCGGCATGGATCTCTCCGCCGGGCAGTTCATTACGCAGTTCGATTTCGCCTTCACCTAATTGCTCGCTTAAAAGACGACTGATAGCCTGCCACATGATGTCTCTCCCCATGTTGTCTGCCAGATCATAAGGTTAGCGCATAAATGCGGTAAAAAAACACGAACTGACGCACACCTGAGACGCGTCGTCGCTGTAATGGCACTTATTGTTTGTCTTTTCGCCACTCCTCCCATGTGGAAACGGAAATTCCGGGTTTATTGCCTAACGCACTTTCAGCCAGCCCTGCGGTGAGTGCCGTCACCTCGTCTTTACTCAGTGCGCTAATCAGGCCAAAGGTGTTTGTGCCAAGTTCATGCACGTTTCCGTCTTCATCCGTCAGGGTCAACAAGAAACCACCGCGTGTAAGATGATTATTAAGCTCATTAATTTCCGTTAAGGAGTGCTCATGAAACGTTACGGTTATGACATAACGGGTGATATCACCACTGGCCATAATTCACCTCTTTGTAATCACATGACTTTTCAGCATAGACGGAGAATCACCATGCTGACAGGTTTGTCGGCGAATCCCCTCACAATAAAGGAGGGGAAAGCCATTATGATTGCGTCAGATAAGCATAAATCTTTTGGGTATCCTCAGCAGAGCACAAACGCGTTCCCTGATTGAGGGTCGCCGCGCTCCCCGCAGCCACACCGAACCGCACCATATCTTCCAGAGATGCATCCTCAGCCAATTTCAGCGTCATAGCGCCAACCATGCTGTCACCCGCACCCACGGTGCTTTGACTTTTCACCGGCGGAGGGACGACCTGAACGCAACTGTCGGCGTCGACCGCCAGCGCACCTTGTGGGCCCAGAGAAACAACAACCCGATGCGCTTTACCGCTTTTCACAATCTCCTGAGCCGCGTTACGCACGTCATCAGGTTGGGTGAGTTCACGGTTTACCAGTGCGCTCAGTTCTTTTTGGTTGGGTTTAACCAGTTCAATATTGCCGATATCTAAGGCCGCGCGTAGGGCATCGCCTGAGCTGTCAACAATGCAACGAATGCCTTGTTTCTGCGCCGCCGAGATGAGCTGCGTGAGTTTTTCCAGCTTGACGCCGGGCGGCAAACTGCCGCTGATAACGAGCAACGCGCCTGATTCAATTTCGAGAACCTGTTCTTCAAGCAACTGAAATTCTTTGTCGCTCAGCGATGCGCCGGGCATCACGAAGCGATATTGCTCGCCGCTGGATCCGACGTGGACATGCAGATTCTGGCGGGTCCAGTCTTTGGCTTCGACTGTTGCGACGGGAACATGTTCATCGGCCAATAAGGCTACCAGGTGTTCGCCGGTGGCACCGCCAGCGGGGAAAATGGCGGTGGCCGTACCGCCAAGATGTGAAATTGCACGGGCGACGTTGATGCCGCCGCCGCCGGGCTCAAAAACCGGTGACGTGCAGCGGAGCTTCCCTTCGGGGTAGATTTGCGGAGTGAGTGTTGCGCTATCGAGAGAGGGCGCAAGTGTTAACGTATAGATACGTACCATCATTACCTCCTGTTAGGCTGAATTCAGTCTGGCACCGAACGCCTGGAAAGTGAAGTAATTAACGGTATGATTTATTGGCTATTTATTCAAAATTTGCGCTATGTGTAGATATAAATATTTTATTGATTCAGGAACGTCCTTATTCAAAAAATGAAATAAGAATTCATTGCTATGTTATTCGAGCCTTTTTATAATTTGTTACCTTTCCGGCGATCGTTTGTCTTTGATCCCTAAGAAGGTTTCCGGGACCGCTATGGTCTCTTTTTTTGTTGTACGGACTCTTTATAAATGAAGCTTTTGAAGACAGTACCCGCTGCATTAATGCTGGCGGGTGGCGTCGTTGCGTCAATGCATGCCGCCGCCGATGATTCCGTTTTTACTGTCATGGATGATCCCACCACCGCGAAGAAACCCTTTGAAGGTAACCTGAATGCGGGATACCTTGCGCAGTCAGGCAATACCCAAAGCTCTTCCTTAACGGCGGATACCACCATGACCTGGTACGGTCAAACCACCGCATGGTCACTGTGGGGGAATGCCAGCAACACCTCGTCGAATGATGAGCGTTCTTCGGAAAAATACGCTGTGGGCGGCCGTAGCCGTTTTAACACCACCGATTATGATTATCTTTTTGGCCAGGCGAGTTGGCTTACCGACCGCTACAACGGTTACCACGAGCGTGATATTGCGACGGCAGGGTATGGTCGCCAGTTTCTCAATGGTCCGGTACACAGTTTCCGTTTTGAATTCGGTCCCGGTGTTCGTTATGACGAACGCACAGACGATACGACGGAAACTCAGCCACTCGGTTATGCGTCGGGCGCTTACGCCTGGCAAATGACGGATACCACTAAATTCACGCAGGGCGTGTCAGTGTTTGGGGCGGATGATACCACCCTCAACTCGGAGACGGCTCTGGATGTCGCCATCAATGAACATTTCGGCTTGAAGGTTGCCTATAATGTGACCTGGAACTCCGAACCGCCTGAAACGGCGCCAGAGCATACTGATCGCCGTACGACAGTATCATTGGGTTATAAGATGTAAACGTGCGCCGGGTCGTTTACAGGCGACCTGGCCGTTTTAAAATGCGACGTTATTTTTTTAAGAGATTTATTCCCGTCATCACGGGCAAGTGAATATTAACGCGCATTGGCGTTTTATTGTTGCGCAGGGAATAAACAGCGTTTTATGCTCCGCCATTATTCTGAAGGTTAACCCCAGATCATCGCCGCCCAGCGTAGCAGAAGCATCGCACCACAGATGGCAATCAATACAACCACCATCTTCCAGTGTTTTTTCGCAAAGCGGTTCGTCGGCATTATCCTTTTCCTGTTAAATTCAACCTGATTTTCTTAGTGTAACAAAGTCGCGGCAAGTCAGTCAGTTGATTTACATCATAGAGTTCAGTGTGATTGCGGCTTTGAACGACCGTCAATGCCGTGTACACTGTCAGACGGTGTTATCAAAAAGCGGATGTAGGTTACGGTATCGCCACGCGAGTGGTACGTGACATATTTCGCAGAGTGAAGCGGGAATCAGTCCATAACTTTTTGATAAATTTAACATTGAAACTTTGTATGTGATCTTTCGTGTGGGTCACCACTGCAAATAAGGATATAACATGCCTGTTATTACTCTTCCTGATGGCAGCCAACGCCATTACGACCACGCTGTAAGCCCCATGGATGTTGCGCTGGACATCGGTCCAGGACTGGCGAAAGCCACCATTGCTGGCCGTGTAAATGGTGAGCTGGTTGACGCTTCCGATCTCATCGAACATGATGCGAAGCTCTCCATCATCACCGCCAAGGATGAAGAAGGTCTTGAGATCATTCGTCACTCCTGTGCGCACCTGTTAGGGCACGCGATCAAACAACTTTGGCCGAATACCAAAATGGCTATCGGTCCGGTTGTCGACAACGGTTTTTACTATGACATTGATCTTGACCGTACGTTAACCCAGGAAGATGTCGACGCGCTCGAGAAGCGGATGCACGAGCTCGCTGAGAAAAACTACGACGTCATTAAGAAAAAAGTCAGCTGGCACGAAGCGCGTGAAACCTTCGTGAAGCGTGGCGAGACGTATAAAATCTCTATTCTTGATGAAAACATTACTCATGATGATAAGCCTGGCTTGTATCATCATGAAGAATATGTCGATATGTGCCGCGGTCCGCACGTGCCGAACATGCGTTTCTGCCATCACTTCAAACTGATGAAAACTGCAGGCGCGTACTGGCGCGGTGACAGCAACAATAAGATGCTGCAGCGTATTTATGGTACTGCATGGGCCGATAAAAAAGCCCTGAGCGCCTACCTGCAACGTCTGGAAGAAGCGGCCAAACGCGACCACCGTAAAATCGGTAAGCAGCTTGACCTGTACCATATGCAGGAAGAAGCACCGGGTATGGTGTTCTGGCACAATGACGGCTGGACCATTTTCCGTGAACTGGAAGTTTTTGTTCGTTCAAAACTGAAAGAGTACCAGTATCAGGAAGTGAAAGGTCCGTTCATGATGGACCGTGTTCTGTGGGAAAAAACAGGGCACTGGGACAACTATAAAGATGCGATGTTCACCACCTCTTCCGAGAACCGTGAATACTGCATCAAACCGATGAACTGTCCGGGTCACGTTCAGATCTTCAATCAGGGTCTGAAATCCTACCGCGATCTGCCGCTGCGTATGGCGGAGTTCGGTAGTTGCCACCGTAACGAACCGTCAGGTGCGTTGCATGGCCTGATGCGTGTACGTGGCTTTACTCAGGATGATGCGCATATCTTCTGTACTGAAGAGCAGATCCGTGATGAAGTCAACGCATGTATCCGTATGGTCTACGATATGTACAGCACCTTTGGCTTCGAGAAGATCGTCGTCAAACTTTCCACTCGCCCCGAAAAACGTATCGGCAGCGACGAAATGTGGGATCGTGCTGAGGCGGACTTAGCGGTTGCACTGGAAGAAAACAATATCCCGTTTGAATATCAACTGGGTGAGGGTGCATTCTACGGTCCGAAAATTGAGTTTACCCTGTATGACTGCCTCGATCGTGCATGGCAGTGCGGTACTGTACAGCTGGACTTCTCTCTGCCGTCTCGTTTAAGCGCCTCTTATGTTGGCGAAAACAACGAACGTCAGGTACCGGTTATGATTCACCGCGCAATTCTTGGGTCGATGGAACGTTTCATCGGTATCCTGACTGAAGAGTTCGCAGGCTTCTTCCCGACCTGGCTGGCGCCGGTTCAGGTTGTGGTCATGAATATTACCGATTCACAGTCTGAATACGTTAACGAATTAACGCAGAAACTACAAAATGCGGGTATTCGTGTAAAAGCAGACTTGAGAAATGAGAAGATAGGCTTTAAAATCCGCGAGCACACTTTACGTCGTGTCCCTTACATGTTGGTCTGTGGCGACAAAGAGGTAGAAGCAGGCAAAGTTGCCGTGCGTACCCGTCGTGGCAAAGACTTGGGCAGCCTGGACGTAAATGAAGTTATCGAGAAGCTGCAACAAGAGATTCGCAGCCGCAGTCTTCAACAACTGGAGGAATAAGGTATTAAAGGCGGAAAACGAGTTCAAACGGCACGTCCGAATCGTATCAATGGCGAGATTCGCGCCCTGGAAGTTCGCTTAACAGGTCTGGAAGGCGAAGCTTTGGGTATTGTGAGTCTGAGAGAAGCTATCGAAAAAGCTGAAGAAGCTGGAGTAGATTTAGTTGAAATCAGCCCTAACGCCGAACCGCCAGTTTGTCGTATTATGGACTACGGCAAGTTCCTTTATGAAAAGAGTAAGTCTTCTAAGGAACAGAAGAAGAAACAAAAAGTTATCCAGGTTAAGGAAATTAAATTCCGTCCTGGTACCGACGATGGCGATTACCAGGTAAAACTCCGCAGCCTGGTACGCTTTCTGGAAGATGGCGATAAGGCTAAGATCACGCTGCGTTTCCGCGGTCGTGAGATGGCCCACCAACAGATCGGTATGGAAGTGCTTACGCGCGTCCGTGACGATCTGAGTGAACTGGCAGTAGTCGAATCCTTCCCTACGAAGATCGAAGGCCGCCAGATGATAATGGTGCTCGCTCCTAAGAAGAAACAGTAAGGCCTTCAAGTAGCAATGTCTGTGGAGCCTGCGGGTTCCACAGTCGTTGTTCGCCTACGTTTCGTTTATTAACAATGCGAAGTGGAAGTTATTAAAATGCCTAAAATTAAGACCGTACGCGGTGCTGCTAAGCGCTTCAAAAAAACCGGTGGTGGTGGATTTAAGCGTAAGCACGCAAACCTGCGTCATATTCTGACCAAAAAATCGACTAAGCGTAAACGTCACCTGCGTCCAAAAGGCCTTGTTTCTAAAGGCGATCTGGGTCTGGTAATCGCGTGCCTGCCGTACGCATAAGCCGTTAACGTTTAACTTTTTTCACTAAGAATATAGATACAGGAGAGCACATATGGCTCGCGTAAAACGTGGTGTAATGGCACGTGCACGTCACAAGAAGATCATGAAACAAGCCAAAGGCTACTACGGTGCGCGTTCACGCGTATACCGCGTTGCCTTCCAGGCTGTTATCAAAGCTGGCCAGTATGCTTACCGTGACCGTCGTCAACGTAAGCGTCAGTTCCGTCAACTGTGGATTGCGCGTATCAACGCAGCAGCACGTCAGAACGGTATTTCTTACAGCAAATTCATCAACGGCCTGAAAAAAGCCTCTGTTGAAATTGACCGTAAGATCCTGGCTGATATCGCAGTATTCGACAAATTAGCGTTCACCGCTCTGGTCGAAAAAGCGAAAGCAGCTCTGGCATAAGCCAGTGAAAAGAGGGAGCCTGGCTCCCTCTCTTTTATTTGTAGTGCAATCAATCAGTTGACAATTTACCCGTAACCCTTTTCAATAAAGGTCTTTCGGTTTTACCCAACAAGGTAACGCAAGCATGAATGCTGCTATTTTCCGTTTCTTTTTTTACTTTAGCACCTGACTTCAGGAGGCTAGCGCGTGAGAAATGAAACGGAAAACAGCGCCAGAAAGCCTCCCCAGTGGAGGCTTTTTTTGTATCTAAAATTGCGCGATCTATTTCAAGTAGCAGGCGTACAGACTGCAACTCGAAATAGTTAGAGCAAAAATAATGACCACAAACGGTGTCTTCACCGACACAATGAGGAAAACCATGTCACATCTCGCAGAGCTGGTTGCCAGTGCAAAGGCAGCCATTAACCAGGCGTCAGATGTTGCCGCGTTAGACAATGTACGCGTCGAATATTTGGGCAAGAAAGGGCATTTAACCCTTCAGATGACGACCCTGCGTGAACTGCCGCCAGAAGAGCGTCCGGCCGCTGGTGCGGTTATCAACGAAGCGAAAGAGCAGGTGCAGCAAGCGCTGAACGCACGTAAGGCAGATTTAGAAAATGCTGCGCTGAACGCGCGTCTGGCCGAAGAAACGATTGACGTTTCTCTGCCTGGTCGTCGTATCGAAAACGGCGGTCTGCATCCGGTGACCCGTACTATCGATCGTATTGAAAGTTTCTTTGGCGAGCTTGGTTTTACCGTGGCGACAGGCCCGGAAATCGAAGACGACTATCACAACTTCGATGCGCTGAACATCCCAGGTCATCACCCGGCACGTGCGGACCACGACACATTCTGGTTTGATGCGACCCGCCTGCTGCGTACGCAGACCTCCGGCGTTCAGATTCGTACCATGAAAGACCAGCAGCCGCCGATTCGTATCATCGCGCCGGGCCGTGTGTATCGTAACGATTACGATCAGACCCACACCCCGATGTTCCATCAGATGGAAGGGTTGATTGTTGACACCAACATCAGCTTTACCAACCTGAAAGGCACGCTCCACGACTTCCTGCGTAACTTCTTTGAAGAAGATTTGCAGATCCGTTTCCGTCCTTCTTACTTCCCGTTCACAGAGCCTTCTGCAGAAGTGGATGTGATGGGCAAAAATGGCAAATGGCTGGAAGTGCTGGGTTGCGGCATGGTGCATCCGAACGTGCTGCGTAATGTCGGCATCGATCCGGAAATTTACTCTGGCTTCGCCTTTGGTATGGGCATGGAACGTCTGACGATGCTGCGTTATGGCGTGACTGACCTGCGTTCATTCTTCGAAAACGATCTGCGTTTCCTCAAACAGTTTAAATAAAGGCAGGAATAAATAATGAAATTCAGTGAACTGTGGTTACGCGAATGGGTAAACCCGGCTATCGATAGCGATGCGCTGTCGAACCAAATCACCATGGCGGGTCTGGAAGTTGATGGTGTTGATCCGGTTGCCGGTGAGTTTAACGGTGTAGTGGTGGGCGAAGTGGTGGAATGCAGTCAGCATCCTAACGCCGACAAACTGCGCGTAACGAAAGTCAATGTGGGTGGTGAACGCCTGCTGGATATCGTCTGCGGCGCGCCGAACTGCCGTCAGGGGCTGCGTGTCGCGGTGGCGACAGTCGGAGCCGTACTGCCGGGCGATTTTAAAATTAAAGCGGCTAAGCTGCGCGGTGAGCCGTCGGAAGGGATGCTGTGCTCCTTCTCTGAGCTGGGCATTTCCGACGATCATAACGGCATTATCGAACTGCCTGCGGATGCGCCGATCGGGACCGACATCCGTGAATACCTCAAACTTGATGATAACACCATCGAGATCAGCGTGACGCCAAATCGTGCCGACTGTTTAGGTATTATCGGTGTCGCACGTGACGTCGCTGTGCTGAACCAGGCGCCGCTGGTTGAGCCGGAAATCGCGCCCGTTGCGGCGACGGTCAATGATACGCTGCCTATCGCAGTAGACGCGCCAGAAGCCTGTCCGCGCTACCTGGGCCGCGTGGTCAAAGGTATCAACGTTAAAGCACCAACGCCGCTGTGGATGAAAGAGAAACTGCGTCGTTGTGGTATCCGTTCTATTGATGCCGTGGTTGACGTGACCAACTACGTGCTGCTCGAACTGGGTCAGCCGATGCACGCGTTTGATAAAGACCGCATCGAAGGCGGGATTGTCGTGCGTATGGCGAAAGAGGGTGAATCTCTGGTGCTGCTGGATGGCACTGAAGCCAAACTGAGCGCTGACACGCTGGTCATTGCTGACCATCAGAAAGCGCTGGCAATGGGCGGTATCTTCGGCGGTGAACACTCCGGTGTGAACGACGAAACGCAAAATGTGCTGCTGGAATGCGCATTCTTCAGCCCGCTCTCCATTACGGGGCGCGCACGTCGTCATGGCCTGCACACTGACGCATCTCACCGCTATGAGCGTGGCGTGGATCCGGCTCTGCAGCACAAAGCGATGGAACGTGCGACCCGTCTGCTGATCGACATTTGTGGTGGTGAAGCTGGTCCGGTCATTGACGTCACCCATGAAGCGACGTTGCCGAAGCGCGCGACCATCACCCTGCGTCGCAGCAAACTGGATCGCCTGATCGGTCATCACGTTGCGGATGAGCAAGTGAGCGATATTCTGCGCCGTCTGGGTTGCGAAGTGACGGAAGGTCAGGACGAGTGGAAAGCGGTTGCACCGAGCTGGCGCTTCGATATGGAGATTGAAGAAGATCTGGTCGAAGAAGTCGCGCGCGTGTACGGCTATAACAATATCCCTGATGAGCCGGTTCAGGCGGGTCTGATCATGGGGACACACCGCGAAGCCAATCTGTCACTGAAGCGCGTCAAAACGATGCTGAATGACAAAGGCTATCAGGAAGTGATCACCTATAGCTTTGTTGATCCTAAAGTACAGCAATTGATTCACCCGGGTGTTGAAGCGCTGCTGCTGCCAAGCCCAATCTCTGTAGAGATGTCCGCAATGCGCCTGTCTCTGTGGACTGGCTTACTGGCGACCGTTGTCTATAACCAGAACCGTCAGCAGAACCGTGTACGCATTTTTGAAAGCGGTCTGCGTTTTGTTCCTGATACTCAGGCGAACCTGGGCATTCGTCAGGACCTGATGCTGGCAGGGGTGATTTGCGGTAACCGTCACGATGAGCACTGGAACCTGGCAAAAGAGACCGTTGATTTCTATGATCTGAAGGGCGACCTGGAATCAGTGCTGGACCTGACCGGTAAACTTGCTGACGTACAGTTCAAAGCAGAAGCCAATCCGGCACTGCATCCTGGACAGTCCGCAGCGATTTATCTGAAAGGTGAACGTATTGGTTTTATTGGGGTTGTTCATCCTGAGCTGGAACGTAAACTGGATCTCAACGGTCGCACTCTGGTGTTTGAACTGGAGTGGAATAAGCTCGCAGACCGCGTGGTGCCTCAGGCGGGTGAGATTTCTCGCTTCCCGGCTAACCGTCGCGATATCGCGGTTGTGGTCGCAGAAAACGTTCCTGCAGCAGATATTTTATCTGAGTGTAAGAAAGTTGGCGTAAATCAGGTAGTTGGCGTAAACTTATTTGACGTGTACCGCGGTAAGGGTGTTGCGGAGGGTTATAAGAGCCTCGCTATCAGCCTGATCCTTCAGGATACCAGCCGTACACTCGAAGAAGAGGAGATTGCCGCTACCGTCGCCAAATGTGTAGAGGCATTAAAAGAGCGATTCCAGGCATCATTGAGGGATTGAACCTATGGCGCTTACAAAAGCTGAAATGTCAGAATATCTGTTTGATAAGCTTGGGCTTAGCAAGCGGGATGCCAAAGAACTGGTCGAACTGTTTTTCGAAGAGATCCGTCGTGCTCTGGAAAACGGTGAGCAGGTAAAACTCTCTGGTTTTGGTAACTTCGATCTGCGTGATAAGAATCAACGTCCGGGCCGTAACCCGAAAACGGGCGAAGATATTCCCATTACAGCAAGGCGCGTGGTGACCTTCAGACCCGGACAGAAGTTAAAGAGTCGGGTTGAAAACGCAACGCCCAAAGAAGAGTAATTTTTAACTAACTAAAAAGGCCGCTTTTGCGGCCTTTTTTCTTTTCACTGCTGCATAAGCACCGTAAAATCAAGATCATCCCTTTTCAGCAGAATGGAAAATATGCTGACTTTTGCCCGCCAACAACAGCGACGACATGTGCGCTGGATACTGAGTCTGACGGCGCTAACGCTGCTGGCAGCCGCTGTAAGTTTATGTGCTGGAGAACAGTGGATAGGTCCAGGTGAGTGGTTTGGTACCCGTGGAGACCTGTTTGTCTGGCAAATTCGACTGCCACGGACGCTGGCTGTTTTGCTGGTCGGGGCCGCACTGGCGCTCTCCGGCGCGGTGATGCAGGCACTCTTTGAAAACCCACTTGCGGAGCCGGGACTGCTTGGCGTTTCCAATGGCGCTGGTGTGGGGCTTATTGCGGCCGTGCTGTTAGGGCAGGGTAAGCTTCCGGGTTGGGCATTAGGGGTGTGCGCGATTGCAGGCGCACTCATTATCACGCTCATTCTTCTGCGTTTCGCACGTCGTCATCTTTCGACCAGTCGCTTACTGCTTGCCGGTGTCGCGTTGGGCATTATTTGTAGTGCACTGATGACGTGGGCGATCTATTTTTCCACCTCTTTTGACCTGCGCCAGTTGATGTACTGGATGATGGGGGGCTTCGGCGGCGTTGACTGGCAACAGAGCTGGTTGATGATCGCATTGATTCCGGTTCTGATCTGGATTTGCTGCCAGTCGCAGGCTATGAATATGCTGGCATTGGGCGAAACCTCTGCCCGCCAGCTTGGATTGCCTTTATGGTTCTGGCGTAATCTTCTGGTGGTGGCGACAGGATGGATGGTTGGCGTAAGCGTGGCGTTGGCCGGGGCTATCGGCTTTATCGGTTTGGTTATTCCCCATATCTTGCGTTTATGCGGGTTAACCGACCATCGTGTCTTATTGCCTGCGTGTGCGCTGGCAGGAGCGATTGCGCTGTTGACGGCGGATGTGGTTGCCCGACTGGCGCTCGCCTCCGCAGAACTTCCTATTGGTGTGGTAACGGCCACATTAGGGGCGCCTGTCTTCATCTGGTTGCTATTAAAAGCAGGACGTTAAATACAAAGATCATCGCTGTTCGGTCTATGATTAGAAACTGATGTTGTTCAATACTCATTCGTCTGTTACCCGGGAGACGTTATGCAAAAGACCATTCTCAACACTCAAGTGACAAGCATCGACGGCGAGGAGATCTCGCTTGCGAAATATGCCGGAAATGTACTGCTGATCGTTAACGTGGCGTCAAAATGCGGTTTAACGCCGCAGTATGAACAACTGGAAAACCTGCAAAAAACCTGGGGCGAACGTGGATTTGCCGTGTTGGGTTTTCCGTGCAACCAGTTCCTCGGGCAGGAACCGGGCAGCGAAGATGAGATTAAAACGTACTGCGCCACGACCTGGGGCGTGACGTTCCCGATGTTCAGCAAAATTGATGTCAATGGCGACGACCGCCACCCGTTGTACCAAAAATTGGTCGCTGCCGCGCCTGCGGCCATTGCCCCGCAGGCGAGCGCTTTTTACGAGCGGATGGCCAGCAAAGGACGTGCGCCGCTGTATCCTGACGATATTTTGTGG
Organism: Citrobacter sp. GW821-FHT02E08; assembly: GCF_059421685.1. Lineage (NCBI taxonomy): Bacteria > Pseudomonadati > Pseudomonadota > Gammaproteobacteria > Enterobacterales > Enterobacteriaceae > Citrobacter > Citrobacter sp. GW821-FHT02E08. The sequence continues at coordinate 152,388 of NZ_JBWKVL010000004.1, read as the reverse complement.
AACTTTGAGAAGTTTTTAGTGGGCAGGGATGGACACGTCGTGCAGCGTTTTTCACCCGACATGACGCCTGACGATCCCATTGTCATGGAAAGTATCAAACTGGCGTTGGAGAAATAATGTCTCCGTTGATGCAGTTACAGGACGTGGCTGAAAGCACCCGGCTTGGTCCACTTTCAGGTTCGATCAAAGCTGGCGAAATCTTACACCTTGTCGGACCTAACGGGGCGGGGAAAAGCACACTGCTGGCGCGGATGGCAGGCCTGACCAGCGGTGCCGGAACTGTCGTATTTGGCGGTACGGCTCTGGAATCCTGGCCTGCCGCAAAGCTTGCCCAACATCGCGCCTACCTTGCGCAACAGCAAAATCCCCCTTTTGCCATGCCTGTCTGGCATTACCTGACGCTTCATCAGCCCGATAAAACACGAACCGATCTGCTGAAAGAGGTGGCAGAGGCACTCGGATTGGGCGATAAGCTGGAACGAGGCACGAATCAACTCTCCGGCGGCGAGTGGCAACGTGTCCGTCTTGCGGCGGTAATGCTACAAATTTCACCAGATTCTAATCCTCACGGGCAATTGTTGCTTCTGGACGAACCGATGAACAGCCTGGATGTTGCGCAACAAAACGCACTGGACCGATTGCTCAGTCGGCTTTGCCTGCAGGGAATTGCTGTCGTGATGAGCAGCCATGATCTTAACCACACGCTACGTCACGCGCATCAGGCGTGGCTGTTGAAACGTGGGGCGTTGATTGCCTGTGGGCCGCGTGAAGAGGTGCTGACACCGCCCAATTTAGCCCGTGCGTATGGGTTAAACTTCCGGCGGCTTGATGTGGAAGGCCACAGAATGCTCATATCAACCACTTAAGTTAAATGGTTTCTTGAAAATAAGGCGCTTTCCACGCTATATAGATATAAAAATAAAAAAGAGGATTCGTCCTGAATGCGTTTTTGGTTCCTTCTTATCGCAGCACTGGTGTTAGCTGGGTGTAGTAGCCATCGCGCTCCTGCGCCAAATGCCAGACTTTCGGATTCCATTACGGTGATCGCGGGTCTCAATGATCAGTTACAGAACTGGCGCGGAACACCGTACCGTTATGGCGGAATGAGCCGTAGTGGTGTGGACTGTTCAGGGTTTGTGTTGATGACGATGCGTGACCAGTTCTCTCTGCAACTGCCACGAGACACCCGACAACAGTCCAAAATTGGTACGGAAATCGACAAAGATGATCTCCTGCCCGGCGATCTGGTTTTCTTTAAAACCGGTTCGGGTGAGAGTGGTTTGCATGTCGGTATCTATGACACCAATAATCAATTTATCCATGCGTCGACCAGTCGAGGGGTGATGCGTTCATCTCTCGACAATGTCTACTGGCGCAAAAATTTTTGGCAGGCCCGAAGAATTTAATCATACGGATGACAAGGTTTTCCTGGCTTATCATCCGTATTTAAAAATGGAATTTTGCGATTAATGACATAAGGCTGGTTTCCTGATAACCATACTATTCATGAAAGTAATGTGGTTAGCGTAAATTCGCGCGCATCCCATGAAAAAGTGTAAAACTGGATATTGGTTTATAATCAGGATAAGCTAAAAAAAGGACCCGGTTTACCGGATAAAAAGGATAAAATGAAAGCACCCCCATTAGTCTCTGAAATGATGTCGTTTTCCATCCGTTGTTACAGGATGCCGGATTACACCCAAACAGCGGGGCTGGCAAAATGATTGTTTCACTGGATAATTCCTATCACTCCGATCTCTTGTTTCTGCCCGCGCGGAGTGTAAAAGGGGATCTTGTCGGTTTAGAAATCATTGCAAACTTTGTCAGTGACGATGGCTCTGTACGTATGCCGACAGAGCTGGTCATACCCCGACTGTCGGCTGAAGAGCAGTGCCGTTTATTCGAAGAAAAACTCTCACTGATTGAAACGTGCCAACATTTCTTTATTCAACAAAAATTGAATGCCTGGATAAAATTAACACCAGCGGTGGTTGACGCATTAATATATGACGACCAGTTTAACGCGCGTGTTAAGCGATTTTCATTTCTTGAATTAATGATTAATGAAAATTACCCTGAATTAAATCGTGGAAAAGAAAATCCAAAACTGGTGAAATTAGCGGCTCGGTTTCCACTCATACTGGCTAATTTTGGTGCGGGTGATTCTTCAATGAAAGCCATTTTTGACGGTCTTTTCAAACGGGTTGCACTGGATAAAAGTTTTGTTCAGCACAGAGCAATGAGCATTTCATTTGAACCGTTTATGCAGGCTATTGTTTCGCAAATATCATCCTGTTGTGATTCCGTTATAATTGCGGGTATCGATACGGAAGAGATGAAGGCCCGCGTAACCCCTTTAGGTTTCAGCGTATTGCAGGGCTGCTTGTGGCCAGCCGTATCGGTCGGTCAGATAACGACTCTGGTACAGCGATAACCCTTCTATTTGCTGGTGTTTAAGACGGTAGTAACCGACTACACTACAAACAGGAGGCCCTATGACCCTGTCTTTTACCGCTCGCTGGCGCGATGAGTTGCCGGCAACGTATACCGCTCTTTCCCCAACTCCCCTGAGCAATGCCCGTGTGATTTGGCATAATGATGCTTTGGCACAACAGCTTGATATTCCAGCCTCACTTTTTGATATTGAACGTGGAGCGGGTGTCTGGGGTGGTGAATCTTTACTTCCCGGAATGTCGCCTCTGGCCCAGGTCTACAGCGGACATCAGTTTGGTGTCTGGGCGGGGCAACTTGGCGACGGACGCGGCATTCTGCTGGGAGAACAACTCCTGCCCGATGGCACGACGCTTGACTGGCATCTGAAAGGCGCGGGTTTAACCCCGTATTCGCGAATGGGCGATGGGCGAGCCGTACTGCGCTCTACGATCAGAGAGAGTCTGGCCAGTGAGGCGATGCATTACCTGGGGATCCCAACGACCCGTGCGTTGTCGATTGTGACCAGCGATTCCCCGGTTTACCGGGAAACGCCGGAAACCGGTGCAATGTTGATGCGTCTGGCGCAAAGCCATATGCGTTTCGGCCATTTTGAACACTTCTACTATCGCCGTGAACCTGAAAAAGTGCGCCAGCTGGCTGATTTTGCTATTCGCCACTACTGGCCCCATTTTCAGGATGAAGATGATAAATACACGCTCTGGTTTCGGGATGTGGTGTCGCGTACGGCGACGCTTATCGCTGACTGGCAGACCGTGGGATTTGCCCATGGCGTGATGAATACCGACAACATGTCTATCCTGGGGTTGACGATAGATTATGGGCCGTTTGGTTTTCTGGATGATTATCAGCCTGGGCTGATTTGCAATCATTCCGACCATCTGGGGCGCTACAGCTTTGAAAACCAACCCGCTGTGGGGCTATGGAATTTACAACGACTGGCGCAGACGCTTTCTCCGTTTATGTCGGTTGATACACTCAATGATGCGCTGGATGGCTATCAACTGGCCCTGTTGACGCGTTACGGCCAACGGATGCGGCAAAAGCTGGGATTCTTTAGCGAACAGAAAGACGACAATGCGTTACTCAACGCTTTGTTCAGCCTGATGGCGCGCGAGAGAAGCGACTATACCCGAACATTCAGAATGTTGAGCCAGACAGAGCAGCAAAGCGCGGCATCTCCGTTGCGTGATGAGTTTGTTGACCGTGCCGCCTTTGACGAGTGGTTCACACAGTATCGCGCTCGCCTGCAACGGGAACAGGTTGATGATGCATTGCGTCAGCAACACATGCAGCGCGCCAACCCTGCGGTGGTACTGCGCAACTGGTTGGCTCAGCGTGCTATAGAGAATGCGGAACGTGGGGATACGCGCGAATTGCACCAACTGCATCAGGTACTGCGCACACCGTTTACCGACAGAGATGATGACTATGTCAGCCGTCCTCCCGACTGGGGAAAACGGCTGGAAGTCAGTTGCTCAAGCTAGAACAGTTTATTTGGTCAGGAGAAGCTTACCGGCGTTCGTTTTACGCAGCAGATACTCCTGACCATCATGATCGATGATCACTTTTCCTTGTGGACCTAATAACGTCTGGCTGCTGATCCGCCGTTCCGTATCATTGGGGGGAGGGACGCTGCTCTTTTCCTTAGAATGAGGTGACTCGGTGTGATCCATACGTGACATAGCGTTCATTAATAAAAATCAATTTAACAATGATTATTATTATCAATAATATGGACGGTAACGGCAAGTGTTAAATGAGCGTTGCGTGTTGATGCGTAGCGAAGAGGGTGATGAGCAAAATAAGGGTGAGGAAGGAAGCGCCCATCCCCGAAGGAATGGGCCGTACATCAAAAACGGCACTCCACGGCGGAGGCTAATTTTTCCAGCAACAGTTCGGTGTCTTCCCAGTTCAGGCAGGGGTCGGTAATCGACTGACCGTACACCAGCGGTTGACCGCTAACGATTTTCTGCGTGCCTTCACGCAAGAAACTTTCGGCCATGACCCCGGCAATCGCAGTGGAGCCATTACGAATTTGCTGGCAAACGTCATCACACACGTCCAGTTGGCGGCGGTGCTGCTTCTGGCAGTTGCCGTGACTAAAGTCCACCACCAGATGTTCCGGCAGATCAAACTCGTGCAAGGTATCGCAGGCGGCGGCAATATCTTCAGCGTGGTAATTGGGCTTTTTACCGCCACGCATAATGATATGACCATAAGGGTTGCCACTGGTCTGATAAATGGTCATCTGGCCCGATTTATCCGGTGAAAGGAACATATGACTGGCGCGGGAGGCGCGAATGGCGTCGACGGCAATGCGTGTGTTGCCATCAGTACCGTTTTTAAATCCGACAGGGCAGGAGAGTGCGGAAGCCATTTCACGGTGGATCTGGCTTTCTGTGGTCCGTGCGCCAATGGCTCCCCAGCTGATCAGATCGGCGATAAACTGCCCCGTCACCATGTCGAGAAATTCAGTCGCGGTTGGTACGCCTAATTCATTGACTTTCAGCAGTAATTTTCGCGCCAGTTCAATGCCGTGGTTAACACGATAGCTGCCGTTTAAATCAGGGTCGGAGATTAAGCCTTTCCAGCCAACAACGGTACGCGGCTTTTCAAAATAGGTGCGCATGACGATTTCCAGGCGCGCCTGATGTTTTGAACGCAGTGTTTGCAAACGGCTGGCGTAATCCATCGCGGCATCAAGATCGTGAATTGAGCAAGGGCCAATGATCACCAGCAGGCGGGGATCTTCACCATTCAATATTTTTTCAATCCGGCGTCGCGAGTCGGTAACGTGGCTTGCAACAGCGGACGATACGGGATGTCGTAGCGCCAATTCGGCGGGGGTGACAAGACTGTCTATACGCGCAGTACGGAGTTCGTCGGTTCTGTTCATTACATCTCTCAGAAATTTGTTGCTTCAACGGCAGGACTACCGGGAAGTGATGGGCATCACGATAAACCAATCCCTGCTGATTTCAAGTGCGAGGCGTGTCACACCTCGCAAGCTATCAGAGATGATAACGAAAATTGAATCATTGCACTAGCGCATTAGTACATTCGGCGATTCAATCCCATAATGTCGAGAATTTTAGTCGCAATTTCTTCTACCGAGTAATTGGTACTGTTCAACCACGGGATCTGGTTTTTACGATACAGCGCTTCAACTTCCGCCACTTCCATCCGGCACTGGCGCAGTGAAGCATAACGGCTGTTTTCACGGCGCTCTTCGCGAATGGCCGCCAGACGTTCCGCCTCGATCGTCAAACCAAAAAGCTTGTGCTGGAGGGGTTTCAGAGACGCGGGTAACACCAGATTATCCATATCATCAGCAATAAAGGGGTAGTTTGCCGCCCGGATGCCAAACTGCATTGCCAGATAAAGACTGGTCGGCGTTTTTCCACAACGTGAGACACCCAACAGGATCACCTGAGCCTGATCGAGGTTGCGCAACGAAATGCCGTCATCATGCGCGAGGGTGTAGTCAATGGCGGCGATGCGCGCATCATACTTATTGAGATTGCCGGGATTAAGACCGTGGGTGCGATGCGCAATCGGGGTCGGGTCAAGCTTCATTTCTTGCTGCAGCGGCGCGACCAGCGCCTGCACAATGTCCTGACAGAAACCTTCGCTTTGCAAAATGATTGCGCGGATTTCGGGTAGCACAATGGAGTAGAACACCAGCGGGCGCACACCAGTTTGCTGGTAAATCGCGTCGATCTGGTCTTTGACCGCCCTGGCGCGACTCTCATTTTCGACAAACGGCAGCGTGATGCTACTGATCGTCACGGGAAACTGCGACATGACAGCATGTCCCAGCACTTCGGCAGTAATGGCCGTACCATCAGAAATATAAAAAACATGACGATCAACAACATTATCCATTTTGTTCATCCTGAAGAGCACACATAATTCTCTGAAAGCATAAATTAAAAAAAGACAGAAGCGTATAACTCAGCTCTTATTTTATAAAATGAAACACTATTTTTATATTTACTGAAAAGTACATTTCATTTTTTGGAACTGATGTTTATACCGACAGTTTTTAGGGGGATCGCCCGTACTTCGTGGCTTTGCGCAAATGCGGAAACAATCTGAAAAAAGAAAAAATATATTTGCTTGAACGATTCACCGTTTTTTTCGGCGGGTTAAATATGCAAAGATAAATACGCAATTAAGTGTTTCCTAAACTCGTTCATTTATCACAAAAGGATTGTTCGATGTCCAACAATGGCTCGTCACCGCTGGTGCTTTGGTATAACCAACTCGGCATGAATGATGTAGACAGAGTTGGGGGCAAAAATGCCTCCCTGGGTGAAATGATTACTAACCTCTCCGGTATGGGTGTTTCAGTACCGAATGGGTTTGCGACAACCGCCGATGCGTTTGACCAATTTCTGGACCAAAGCGGCGTAAACCAGCGCATTTATGAACTGCTGGATAAAACGGATATTGACGATGTCACTGCGCTGGCGAAAGCCGGTGCGCAGATCCGCCAGTGGATTATCGACACTCCTTTCCAGCCTGAGCTGGAAAATGCCATCCGCGATGCGTACGCACAGCTTTCCGCGGATGATGCTCATGCCTCGTTTGCGGTGCGTTCTTCCGCAACGGCAGAAGATATGCCAGACGCGTCATTTGCGGGCCAGCAGGAAACTTTCCTCAACGTGCAGGGGTTTGATGCTGTGCTGGTGGCGGTGAAGCATGTCTTCGCGTCGTTGTTTAACGATCGTGCGATCTCTTACCGTGTGCATCAGGGTTATGACCACCGCGGCGTTGCGCTCTCTGCAGGCGTTCAGCGCATGGTGCGTTCAGATCTCGCCTCGTCCGGCGTGATGTTCTCCATTGATACGGAGTCAGGTTTCGACCAGGTCGTCTTCATTACTTCAGCCTGGGGTCTGGGCGAGATGGTGGTGCAGGGCGCGGTGAACCCGGATGAGTTCTACGTGCACAAACCAACGTTGGCGGCAAACCGTCCTTCCATTGTTCGTCGCACCATGGGTTCGAAAAAAATCCGTATGGTCTATGCGCCGACGCAAGAGCACGGAAAGCAGGTCAAAATTGAAGATGTGCCGCAGGAACAACGCGACATTTTCTCGCTGACCAACGAGGAAGTCCAGGAGCTGGCGAAACAAGCGGTGCAGATCGAGAAACATTACGGTCGCCCGATGGACATCGAATGGGCAAAAGACGGTCACACCGGCAAATTGTTCATTGTTCAGGCGCGTCCGGAAACCGTCCGCTCACGCGGTCAGGTGATGGAGCGTTACACGCTGCATGCCCAGGGCAAAATTGTTGCGGAAGGTCGTGCCATTGGCCACCGTATCGGCGCGGGCACCGTGAAGGTCATCCATGACATCAGCGAGATGAACCGTATCGAGCCGGGAGATGTGCTGGTAACTGACATGACCGACCCGGACTGGGAACCGATCATGAAAAAAGCCGCGGCGATTGTGACTAACCGTGGCGGTCGTACCTGTCATGCGGCGATCATCGCGCGTGAGCTGGGGATCCCGGCAGTGGTTGGCTGTGGCGATGCGACCGAACGCATGAAAGATGGCGATAAAGTGACCGTTTCCTGCTCTGAAGGCGACACCGGTTACGTGTATGCCGATTTACTCGACTTTAGTGTGAAAAGCTCCAGCGTCGACACCATGCCGGATCTGCCGTTGAAGATCATGATGAACGTTGGCAACCCGGATCGCGCGTTTGACTTTGCCTGTTTGCCGAATGAAGGTGTTGGCCTGGCGCGTCTCGAATTTATCATCAACCGTATGATCGGCGTGCACCCGCGTGCGTTGCTGGAGTTTGATGACCAGGACGTGAAACTGCAAAACGAAATCCGCGAAATGATGAAAGGTTTCGATTCGCCGCGCGAGTTCTATGTTGGTCGTTTGACGGAAGGTATCGCGACGCTGGGCGCCGCATTTTACCCGAAACGCGTCATCGTGCGTCTCTCTGATTTTAAATCGAACGAATACGCCAACCTGGTGGGCGGCGAGCGTTATGAGCCAGAAGAAGAGAACCCGATGCTGGGCTTCCGTGGCGCTGGCCGCTATGTTTCTGACAGCTTCCGTGACTGTTTTGCGCTTGAGTGTGATGCGGTTAAACGTGTGCGCAACGACATGGGGCTGACCAACGTTGAAATCATGATCCCGTTTGTGCGTACGGTTGATCAGGCGAAAGCGGTAGTAGAAGAGCTGGAGCGTCAGGGGCTGAAACGTGGTGAAAATGGGCTGAAACTCATCATGATGTGTGAGATCCCGTCCAACGCCTTGCTGGCAGAGCAGTTCCTCGAATACTTTGACGGTTTCTCGATCGGTTCCAACGACATGACGCAGCTGACGCTGGGTCTGGATCGTGATTCCGGTGTGGTTTCAGCGCTGTTCGACGAACGTAACGATGCGGTCAAGGCGCTGCTGTCGATGGCGATTCGTGCAGCGAAGAAACAAGGGAAGTACGTGGGTATTTGCGGTCAGGGTCCGTCCGACCACGAAGACTTTGCTGCGTGGCTGATGGAAGAGGGGATCGACAGCCTTTCGTTGAACCCGGACACCGTCGTGCAAACCTGGCTGAGTCTGGCGGAACTGAAGAAGTAAAATAGATTACGTCACGTAAATCGAGAACGGCTCCCGTAAAAGGAGCCGTTTTTTTATGCCTTGTTAGTGCAGGAGAGCCAGGATAGCGCGTAAGTCAGTGACAGAAATTTGTCCCGGGGCTGACGCTTTTTTTACCGCGCCAAAGGTGGCGGCAGAACCAAACACCTCACCCGCCAGGCGAGAAATGACCCCTGTTTTAGCCATCGACATGGTGATAATCGGACGATCCGCATAGTTTTCATGCATATCCAGCGTGGCGGTAAGCAGGGTTAATACATCGCGTTTTGACTGAGGCATGACGGCAATTTTGGGAATATCCGCCCCCAAAGCCTGCATTTTGCGTAGCCTATGGACGATTTCGTCTGCCGCTGGCGTCTGGTGAAAATCATGGTTAGACATGACGACATAAACACCTTTTTCATGCGCCCTGGCAACGAGGTCTTCTACGTGTTTATCACCGGTGTACAGTTCAATATCGATGATGTCAGCAAGCCCACTGTCTATTACCGCCAGATTGAGCGCTGTGTATTCCTCAACGGAAAGCGCATGTTCTCCCCCTTCCTGAGCGCTACGGAAGGTAAATAGTAAGGGGATATCTCCCACTATCTGGCGAAGATGAGCCAGCGCGTTCAATACAGATTGCGCAGAACCCACATCCATAAAATGGTCGGCGCGCCATTCCAGAATGTCGAAATCAGCATCGAGATAGGCTTGTGCTTCCGTCTTTATGGTGGCGATGTCCTTGCCCATCAAAGAGACAATCACTTTCGGAACGCCTTCGCCAATGACGAGATTTTTTATTGTTAATGTCTTCATTATTACCCTTCACATACCTGGTCTGCGTTACAACATGCCGCAACACAGCATCGTTTTGCAACCATAGCCCCGGGGATTTTCAACACAATGGCGAAATAAAGGGGTCAGGGGGTCATCTTCAGGGGAATAAAAAAAAGCCCATCGTGGGAGATGGGCAAAGACTACACACAGCAATTCGTTGTTTCACTCAGGGGATGTCCATGCTTATAAATCAATGTGTTGATCTATAACCGTGAGCTAATAGTAGGCATGGGGATTTTTTGCGTCGATCAGATTCGTCTCAATAGTTTAAAAGCTGTAAAGAATTTGCGACACAAAGAGGGGAAAACAGAAAGATTCAGCAACAATATTGTGTAATCAAGGGGTTGATTGATTAGTAAGTCTAAAGTATTTGGCGTTTCGGAATATCGGGACTGCCCGTCGACGCGTTGTTAACGGGCAGTTCTGCCGTGTGGCTTTACCAGAAAAATAGGCTTCGGCAACACCACACTTTTACGATCTACTTGTGGGGTTCTTCAGGTTCAGCCAGTCCTTCCAGAGCGTTGTTTGGCTCATTATCGGGAAGCGGAGCCTCGTTGACCCACGCAGAGAACAGACGCCAGGAGACGGCCAACAGCACTGGACCAATAAACAGGCCGATCATGCCAAACGCAATTAATCCGCCGATAACCCCTGAGAGGATCAGAATCAACGGCAAATCAGCCCCCATGCGAATGAGCATTGGGCGAATCACGTTATCCAGCGTACCGACCACACAACTCCACACCAGCAGCACGGTGCCCCAGGTGTTGTCGCCTGTCCAGTAGAGCCAGATGATGGATGGAATCAGTACCGGCAGAGGCCCCAGTTGCACCAGGCAGGAGAGGATCATCAGCACGCTCAGCAGCGTGGCATAAGGCACACCGGAGATCGCCAGACCCACACCACCGAGAACCGCCTGCACCAGTGCGGTGACGACGACGCCAAGCGCCACAGCGCGAATGGCCTGCGCTGCCAGCACAACGGCTGCATCGCCACGTTTTGCCGCCAGTCGGCTTGCAAAATGGCGGACCCCTAAAGCAACCTGCTCACCACGCCAGAACAGCAGGGCGCTAAACAGCAGCATCAGGCCACAGTGCACCATAAAACGGCCAATATGGGCTGCCTGACCAACAAACCAGGTGGTCGTAGTGCCAATATAAGGCCGGATTTTGGCCATAATCCCCGAGCCGCCCATATCCAGCAGATTGTGCCAGGCGGCATACAATTTGCTCCCGACCAGCGGAATGCTGTTCAGCCAGGCAAGGTCGGGTAACGTCATGTCACCGGCGCTCATGGCGTGGATTAGCGGACCGCTGCCGTCGACGATGCTGTTCACCAACAGCGCAATGGGGATCACAAACAGCAAAACCAACAGGAGCGTCATCACCAGAACGGCGAGAGAACGGCGGCCCCAGAGCAGTTTTTGCAGCAGAAGTAAAACAGGCCAGGTGGCGATCACCACGGTGCCTGCCCAGGCAAAGCCAAGGATAAAGGGTTGTACAATCCACAGACATGCCACAATCATGATGACCAAAAACAGCGCCGATAGCAGCACTTGCGCGATATCCCTTGGCTGACGAATGTTTTCCATAAATACTTTTCACCTTTTCTGTACGTCAGAATGTTGACGTGATCTGAACACGCGAATCACTCGTATATAATAATGAGCAATTTCAGCGGTTTTTGACAGGGTGATTCTGCCTGTAATTCTGCTGAGCGCATATGAAAAAAATGTGATACAACAAATAGTGCAACACGCAAACGATTAGGCGCCGCCCTGTAAGGCTATTTTATTTACCGTTGTGAAGCTGAACAGCCTCTCATTGTCTGTAAAGTAGCCATTACCGTGACAGGCCCAGAGTCCACAACACAGACCGCAGGAAAGGGTCAATAATGATTCCACAAATTTCTCAGGCACCTGGCGTCGTTCAGCTGGTGCTCAACTTTTTGCAGGCACTGGAACAGCAAGGGTTTACGGGGGATACGGCAACCAGTTACGCCGATCGCCTCACAATGTCGACAGATAACAGTATCTATCAACTTCTGCCGGATGCTGTCCTTTTCCCCCGTTCAACGGCAGATGTGGCGCTGCTAGCCCGCCTGGCGGCAGAACCGCGATTCACCTCTCTTGTCTTTACCCCCCGCGGCGGCGGCACCGGCACCAACGGTCAGGCGCTGAATCAGGGCATTATCGTTGATATGTCGCGCTACATGAGCCGTATCATTGAGATCAACCCGGAAGAAGGGTGGGTACGGGTGGAAGCCGGCGTGATCAAAGATCAACTGAACCAGTATCTGAAACCGTATGGCTATTTCTTTGCGCCGGAGTTGTCGACCAGTAATCGGGCGACGCTGGGGGGGATGATTAATACCGATGCATCCGGTCAGGGATCGCTGGTGTACGGCAAAACCTCTGATCATGTTCTTGGCGTGCGGGCAGTGCTACTGGGGGGCGACATTCTCGACACTCAGGCACTTCCCGTCGAACTTGCTGAGACGCTGGGTAAAAGCAATACGACGATAGGACGTATCTACCATACGGTCTATCAGCGCTGCCGTGAAAACCGTCAGTTGATTATCGATAAGTTCCCGAAGCTGAACCGGTTTTTAACGGGCTACGATTTACGTCATGTCTTTAATGATGAGATGACGGAGTTTGATTTAACGCGCATCCTGACCGGTTCTGAAGGAACGCTTGCCTTCATCACCGAAGCGCGTCTGGATATCACCCCACTGCCCAAAGTTCGCCGTCTGGTGAATGTGAAATATGACTCTTTCGATTCTGCGCTCCGCAATGCGTCGTTTATGGTTGAGGCGCGGGCGCTGTCGGTCGAAACTGTCGATTCTAAAGTGCTCAACCTCGCGCGGGAGGACATTGTCTGGCATTCCGTCAGTGAACTCATCACCGATGTGCCGGATAAAGAGATGTTGGGTCTGAACATCGTCGAATTTGCGGGGGATGACGAGGCGTTGATTGACGCGCAGATCGAGGCGCTGTGCGAGCGACTCGATGGATTGATTGCCGGGCAACAGGCTGGCGTGATCGGCTGGCAGCTGTGTACTGAACTGGCGGGTGTCGAACGTATTTACGCAATGCGTAAAAAAGCGGTGGGTTTGTTGGGGAATGCCAAAGGCGCGGCAAAACCGATTCCTTTTGCCGAAGATACCTGCGTGCCGCCAGAACATCTTGCTGATTACATTGCTGAATTCCGTGCTTTGCTCGACAGCCACGGCCTGAGCTATGGCATGTTTGGTCACGTTGATGCCGGGGTGTTGCACGTTCGACCGGCTCTGGATATGTGCGACCCGCAGCAAGAGATTCTGATGAAGCAAATATCTGACGACGTGGTAGCGCTGACGGCGAAATATGGCGGTCTGTTATGGGGTGAACACGGGAAAGGTTTCCGCGCTGAGTACAGCCCGGCATTTTTTGGCGAGCGACTGTACGGTGAACTGCGCAACGTGAAAGCGGCGTTCGACCCGCAAAACCGACTGAATCCAGGCAAGATTTGCCCGCCTGCAGGTATTGATGCGCCGATGATGAAGGTGGATGCCGTGAAGCGCGGCACCTACGATCGCCAGATCCCGTTCGCGGTGAGACAAGAGTGGCGTGGGGCGATGGAGTGCAACGGCAACGGGCTGTGCTTTAACTTTGATGCCAAAAGTCCGATGTGTCCGTCGATGAAAATCAGTCTTAACCGTATCCACTCCCCGAAAGGGCGCGCAACGCTGGTGCGGGAATGGTTACGCCTGTTGGCCGACCGTGGTATCGATCCCGTCAAGCTGGAACACGAACTGCCGGAAAAACACGCCAGTTTGCGGACGCTGATTGCCCGCACCCGTAACAGCTGGCATGCCCGCAAGGGCGAGTACGATTTCTCGCATGAAGTGAAAGAGGCGATGTCCGGGTGTCTGGCCTGTAAAGCCTGTTCCACGCAATGCCCGATCAAAATCGACGTACCGGAATTCCGTTCGCGTTTCCTGCAGCTCTATCACACGCGTTATCTGCGTCCTCTGCGCGATCATCTGGTGGCGACAGTGGAAACCTATGCGCCGTTGATGGCGCGGGCGCCAAAAACATTCAACTTCTTTATAAATCAACCCCTGGTGCGGTCGCTTTCCAAAAAACACATTGGGATGGTTGATTTGCCGCTGCTTTCTACGCCGTCACTCCAGCAACACATGGTCGGGCATCGCAGCGCCAATATGACGCTGGAACAGCTGGAGTTGTTAAGTTTCGAGCAAAAATCCCGCACGGTGCTGGTGGTGCAGGATCCGTTCACCAGTTATTACGACGCGCAGGTGGTGGCAGATTTCGTCCGCCTGGTGGAAAAACTGGGATTGCAGCCGGTGCTGCTGCCCTTCTCGCCGAATGGCAAGGCTCAGCACATCAAAGGCTTCCTTAAACGGTTTGCAAAAACCGCGAAGAAGACGTCAGAGTTTCTCAATCGCGTGGCCGCGTTGGGGATACCGATGGTGGGCGTCGATCCGGCGCTGGTTCTGTGCTATCGCGATGAGTACAACCTGGCGCTGGGTGAACAGCGTGGCGATTTCCACGTGCAACTGGTTCATGAATGGCTGCCGAAGGTACTCGAGCCGATACAGCCGCTGGCGGTCAGCGGTGAGCCCTGGTATTTCTTCGGCCATTGTACCGAAGTGACTGCCTTACCCGGCGCGCCAGCGCAGTGGGGGGCTATTTTTGCCCAATTTGGCGCCAGACTGGAAAATGTCAGCGTCGGGTGCTGCGGGATGGCGGGTACCTACGGGCACGAAGTCAAAAATCATGAGAACTCGCTGGGGATCTACGAGCTATCATGGCGTCAGGCGATGCAGCGACTGCCGCGCAACCGCTGTCTGGCAACCGGTTATTCCTGCCGGAGCCAGGTCAAGCGTGTTGAAGGCACCGGCGTTCGCCATCCACTACAGGCATTGTTGGAGATTATTGGATGATCTGGAAACGTGAAGTTTCTCTCGACGCGCTTAATGCGATGGGAGAAGGAAACATGGTCGGACTGCTGGATATCCGATTTGAGCATATTGGTGACGATACACTGGAGGCGACAATGCCTGTGGATCGTCGGACAAAACAGCCGTTTGGCCTGTTGCACGGCGGGGCGTCCGTCGTACTGGCTGAAAGTATCGGTTCGGTTGCCGGCTACTTGTGTACCCAGGGCGAACAAAGAGTGGTGGGGCTGGAGGTGAATGCTAACCACATTCGTTCCGCTCGCGAAGGGCGTGTGAGGGGCGTGTGTAAAGCGCTGCATACGGGCTCGCGCCATCAGGTCTGGCAAATTGAGATCTTTGATGAACAGGGACGCCTGTGTTGTACTTCACGTCTGACAACGGCTATTGTGTGACAACGTCACTTTAATTATCATCCTGATTTTGCTTTTGGTCGTAATGTGCACAGTGGAAAGTGATATACTGTGCACGTTTTGAACAAAAGTGAGGATGATATGTCTACCCAATTAGACCCAAGCCAACTGGCCATTGAATTTATTCGTCGCGATAAAACCGAGCTTTCTCCCGCGCAGTATCTGAAACGTTTGAAACAACTCGAGCTGGAATTTGCCGATTTACTCGCACTTTCCTCCACTGAGCTGAAAGAAGAAATTTATTTTGCCTGGCGGCTGGGCGTGCATTGATGCCGGACCGCCTGAAAGGCGACGGCCTATAATGCCAAACAGAAAACCCCGACAGTCTCCCGCCGGGGTTATTTTTTATCTGCTCACCATGCCATTTCACCGCTGTTGACCTTCGCACTCAATTCAAGCGAACTTTCATCCGCTAACCCCGGCCAGGCGGCTTTTAACGTCTGAATCACGTACGTTGATCCCTTTTTCGCCTCCAGCGCTTTTTCGAAGGATTGCAGATAATCTTGCGTGAAACGGATTGCGCTATCGCCAGCCGGACGTTCGCCAATGTAGTGCCCTGGGATCACCTGATCCGGCTTCAGATTCTGCATTTCATTGAGAGTGTCTCGCCATGCCGCGCGCTGTTTTGCCGATTGCGTGTCTGCCGTCCAGACGTGAATGCCGGAAGCAATGCCCGTGCCGCCCAGAATGGCACGGTTCGCAGGGATCCAGATATAGGCGGCATAATCATTCGGATGGCGGAGTTCCAGCGTTTCACCATCAACGGTGAAACGGGTATCGTGGGTGACCGTTGGCGCCGTCACCGCTGTTGGCGCGCCGTCTTTCATTTGTGGGCCCCAGAACGCCAGTTTGGCGTCTTTTGTCGCGCGAATATGGTCAACCACGTGGGGCGTCGCCAGGATCTTCACCTCTGGAAAGGCGCTGACCAGTGGTTGTAGGCCAAAGTAAAAATCCGGATCGCCGGAGGTAATCACGATGGCTTTCAGTTTTTTGCCCTTCGCCTGAATCATCTTCACCAGTTTTTCGCCGTCTTTGATGCTGAACTGCGCATCAAACAAGATGGCCTCTTTCGGGCCGGAAACCAGCGTGGAAGAGACCGGGAAAAGACCGTTTTCTTGCGGATTATAAACATCAAGTTGAAGCGGGGCGGCGAGTAACGGCGATGCGGCAAATGACAGCAGCAGTGCCAGCGTTTTAACGTTCATAACAGGAAACCTTATGCAGAGGATGTTGTTTTCTTTACGCCTCGTATTTTAAGCAAATATCGATCTGTTAAAATTCCTCTATCAGGACATGCTTAGTTTCGTAAAACGATCAGATGAGGGAAGAATGGACAGAGTGATGGCGGCAACGGTGTTTAATCATATCTGCGATCTGGGCAGTCTGAGCGCCGCATCCCGCGCGCTGGGGATCTCAAGACCGATGGTGAGCCGCTATCTGGATGAAATGGAAAAATGGGCAGGCGCCAGACTGATCCATCGTTCATCACGGCGATTAACGATTACCCCTGCCGGGGAAGAGGCGCTGGTAAAAACACGTACGCTGGCAGGGTTATCCCTCGATATCGCGGGGGCTGCCGGACGCGAAATCCCTTCAGGAATATTACGTGTTGCTTGCGCGCATTTTACGGCAACCCATGTTCTGGCCCCGATTCTGCCTGACTTTTTAGCGCGTTATCCGGAACTGCGTATTGAAGTTGAGATCAATAATCAACCGGTGAGTCTGGTGGGCGAACGCATTGATGTGGCGATCCGTATTACTGACAATCCTGAGCCAGGGACGATAGCCCGCCGACTGGGCGACTGTGAATCCGTCCTTTGCGCTTCACCTGATTATCTGCGCCAGCACGGAACCCCACAGACGCTTGAGGACCTGGCGCACCATAACTGTCTCTATTACAGCGGATTTGCAGGGAAATCCTGGCATTTTCTGAATGCTCAGGACGAGGCCATATCGGTGGCTATCAAAGGAAATTTAAGTGCCGGGATCTCCTCGCTCTTATGTGAGGCCGCGCAGGCGGGAATGGGCATTGCGTTGGTGCCGGAAAAAGAGGCTCGCCCGGGATTAGCAGAGGGCGCGTTAATTCGGCTTTTAGGGCAACTGGAGCCACGGCGACTTGCGGTGTACGGCATGTATCTTTCCCGCGATCATCAGCCAGCAGCATTGCGTTTGTTGCTTGATGCGGTGCAGGCCACAATGAGATAAACCCGATTATCAGAGCTATTCAGATGATTATTTGAGCGTCCAGGTGCTTAATATGGCTCATAAATAAAACAAACCGCAATTTGTGTTAAAAAGGCACTGCGGTGTTATGAGAGGATTCTTATGCCCCTTCAAGAGCTAAGCCAGAAATGAGTGCCGGAGATAAGCGCCGGATGGGGAAGGCGAACGGTCAGCGTTGTACCACAGCGCTGACCGTTCGCTGGTCATTTCCTCACTGTCTGTCATTTCTCTCTTTTTCAACCCTCTTCTTTTAATCTGTTTGCCGGCGATCGTCGTCGAACGCGTCATACCTGTTCTTCCTTCTTTTCAGCACGATTCACAATGTTGGTACTCCGCTACACCAGATACGTGCCAGTTGCGGCTATTTTATAAATAGGCATTTTCTATACATCTTTTATGATTTGACCTGCCAGAACGATAACCTCTCATTAATTCATTATTAATCAATGCATTGAACAAAAACATCGTTCCCTGTGATCCCGCGTAGCAGGGTCTATGCTTAGTTAACGTAGCCAAAAAGGGCGATTTAAACGAATGCCCCTGCGGATGAGGGGTTGAAGTGATAATCATTATCACTAACATGGTGTTATGCCCTGGTGGCTCATGACATGAGGTGAACCTATGGAATTGCATTCAGGAACATTTAACCCGGACGACTTTACCTGGCGCGGATTGACGTTAACGCCCGCCGCGGCAGCGCATATTCGCGAGCTGGTTGATAAGCAACCGGGTATGCAGGGTGTGCGTTTAGGCGTGAAGCAAACCGGGTGTGCAGGGTTTGGTTATGTGCTGGCGACGGTCAGTGAACCGCACAATGACGATCTGCTGTTCGAATTCGATGGCGCGAAACTGTATGTGCCGTTACAGGCCATGCCGTTTATCGACGGAACGGAAGTCGATTATGTGCGTGAAGGATTAAATCAAATATTCAAATTTCACAACCCGAAAGCGCAGAATGAATGTGGCTGCGGCGAAAGCTTTGGGGTATAGGCGGTACTATGTCTCGTAATACTGAAGCAACCGACGATGTCAAAACCTGGACGGGTGGACACCTCAACTATAAAGAGGGGTTCTTCACCCAGTTGCAAACCGACGAGCTGGAAAAAGGCATTAATGAAGAGGTGGTGCGCGCTATTTCTGCAAAACGGCATGAGCCGGAGTGGATGCTCGAATTTCGCCTCAACGCGTTTCGTGCGTGGCTTGAGATGGAGGAGCCGCACTGGCTCAAAGCGCATTACGACAAACTGAATTATCAGGAGTACAGCTATTACTCAGCCCCGTCGTGCGGAAACTGCGACGACACCTGCGCCTCTGAACCCGGCGCGGTACAGCAGACAGGCGCGAATGCCTTTTTAAGCAAAGAGGTGGAGGATGCTTTCGCCCAGTTAGGGGTGCCGGTGCATGAAGGTAGCAATGTGGCGGTGGACGCCATTTTTGACTCCGTTTCTGTGGCCACCACCTACCGTGAAAAACTGGCGGAACAGGGCATCATCTTCTGCTCTTTTGGCGAAGCGATTCACGATCACCCTGAACTGGTGAGGAAATACCTCGGGACTGTGGTTCCGGGGAATGACAACTTTTTTGCGGCACTTAACGCTGCCGTGGCGTCTGACGGCACCTTTATCTATGTACCGAAAGGCGTGCGCTGCCCGATGGAGCTTTCCACCTATTTCCGTATTAATGCGGAAAAAACCGGCCAGTTTGAACGCACTATTCTGGTGGCGGAGGAAGGGAGCTACGTGAGTTATATCGAAGGGTGCTCTGCGCCGGTCCGCGACAGCTATCAGCTGCATGCGGCGGTCGTCGAAGTGATCATCCACAAAGACGCTGAAGTGAAATATTCCACGGTGCAAAACTGGTTCCCCGGTGATAACAACACCGGCGGGATTCTGAACTTTGTGACGAAGCGTGCGCTGTGCGAAGGGGAAAATAGCAAGATGTCGTGGACCCAGTCGGAAACCGGCTCGGCCATCACCTGGAAATACCCGAGCTGCATTCTGCGCGGCGACAACTCCATCGGCGAATTTTACTCCGTCGCGTTAACCAGCGGTTATCAGCAGGCGGATACTGGCACCAAAATGATCCACATCGGCAAAAATACCCGCTCAACCATTATCTCGAAAGGGATCTCCGCAGGGCATAGCCAGAACAGTTATCGCGGGTTGGTGAAGATCATGCCAACGGCGACCAACGCACGAAACTTTACCCAGTGCGACTCCATGCTTATCGGTACGGACTGTGGCGCACATACCTTCCCGTATGTTGAGTGCCGAAATAACAGTGCCCAACTGGAGCACGAGGCGACCACCTCGCGCATTGGTGAAGACCAGCTGTTTTACTGTCTACAACGCGGGATCAGTGAAGAAGATGCCATCTCCATGATCGTCAACGGCTTCTGTAAGGATGTCTTCTCCGAATTGCCGCTGGAGTTTGCGGTTGAAGCGCAAAAATTACTGGCGATTAGCCTTGAACACAGCGTTGGATAAGGAAAGCTCATGTTAAGCATTAAAAATTTACAGGTCAGTGTTGAAGATAACGCGATCCTGCGGGGCGTGAATCTTGAGATCCGTCCTGGAGAGGTGCACGCCATTATGGGGCCTAATGGTTCCGGAAAGAGCACCTTATCCGCTACGCTTGCCGGACGTGAAGATTATCAAGTCACCCAGGGGCAGGTAGAGTTTAAAGGAAAAGATCTTCTTGAACTGTCGCCGGAGGCGAGGGCGGGAGAAGGGATTTTCATGGCATTCCAGTATCCGGTGGAGATCCCTGGCGTCAGTAACCAGTTCTTTTTACAAACCGCGCTCAATGCGGTGCGCAGTTACC
The DNA here is from genome assembly GCF_059421685.1 of Citrobacter sp. GW821-FHT02E08. NCBI lineage: Bacteria > Pseudomonadati > Pseudomonadota > Gammaproteobacteria > Enterobacterales > Enterobacteriaceae > Citrobacter > Citrobacter sp. GW821-FHT02E08. The sequence continues at coordinate 132,077 of NZ_JBWKVL010000004.1, read as the reverse complement.
GGGGAGAAGAGTCTCTGGATCGCTTTGATTTTCAGGATCTGATGGAAGAGAAAATGGCGCTCCTGAAGATGCCGGAAGATTTGTTAACCCGCTCCGTGAATGTGGGTTTCTCGGGCGGCGAGAAAAAGCGTAATGACATTCTGCAGATGGCCGTACTGGAGCCGGAACTGTGCATCCTTGATGAGTCTGATTCCGGGCTGGATATTGATGCGCTAAAAATTGTCGCCGATGGAGTCAACGCCCTGCGTGACGGGAAACGCGCGTTCATTATCGTCACCCACTATCAGCGTATTCTCGACTATATCAAGCCTGATTACGTTCACGTTTTGTATCAGGGGCGGATTGTGAAGTCCGGTGATTTCACTCTGGTCAAACAACTGGAGGAGCAGGGATATGGCTGGCTTAGCGAACAGCAGTAACGTGCTGCAACAATGGCACCGCCTGTTTGAGGCGCAGGGAGAATCGCGCTCAGAACATGCCCAGCAGCATCTGCAGCAGATGCTGCGTCTGGGATTGCCGACGCGTAAGCATGAGAACTGGAAATACACACCGCTTGAAGGATTGACCAACAGCACTTTTGTCAGCCGCATTACTGAAATTAACCCGGCCCAATGCGAGGCCCTGGCATTAGGCATCGATGCGGTTCGCCTGGTGTTTGTCGATGGACAATTTAGCCCGGCGCTGAGTGACAGCACAGAAGGCAGCGGCTTTGAGGTCACGTTCAATGATGACCCGCAAACCTGGGTTGCCCCGATTCAGCCGGATGTGTTCCTGCATTTGACCGAAAGTCTCGCCCAATGCGGCAGCCATATTCGCGTGAAACGCCATCAACGTCCTGTGAAACCCCTGCTGCTGATACATATCACGCAAGGCGTGGACGGTGATGAGGTGAATACCGCACATTACCGCCATCACCTTGACCTGGGCGAAGGCGCTGAAGCAACGATTATTGAGCACTACGTCAGCCTTGATGACACGCGTCATTTCACCGGGGCACGGTTAACGATGAATGTCGGTGCGAATGCGCATCTGCATCACATCAAGCTGGTGTTTGAAAACCCGGTTAGCCATCATTTTGCCCATAACGATCTTCGGCTGGCTGGCGATGCCACCGCGCACAGCCACAGCTTCCTGCTAGGTGATGCCGTGCTGCGCCACAACACCAGCACGCAGCTTAACGGCGAAAATACCACCCTTCGGATCAACAGTCTGGCGATGCCAGTGAAAAATGAAGTGTGTGACACCCGGACCTGGCTGGAACACAACAAGGGCTACTGCAACAGCCGTCAGTTGCATAAAACCATCGTCAGCGATAAAGGCAGGGCGGTCTTTAATGGCGTGATCACCGTGGCGCAGCACGCGATCAAAACCGACGGACAGATGACCAATAACAACTTGCTGCTGGGGAAACTCGCTGAAGTCGATACTAAGCCGCAATTAGAAATTTATGCCGATGATGTGAAGTGCAGTCACGGAGCAACGGTAGGGCGTATCGATAATGAGCAGATGTTCTATTTGCGCTCGCGGGGTATTGGGCAGCAGGATGCGCAACAGATGATCCTTTATGCATTTGCCGCAGAGCTGACGGAAGTTCTCGGTGATGATGTGCTCAAACAACAGGTGCTGGCGCGAATAGGTCTTCGCCTGCCGGGAGGCGTAGCATGAGTTTCTCCATCGAAAAAGTACGGGCGGACTTTCCTGTCCTGACGCGTGAGGTCAATGGTATGCCGTTGGCCTATCTGGACAGCGCGGCAAGTGCGCAAAAACCCAATCAGGTGATTGATGCTGAGGCCGAATTTTATCGACACGGCTATGCGGCGGTCCATCGTGGTATTCACACGCTGAGTGCGCAGGCCACGGAAAGAATGGAAAACGTACGCAAGCAGGCGTCGCTGTTTATTAATGCCCGATCCGCCGAAGAATTAGTGTTTGTTCGCGGCACAACGGAAGGCATTAACCTGGTGGCTAACAGTTGGGGTAACAGCAATATTCGCGCCGGCGACAACATTATTATCAGCGAGATGGAGCACCACGCCAACATCGTGCCCTGGCAGATGCTCTGTTCGCGCGTCGGAGCGGAACTGCGGGTGATCCCGCTAAACCAGGACGGTACGTTGCAACTGGATGTTCTGGACACCCTGTTTGACGACAATACGCAGCTACTGGCGATTACGCACGTCTCCAATGTGCTGGGGACGGAGAATCCATTGCCGGAAATGATTGCGCTCGCACATCAGTACGGTGCGAAAGTGCTGGTGGATGGCGCACAGGCGGTGATGCATCACAAGGTTGATGTGCAGGCGCTGGACTGCGATTTCTATGTCTTCTCCGGGCATAAATTGTATGGACCGACGGGCATTGGCGTGTTGTATGTCAAAGAGGCGCTGTTGCAGGAAATGCCGCCGTGGGAAGGCGGCGGGTCGATGATCGCCACTGTTAGCCTGACGCAGGGAACCACCTGGGCGAAAGCCCCCTGGCGTTTTGAGGCGGGCACGCCAAATACCGGCGGCATCGTCGGACTCGGCGCGGCAATAGAGTATGTCTCAGCGCTGGGGCTCGCGAACATCAGCGAGTATGAACAGAATTTAATGCATTACGCGCTGGAGCAACTGGCTGAGGTGCCGGAACTGACGTTGTATGGCCCGGATAATCGGCTTGGCGTTATCGCATTCAATCTCGGTAAACATCACGCCTATGATGTGGGGAGTTTTCTGGATAACTACGGCATTGCTGTGCGTACCGGGCATCATTGTGCGATGCCGCTGATGGCGTTCTATCGCGTTCCTGCCATGTGCCGGGCGTCGCTGGCAATGTATAACACCCATGAAGAAGTGGATCGCCTGGCGACAGGGCTGACACGTATTCACCGTCTGCTGGGGTAACAGGGAGACACTATGGCCGCGCTACCGGATAAAGAAAAATTGTTGCGTAATTTTCAGCGTTGCGATAATTGGGAAGAGAAGTATCTGTACATCATTGAATTGGGACAGCGTCTGCCGGAATTAACGGAGCAGGATCGTAACCCCGAAAACAGCATTCAAGGGTGTCAGAGTCAGGTATGGATCGTTATGCGTCAGAATGCTGAAGGCATTATTGAGTTGCAGGGCGACAGTGATGCGGCAATTGTGAAGGGGCTTATCGGCGTTGTGTTCATTTTGTACGACCAGATGACCGCCCAGGATATTGTGAATTTTGATGTGCGACCGTGGTTTGAAAAAATGGCGCTTGCGCAGCATTTGACACCTTCCCGTTCACAGGGGCTGGAGGCAATGATACGCGCTATCCGCACCAAAGCCGCCACTATTGGCTAAACTCAATAGACAGCTTTCATCCTGTTAGGCAAGGCGGTGCTTTGCCTTGTCGGACGTTCAGCCTTCTGGCTCATAGCCAGTGAATACAGGAGTTTGGGTATGAAACGCGTGTCTCTCATCACTATTACACTTTTCGGCGCTTACAGCGCCTTACAGGCAGCCTGGGCGGTGGATTATCCATTACCGCCAGCAGGAAGTCGTCTGGTTGGGCAAAATCAAACGTACACCGTTCAGGAAGGCGATAAGAATTTACAGGCGATTGCCCGGCGTTTCGATACCGCCGCGATGCTGATCCTGGAAGCGAATAACACTATTGCTCCCGTTCCTAAAGCCGGAACGCTGATTACAATCCCCTCTCAATTGTTATTACCGGATGCGCCGCGCGAAGGCATCATTGTGAATCTGGCGGAACTGCGGCTCTACTATTATCCGCCAGGTGAGAACATGGTGCAGGTTTTCCCGATCGGTATTGGTTTGCAGGGGCTTGAAACGCCGGTGATGGAAACCCGTGTCGGCCAGAAGATCCCTAACCCGACATGGACGCCGACGCCAGGCATACGTAAGCGTTCTCTGGAGCGTGGTATTACGCTGCCGCCCGTGGTCCCGGCCGGGCCCAATAACCCGTTGGGACGCTATGCGCTGCGTCTGGCGCATGGTCACGGAGAGTATCTCATTCATGGCACCAGCGCGCCGGACAGCGTCGGTCTGCGAGTGAGTTCCGGCTGCATCCGCATGAATGCACCTGACATTAAGGCCCTGTTTGCTCAGGTCAGAACAGGAACGCCGGTCAAAGTGATCAACGAACCGGTGAAATACTCCGTTGAGCCTAACGGTATACGTTATGTAGAAGTGCACCGACCGTTGTCGCCGGAAGAAGAACAAAACGTACAAACCATGCCCTATGTCTTGCCAGCGGGTTTTAGCCAATTCAAAGCGGATAAGAATGTGGATCATGGGCTGGTAGAGAAAGCGCTGTATCGTCGCGCGGGATACCCTGTGGCCGTAACCGCCAGTCAGACACCGGTTGCGAATAATGTCTCAACGGTTGATTCTGCGCAGAATGGGAAAGCCGGGAATGATATGGAGCAGCGTGTGACGCAGTAACAGGGAAGGGTGAGTAACAGACAAAAAAAATGGCGCACAATGTGCGCCATTTTTATTACACAGGTACTATTACTTACGGTATTTAGTAGCCTGGTTGTCCAGACGCTGGTTAGCGCGAGCTGCGTCGTCTTTAGCAGCCTGAACGTCGGAACGCATTGCGTTCACGTCGTTGCTCAGCTGGTCAACTTTAGCGTTCAGAGTCTGAACGTCAGAAGACAGCTGATCGATTTTAGCGTTGCTGGAGCAACCTGCCAGCAGAGTAGAACCCAGGATTACCGCGCCCAGTACCAGTTTAGTACGATTCATTATTAATACCCTCTAGATTGAGTTAATCTCCATGTAGCGTTACAAGTATTACACAAAGTTTTTTAGGTTGAGAATATTTTTTTGATGCTAATGCACTTATTTTTGATCGTTCGCTCAAAGAAGCACCGAATTGAGCGAAATCGTCTAAAAAACTGAGTGAAAACAGAATGCTTCCATCGGATTCATCTTAGATAATCAGTAATTAGATAGCGAAATCCGATTTGATTTTTTATTAATAGTAGCTATTGATAAAATAAAAAAAGCGCCACAAGGGCGCTTTTTAAACAAATTAATTCACACAGGAATTATTACAGCACGTGAACAGATGCCGTGTTGGTGGTGCCGCTTGGTACCAGTGCACCGGAAACCATGACCACAACGTCGCCTTTCTGTGCCAGACCACGGTCAACCAGCTCCAGAGCCACTTCTTTACCCAGACGGTAGAAATCATCCGTAGAAGCAATTTCTTTCACCAGGTGCGGAATAACCCCTTTGCTCAGCACCAGCTGACGCGCGGTGGTTTCATTGGTGGTCAGCGCCAGGATGGTTGCATCCGGGAAGTATTTACGCACTGCACGTGCAGATTTACCGCCACGGGTCGCAACAACGATCAGCGGAGCTTCCAGTTTTTCTGCAGTTTCGACTGCGCCACGGCATACGGCTTCAGTGATACGCAGTTTACGGCTGTCGTTATTGTAGTCCAGACGGCTGGTCATTACGCGGTCGGTACGTTCGCAGATGGTCGCCATGATGGAGACGGCTTCCAGCGGGTATTTACCTTTTGCGGATTCGCCAGACAGCATAACTGCGTCGGTACCGTCGAGGATGGCGTTAGCCACGTCGCCTGCTTCTGCGCGGGTTGGGCGTGGGTTTTTGATCATGGAGTCCAGCATCTGCGTCGCAGTGATAACCACTTTACGCGCGCGAACGCATTTCTCGATCATCATCTTCTGCGCGAAGATTACTTCTTCAACCGGGATTTCTACACCCAGATCGCCACGAGCAACCATGATGCCGTCAGACGCTTCGAGGATTTCGTCGAAGTTGTTCAGGCCTTCCTGGTTTTCGATTTTGGAGATGATCTGGATCTTCTCGCCGCCGTGCGCTTTCAGGTGCTCACGGATTTCAACCACGTCAGAACGCTTACGGATGAAGGACGCGGCAACGAAGTCAACGCCTTGCTCACAACCGAAGATCAGATCCTGTTTGTCTTTCTCAGCCAGTGCTGGCAGTGCGATAGAGACGCCCGGCAGGTTAACGCCTTTGTTTTCGCCCAGGTCGCCATTGTTCAGTACTTTACAGATAACGTTGTTACCTTCGATCGCGGTAACTTCCATGCCGATCAGACCATCGTCAACCAGAACGGTGTTACCAACGCTCAGGTCAGTGGTGAAACCTTCGTAAGTCACAGCAACGATTTCGTTGTTACCGACTACGGTTTTGTCGGTAGTGAACGTGAAGGTCTGGCCCGCTTTCAGAGAAACATCGTTACCGCCTTCCAGCTTGATGGTACGGATTTCCGGACCTTTCGTGTCGAGCAGGATAGCGGCTTTTTTGCCGGTTTTGCTCATCACGTTGCGCAAGTTCTGGATACGCTGACCATGCTCTGCGTAATCGCCGTGAGAGAAGTTCAGACGCATGACGTTCATGCCCGCGTCCAGCATTTTGCTTAACATCTCTTCAGATTCGGTTTTCGGGCCGATGGTGCAAACAATTTTCGTCTTTTTCATGACAGTCTTAGTCTTTAAGTTGAGAAGGATATGGAAATCTGGCTTCAGGGGCGCACGGCCAAGAAGCTAAACCTGTGTTGCGAAAGTGGTGATACATCGCTCTAAGGATAGGTGACATCGAAGGAGCGTGCAGAAGAATGTGTGCTCGTGTTTCAGCCCAACGGGAAGGGGATAATGTTAGTCGTTGAGTTTTATACTGCAATCTGCTGAAACCATTCAAGAGACAATTGGCGCGCATTATACGCTGAAGTTTATCCAAAAGGAAAATAAAAACAGCGTTTCAAAAATCTTCTGTGCAGTTTCACCACAAATTGTTATTAGAGCGTTAATACCCGCGTGAAGACTGACCCTCCAGGAGGCAAAAGTGTTGCGCAACAGTGGGAATCTTATGCTTTAGCATTACAAAAATAGTGCCAAAGTCTGAATTTACGCTCGCACGATGACATTTATTCTCTGAAGTTATAACAAATTCTTTTTTAATCATTTTAAAGCGTATCTGCTCTGATTACACTCATTTGGACATCCATACTGCTAAACAGCGAAAGGCACTGGCAGGATAACCATCAGCAGCAGCGGATACGATAACGATATGATCGCGTTGAAAAATATTTCGAAAGTGTTTACGCCCGGCAACCATACGATCACCGCCGTGGATAACGTCAATTTGACGGTTGAACAGGGGCAAATTTACGGAATCATTGGCTACAGCGGAGCCGGGAAAAGCACGTTGATTCGTTTACTCAATGGGCTTGAAAAACCGACTGCTGGCAGCGTCACCATCAATGGGCAGGTTATCTCTCAGGCTAAAGGGGAATCCCTGCACCAGGCGCGGCTAAAAATCAGCATGGTGTTTCAGCACTTTAATCTGCTGTGGTCGCGCACTGTCAGCGAAAACATTGCCTTCTCGATGCAAATTGCCGGCGCGCCAAAGGCGAAGATCAAAACCCGGGTGGCGGAATTGATTGAACTTGTTGGCTTAACCGGGCGCGAAAATGCGTACCCGTCTCAATTAAGCGGTGGGCAAAAACAGCGCGTGGGTATTGCGCGGGCTCTGGCAAATCGTCCGGATGTATTGTTGTGCGATGAAGCCACGTCGGCGCTGGACCCGCAAACCACCGATCAAATTCTCGATCTGTTACTCGATATCAACCGTCGCTTCCAACTGACGATTGTGCTGATTACCCATGAAATGCACGTGGTACGCAAAATCTGCGATCGCGTGGCGGTGATGGAGAATGGCCGGGTGGTGGAAGAAGGGGACGTGTTGACCGTTTTTACCCATCCGCAGCAGCCGATCACCCGACAGTTTGTCCGTCAGGTCAACCAGTATGCCGAGGACGATGCCTTCAATCCTTTACTGGCGAGTGAATTGGGCGGCACGGTGATTAAGTTGACCTTCACCGGTCACAGTACGCATCAACCGATTGTCGGGGAGCTGACCCTGCGCTACGGCCTGCCTTTCAATATTTTGCACGGCAAGATGACGCAAACCGCACACGGCGTGTTTGGGGAACTTTGGTTGCATGTCGTGGCAACCGAAGAGCAACTGAACAATATTCTGGCGGATCTGGGACGCAGTGGGATTGAAAGCGAGGTGATTCAACATGGCTGAGACGCTGTTTCCTCACCTCCGGTGGGAGCAACTGTGGGCGGCAACCCAGGAAACGCTCTACATGACTGCGCTTTCAGGGGCTGCCACCTTTGCGCTTGGCATCGTTCTGGGGCTGGCGTTGTTCCTGACCGCCCGCGGCGGGCTGTACCAACATCGCGCGTTCTATAGCGCTATCTCCCTTGTGGTGAACGTGTTTCGCTCTATCCCGTTCATCATATTGATTGTACTGCTGATTCCATTCACCAAGTCATTAGTGGGGACCATTCTTGGCGCCAACGCGGCGCTTCCCGCCCTGATTGTCGGCGCGGCACCTTTTTATGCGCGTCTGGTGGAGATCGCGCTTCGCGAGGTCGACAAGGGGGTGATTGAGGCTACGCGCTCAATGGGCGCGCGTCCAGCCACGCTTATTTTTCGGGTTTTACTGCCTGAGTCATCACCCGCGTTAGTGTCCGGGATCACCGTGACGCTGATTGCGCTGGTTAGCTACAGCGCGATGGCAGGGGTGATTGGCGCAGGCGGTTTAGGGAATCTGGCCTATCTGGAAGGATTCCAGCGCAACCACAGCGACGTCACGCTGGTGGCGACGGTGACCATTTTGCTCATCGTCTTCATCATCCAGTTCTGCGGCGATGTGATCACATCACTGTTCGATAAACGCTAATAAAATAGGGAAACCTGCATCATGAAAAAAACACTGACATTACTCGCTGCCGCAACCTTAAGCGCCCTGAGCTTTGCCTCCTGGGCAGATACCCTGACTGTTGGCGCGTCTAACGTTCCGCATGCTGAAATTCTCGAGCAGGCGAAACCGATCCTCGCAAAGCAGGGGATCGATTTGAAGATCCAACCCTTCCAGGATTACATCCTGCCCAATACCGCGCTGGCTGGACGCGAGATTGATGCGAACTACTTCCAGCATATTCCCTATCTGAACAGCGTTCTGAAGGATCATGCGGGGGATAAAACCTATGATTTTGTCAGCGCAGGGGCGATTCATATTGAGCCGATCGGTATTTACTCGAAGAAATACAAGTCGCTGAAAGACCTGCCGGAAGGCGGCAAAATTATCATGCGTGATGCTGTCTCTGAAGAGGGGCGTATCCTGTCGATTTTTGAAAAAGAAGGGGTCATCACACTGAAGCCTGGCGTGGATAAAGTGTCTGCCCGCATCAGCGACATTGTCGATAATCCAAAGAAACTGAAGTTCCTGCCAAACGTTGAAGCGGCGCTGCTACCGCAGATGTACAACAATGACGAAGGTGACGCGGTGGTTATCAACGCCAACTACGCGATCGATGCCGGACTGGATCCGGTACACGATCCGATTGCGGTGGAAAGTGGCGAAAATAACCCGTACGCCAACATCATTACCGTGCATCGCGGCGATGAGAAGAAGAAGGATATTGTGGCGCTGGTTGACGTGCTGCACTCTCAGGCGATTCAGGATTGGATCCGCACCAAATATAAAGGTGCGGTGATCCCGGTCAATAACTGACAGGTTCTGTACCGGATGGCGATGTTGCCATCCGGCACACGGATCAGGCCCGCGCAATTTTCGCCGGTAATCCCTGGCGAACCGCCGCGCCCGACACCCAGTCCAGCCAGGTATTACTCACCTGACGGGTCGGGTCGGCAAACCCTAAATCGTTCAGGTTGATTCCCGATTTTATCTGTGCATCAAACGGCATCGGTTCACCGTCCAGGGTATGCTGTGCTGCTCCCATTTCCCGGTGTCCATAGCCATGCTCAATGGCAATCACGCCCGGCATTACGCCGCTGAGCAGACTGATGTGCGCTTCCACCTCACCGCCAGGCGTGGTAATGCGCGCCACGTCGCCATGGGCGAGTCCGTAACGTTCGCCATCCTGCGGGTTGAGCGCCACCAGATTGGTGGGTTTAAGGTGGAGTAAACGCGGGATCACCGCCGATGCGCTCGCCATCGTATTGGACTTAAAGGAAATGAGTTTGAACGGCCACTGTTTTACGGGGAACAGTTCATCCACCGAACGCCCGTCCGACAGCCTCGACGGATACCATGCCGGGCAGCCGCTGTAGCGTTCACCTGTGATGGCATGACGATGTGCAGCAACACTCGCATTCCAGATTTGCAGCGGTTTTTCCCAGGCGTTGCCGACCCGATCATCCACCCGACCGCTTTTTTCCGGCGCAAAACGACCGCCGCGCGAGTAAACAAAGGCGACGCGGCGCACTTCATCGGCTTTCAGCGTCTGTTCAATCACCGGCAGAATACGCGTTACGCCGGTCAGCGTGACATCCTCCTGATTGGCCTCGGCCACCGGCGATTTGCCCATAAACGCAATATTGGCGGCGACGCGAAGGTAGTAATCTTCTGCGCGATTCAGCGGATAGTTGTTGCCCTGCGCATCAGTGATCGCATTGTCGCCAAATCCAGGCAGATGCAGCCGTTTCGCCACCGCGATACAGAACGATTCCATCGATACGGGCTGCCCGTCTGCCGCGCGGTGGGTGGCTGGCGGAACAATAGGCCAACGAGCGGTCGTGGCTTTACTGGCGACACCCGCCCACGGGGCGCTGAATCCCCAACTTTCAAAGTTGTGGGTATCCGGCACGATATAATCCGCCAGCGCTGTCGTCTCATTCATAAACGCATCAATCGCGATAAACAACGGCAGATGTTGGGGATCTTTGAGCTTCTCTTCGGCGACCGCCCGCAATCCCGGAATGCCATAGAACGGGTTGGTCATATTGGAAATCCAGGCTTTCAGCGGATAGGGATAACCTTCCAGCGCAGAGCTGAGTAATTCAGTGAGCTGGCCTGCCACGAACGGATACCACGGCGCTTTTGCCGGGAAAGGGGATTTCCCGGCAGCCACTTTGTCACGGTACTCTTCGGAGGATTCATAGGCGGTTTTACTGCGGGCAATGCTCAGACCTTTCGGCTTCACCTTGCCGGGAAAACTCTCCATGTTGTAGCGGGGACCATCGGTTGCGCCATTAAACTTACCGCCGCCGACAAAAACGCCGCCTTCGAGACTGAGGTTACCAATCAACACGTTGAGCATCATCACGGCCCAGGCGTTGTAAAATCCATTGCCCGCCATCATTCCCCCATGGGTAATCACGGCTGCTTTGCGGCCATGACCGGTGAAGGCGTCAGCCATGGCCACCATGTTTTCTGGTGAAACCCCACACTGCAGGCTGTACTCGCTGAGCGTCAGTTTTTCTGCGGACTCTTTCAGACACTGAAACCCGCTTTTTACCGTCACGTGACGACCGTCTGCCAGCGTCACCTGGCGGGTGACAAACAGTTGGGCTTGCTGACACGCCGTTGCCGCAACCATCTCGCCCGATTCGTTGACAACCATGGGATCGGCACTGCCCTCAGAACTCAGGTGCGCCTGGGTCAGATGCTGTCCGGCAAGGGTTGGGATCTCATCGGTAATCACCAGATGTGAGGCGTTGGTCCAGCTTTTCTCGCCAGCCTGCTGCATTGCCGCCGCGCTGGGGAGCGCGAGGTACGCGGCGTTATAGCGTTTATTTTCGATTATCCAGCGGATCATGCCCATCGCCAGCGCCGAGTCACTGCCCGGCAAAATAGACTGCCAGTGCCCACGAGGGTCGGCCTGCACGGTGGTTAATGGCAGTGCCGGAGAGACCACCACATAGCGAAAATCATCACGTAAGCGTGCGCTGGAAAGCTGTCTGGCCTGGCGTTTAAAGGGGTTGCCGGACTGCGCCGGTGAGGTGCCCATAAAGAGGGCGAATTCGACGTTTTCCCAGTCGGGTTTTACGTGGGTGTTTTTATCCAGATCGCCCATCAGCGCGCCAGAACCCGCCCGGTATGCCAGGCCACAGTACGCGCCGTGGGCACCGAAATTTTTACTGCCGAAGCTGTTGAGGGCAAAGCGGCGCAGGAAGGTATCGCGCCCATCATCGCTGGTGTTGGTCACCAGCAGTTGATTACTTTTGGGGCCAAAACCGGGGTGCTGCGGGTCAATGGGGGTGTCCGGGGCGTGAATAGCGCGCAGGCCGTCGACGTGTCCTTCGCCGAACAGATCGCCACCCTCGACAACCTCCTCGATCAACTGTTCAAAACTGATGCGCTGCCATTTCCCTTCTCCCCGTTTGCCTACGCGTTTCATTGGTACCAGGATGCGTAGCGGACTGTATAAGCCTTCGAGCAGCGTGGCGCCACGGGCGCAGGCGGTGGAACGGGCGTCGAGCCCATTTTCTCCGGCCAGTTGTTCCATTGCCGTTGCAAATGGGACGGCGGCGTCAATGTGGTGTTCATGTGAAAGCGGGTGATACGGATTACCTGCAATACGCAGCACCTTGCCCTGCTGGGTGTCGACCCGAACCCGCACGCCGCACTGTGTCCAGCAACCGAAACATTGCGTCATGGAGATCACCTGATGCGGGTTTTGCTGCCAGTGCGGCGCAGCATGTGCTTCGGGGATCAGCGCATTGCCGAAAATTCGATCGCGGGTAATTTTACCGGATGTGCCGTCCAACAGACCGTCAATCGCGCGTTTTGCCACATCACGGTAACTGAGGCCGAAGGTCACCATGCCGCCCACGGCAAGACCCACTTTAAGCCACTGACGACGGGTTAAATTAGCCATGTTGTAATCTCCTGGTGAACACGTTAAGCACCTCACGAACAATGATGATAAGCGCAATCCACAAACCAAAAGTCCCAACGATGGCCAGCCAGCCGTCGTTCCCACCTGGCAGCGAATACGGGTTAAATTGCGCGTTAAATTTGGGGATGGTCTGTACCTGAATCAGCAGTGTCCAGCGCATTAGCCAGCACAGTGCCATTGCGCTTAACGCCAGGCTGACGCGCCATGTGCGCGATAAGGGTTTACGCATTGCGATGGCGCACACGGTGAGAGTGAAAAGCCATAAGGCGACCCAGCCAACGGCGTAGTGCCGGGCGGAAGGCGATACGTCAATCCACTGGCGGAGCGCGACGCCCGAAAGCGTGTCACTGCTCACCCAAATCACCACGACGAGCGCCAGCGCCAACAACATGCAGAACTGTCCGCCCGCGAGGCGTCGTTGTAATCGCGGGTCGCGGTGATTGGCGACAACCAGGAGCGCGAAGAAAGCCTGAAAGGCGCTGAAGAGCATTGCCAGCGGAAAGGCGTAGCTGAACCAGACCGGGCGAGCCTGTACCACAGACACTTCCCGCCCGGTATAAACCAGTAATCCGACGGCGGACAACGCGCTGGCCAGCGCCAGCCATTTAGTGAGGCGATAACGTTTGTCGGTTAACCGCTTGATGTGCTGCGCCACAAACCAGAGTCCCAGAAAACCCGTGAACAGTGGCAGAAATACGGCGCCCCAGGGCATCCAGGACCAGGGAGTAGGATACGCATAAAAATGCCATACGCGGGCGGTCTGGTGGAGATCGGCGGTGAGCGCCAGCGGCGCGGTGATGGCGCAGGTCAGGGCAATCAGTAGTGTCAAATTCTCCAGAGAGGCGCTGTCGTCAGACTTACGCCAGTGCAGATAGCAGGCAAACAGTGCCGCGCAGGTGGCAATGCCAATAAAAAAGAAATATTGCACAGCCCAGGGCAGCCAACTCACTTCCTGCGGCCGGGTCAGCACCTCTTCGATTAACAGTGAATGCGACATTTAAACCTCCTGCCAGAGGGCGGGTTGTGCGCGGCCCATCAGCGGCGTGACGAACGCCTCATCCAGGCCCAGGTAGAATACGTGTGGCAAGGTGCCGTTTTCCGGTTTCAGTACCTTGATTGCATCGCGGTGAGTGTGAAGCATCTGCGAGATCCGGCTGTCGGGATCCTTGATATCCCCGATAATCCGGGCGCCGCCGACGCAGGATTCAACGCAGGCGGGGAGCAATCCAACCTCCAGTCGGTGCGTACAGAACGTGCATTTATCCGCAGTTTGCGTCTCGTGGTTGATAAACCGGGCGTCATAGGGACACGCCTGCACGCAGTAGGCGCAGCCGACGCAGCGTGTGTTGTCCACCACCACAATGCCATCCTCTCGCTGAAAGGTGGCCTGCACCGGACAGACCGGGACGCAGGGCGGGTTATCACAATGGTTGCACAGGCGGGGAAGCAGGACGTTAGTGACATTTTGCTCGCCTTCCAGCCTGACCTGATATTGGTTGACGTGCGTACGAAACTCACCTTGCGGCGTCTGGTTCTCAATCGCACAACTGACGGTACAGGCCTGACAGCCAATGCAGCGGCGCAGATCGACAAGCATCGCATAACGGTGTTGCGCCGATCCTTCATGTCGCTCCGGTGAGAAGGGAAATTTCGCCTCTGCCAGGGGGACCAGAGAGGCGCCTGCGGTCAGGACGCCGAGATGCTGGAGAAACTGCCGTTTACTGCTGTCCATATTTTCTCCCGTCACGATGTAACCACTAAACATTGGTCATGTCGTTGATTTGCGTGCTATGTATAAAGAATCTTGATGATTTACAGTGTAAAAATCGCGGCGGGGGCAACTCTATTGTGGTTAACCACATACCCGGCTTGTTGTTGATCTAAAACAACATAAATGACAGGGATTCTTGGGTGAAAGGCAAAGTGGCGATGTACCTGACGGTGCTGGCATCCGTCTGGGTATTAATGAATCCCGCGTGGGCGGGGATGTGGAATATCGGCGTTCTGGCGATGCGAGGGGAAGATTCAACGCGCAATCACTGGCAACCGCTGGTGACGATGCTGAATCAGCAACTGCCTGACGAACAATTCCATATTCAACCGTTAGACTTGCACCAAATGCAGGAAGCGGTGAATCGCGGAACGATTCAGTTTGTGATTACAAACCCGGCGCAGTTTGTGCAACTCAATAGTCACGCCCCGTTACGCTGGCTGGCCTCGCTGCGTTCGCTGCGTGGGAGCGAGACGGCGGGAAATGTGATTGGCAGCGTGATCCTGACGCGGCGTGACAGCGGCATCAACGGCGTTCACGACCTGATCGGTAAAACGGTTGGCGCCATTGATGCCCAGGCCTTCGGCGGGTATTTGCTGGGGTATAAAGCCCTCAGCGACGCGGGACTGCGTCCGGAGCGCGATCTGCAGTTACGTTTTACCGGTTTCCCCGGCGATGCGGTGGTGTATCTGCTACGAGAAAAAGCGGTGCAGGCCGCGATTGTACCGGTGTGCCTGTTGGAAAAAATGGACCAGGAAGGGCTGATTCACAAAGACGATTTTGTGGCGGTACTCAACCATCCCGCATCGATCCCCTGTTTAACCAGCACTCCGCTTTATCCTGACTGGTCGTTTGCGGCACTGTCGTCCGTCAGTAATACCCTTGCGGATCGCGTTACCCGCGCGTTATTCAACGCCCCGGAATCCGCCCCGTATCACTGGGGCGCGCCTGCCTCGACCAGCCAGGTTGAAGCATTGCTGCGCGAGGTGCGCCAGCATCCGCAGCAGCGACGTTTATGGCTGGATGTGAAAAGCTGGCTCATTCAGCATAAGACGGCGATGGGCGGGGCGGCGATTATCCTCTTCCTGCTTACCCTGAATTACATCTGGGTCATGCTGTTGGTTCGACGGCGGGGGAAACAGCTGGAACGCAATAATGTGCTGCTGCATCAACAAGAGCAGGCCCTCGAAACGGCAAGACAAATGAGTATTCTCGGCGAGATGACCTCCGGGTTTGCCCACGAGATAAACCAACCGCTTTCGGCGATCCGTCATTATGCCGAAGGATGCCTGATTCGTTTACGCAAACAGGATCCGCAACACCCGCTGTTACCCGCGCTGGAACATATCGACAGCCAGGCCCAGCGCGGCGCGGATACGTTGCGCAATTTGCGCCACTGGGTCAGCCAGGCGCGGGGAAACCCGGTCCTGACCGAAGAGTGGAAGGCTACCGGCATTCGCGACGCCATATCTCACGTCTGGCAGCTGTTACGCATGTCGCAGCATTTCCCGACGGTGACGTTACACGCCGATGTGGATCCTGCACTGACGCTCACGCTGCCGCCGATGCTCCTTGAACAGGTTCTGGCGAATCTTATCCTCAATGCCGCTCAGGCGGGCGCGACGACAGTGTGGTTAGAGGCTGAAGAGGGCAACCACTCGATGTATATCCTGTTGCGGGACAATGCGGGGGGAATCGATGACGCGGTACTTCATCAGGCTTTTCAGCCCTTCGTGACCACCCGCCAAGAAGGGATGGGCTTAGGGCTGGTTATCTGCCAGCGGCTGGTACGTTACGGCCAGGGAGAAATTAGCATTTCGAACCAGACATCGCCTGATGGTCAGACGGGGGCGGTTGTCATATTGCATTTCAGAAAAAATGAGGGAGAGAGCGGCGATGGCGATCATTCATCTGCTGGATGATGATGTGGCAGTGACAGACGCATGTGCCTTTTTACTGGAGAGTTTAGGTTACGAGGTTCGTTGCTGGAACGATGGCGGCCGTTTTTTAGCACAGGCGGACTTGCGACAAACCGGTGTGCTGTTGCTGGATATGCGGATGCCTGGGCTGGATGGTCAGAGCGTGCATGAAGAGATGCGCCAGCGAGGCAGTACGCTGGCCGTCGTGTTTCTCACCGGGCATGGGGATGTCCCGATGGCGGTGGAGCAGATGAAGCGCGGGGCGGTCGATTTCCTGCAAAAACCGGTGTCTGCCGGCCCCCTCCAGACTGCGCTGGAACATGCGCTGGTGGTGTCGGCGTCGGCGTTTGCGCGGCAGTCCATTATCCTCTGTTACCAACAACTCACGCCAAAAGAGGGCGAGTTGGCGGCGCTGGTCGCGAAAGGGTTGATGAATCGCGAAATCGCCAGCGTGATGAATATTGCGGTGCGCACCGTAGAGGTTCATCGCGCCAGGGTGATGGAAAAAATGCAGGCCGGAAGCCTGGCGGAGCTTGTTAATCGCCTGCAACAGGTGCTGTAAATCGATAACTATGCAATAGTTTCAATCTTTATTTATTTGATTTTCATTGAATTTTGTCTATTTCAACGGAGTGATATATGCTGTTGGCTAATGCTGGCAACGAGTGAAACATGATGGGAAAACCAGGCAAAGAAGACGAACTGTACCGGGAAATGTGCAGGGTAGTAGGCAAAGTGGTGCTGGAAATGCGCGATCTGGGGCAAGAACCGAAACACGTCGTGATTGCTGGCGTGTTAAGAACGGCGTTAGCGAATCAGCGTATCGTGCGTAGCGAGCTGGAAAAACAGGCGATGGAAACGGTCATCAGGGCATTAACAGGTTAATCGGATAAGGAGATGGGCGATATCTTTCGCCATCTCTGATTCTTTATATTTGGGTTACTATTTCCATATGAAAATACTATTTCTTTCATTAACAGAAATAATCGCTGTATGATTATTTATATATCGAAGGCGGCGTATTATTATATCTGCGAGACTTGTCACAAACATATGAAATAGAATTGAATAAATATCACCCACTCATTTAATGATAATAAATATCACTTCGCATTTAATATTTCCCTTCCGTTTTTTAATTGATGACGATCAAAGTTATACCTGCTGAATAACCACATTATCTTTATGCCTAACCCTAAAGGATTAGTTCGTTGGCATTTAATCCTCTTTTACAAGATCCGGTTAAGGCGAAAACACCAGGTGTTGGAGGCAACATTAGAGGCTCTGTTTTTGCATAATTACAATTGGCCTGGGAGATGTTGTCAGCACTGCGTTTGCAAAGAGGATGCAAAATAAATGAACCAGGTTGATCGTCCACTTTTAGATTTCGGTTTAACGCGGCTTGAATTTTTGCGTATATCAGGAAAAGGGCTGGCGGGATTAACGATTGCGCCTGCGTTGTTGTCACTCTTTGGCTGCAAGCAGGAAGATATAGACAGTGGCACAGTAGGACTGATTAATACGCCGAAAGGCGTTCTGGTCACCCAGCGCGCTCGCTGTACGGGATGTCATCGTTGCGAGATTTCCTGTACCAATTATAACGATGGCGCGGTGGGAACGTTCTTTTCCCGCATTAAGATCCATCGTAATTACTTCTTTGGCGATGCTGGCGTCGGCTCCGGCGGCGGCTTGTACGGTGATTTGAACTATACCCCTGATACCTGCCGTCAGTGCAAAGACCCGCAATGTATGAAGGTGTGTCCCATCGGCGCCATCACCTGGCAACAGGAAGAGGGCTGTATTGTCGTTGATCATAAGCGGTGCATTGGTTGCAGTGCATGTACGACCGCTTGCCCCTGGATGATGGCCACCGTAAACACCGAAACCAAAAAATCCTCAAAATGTGTTTTATGCGGCGAATGCGCCAATGCTTGCCCGACCGGGGCATTAAAAATCATTGAGTGGAAAGAAATTACTGTTTGATTGATCTCAGGTGGAAACGCGTTGCGTCATCCTCCCTTAATGAATCCAGTGTTGCAAAAAATGCGAGATGACGGTGAGCGATAATCACGCCATTAAATCATCTTGCAAAGGAAAAAATTATGGCTAACGGTTGGACTGGTAATATTTTGCGGGTCAATCTCAGTACGGGTGAAATAACTCTTGAAGATTCCAGCAAATTTAAAAAATTCGTCGGCGGAATGGGCTTTGGTTATAAAATCATGTATGACGAAGTCCCGCCAGGCACAAAACCTTTTGATGAAGGTAATAAACTGGTATTCGCCACCGGCCCGTTGACAGGGTCAGGAGCGCCATGCAGTTCTCGCGTCAATATCACCTCACTTTCCACGTTTACCAAAGGCAATTTAGTCGTAGATGCGCATATGGGAGGCTTTTTTGCCGCCCAAATGAAATTTGCGGGCTATGACGCCATTATTATTGAAGGCAAGGCGGCATCGCCCGTCTGGCTTAACATTAAAGACGACAAAGTCAGTCTGGAGAAAGCCGACTTTCTCTGGGGCAAAGGGACGCGAGCCACGACGGAAGAGATCTGTCGGATGACCAGTCCTGAAACCTGCGTGACGGCTATCGGTCAGGCCGGTGAAAACCTTGTTCCGCTCTCCTGTATGCTCAACAGCCGCAACCACAGTGGTGGGGCGGGAACCGGGGCGGTGATGGGGTCGAAAAATCTGAAAGCGATTGCGGTTGAGGGCACCAAAGGGGTCAATATTGCCGATCGCAAAGAGATGAAACGGCTCAATGACTATATGATGACCGAGCTGATTGGTTCCAATAACAACCATGTCGTACCCAGTACACCGCAGGCGTGGGCAGAATATTCCTCTCCGGCTTCACGCTGGAATGCGCGCAAAGGATTGTATTGGGGGGCGGCGGAAGGCGGTCCCATTGAGACGGGTGAAATACCACCGGGTAACCAGAACACCGTCGGTTTTCGTACCTGTAAGTCGGTTTTTGATCTCGGACCCGCTGCCGAAAAATACACGGTGAAAATGAGCGGATGCCACTCGTGTCCGATTCGCTGTATGACCCAGCTCAACGTTCCCCGGGTAAAAGATTTCGGTGTGCCAAGTACTGGGGGGAACACCTGCGTGGCGAACTTTGTCCACACCACGATCTTTCCGCACGGCCCGAAAGACTTTGACGACAAAGATGACGGGCGCGTCATTGGTAATCTGATCGGTTTAAACCTGTTTGACGATTACGGTATCTGGTGCAACTACGGGCAATTGCACCGGGATTTCACTTATTGTTACAGCAAAGGGGTCTTCAAGCGCGTTCTTCCTGCCGACGAGTTCGCCGAAATTCGTTGGGACCAGTTAGAAGCAGGCGATCCTAACTTCATCAAAGATTTCTATTACCGACTGGCGCACCGCGTCGGTGAACTTAGCCATCTTGCGGATGGTTCTTATGCCATCGCTGAGCGCTGGAATCTGGGTGAAGAATACTGGGCTTACGATAAAAACAAACTCTGGTCGCCGTTTGGCTTTCCTGTGCATCACGCCAACGAAGCTTCAGCCCAAGTCGGGGCGATTACCAACTGCATGTTTAATCGCGACTGTATGACGCACACCCACATCAACTTCATTGGTTCCGGTTTACCGCTGAAATTGCAACGGGAAGTGGCGGGCGAGTTGTTTGGTTCCGAAGACGCCTACGACGAAACCAAAAATTACACGCCGATCAATGCGGCCAAAATCAAATACGCCAAATGGACGCTGCTCAAAGTCTGTCTGCATAACGCGGTCACGCTGTGTAACTGGGTTTGGCCAATGACGGTATCGCCGCTCAAAAGTCGTAATTATCGCGGCGATCTGGACCTGGAGGCTAAGTTCTTTCAGGCCGTAACCGGCGATGAAACGACCCAGGCCAGCCTGGATCTCGCCGCTGAGCGTATCTTTACGCTGCACCGTGCTTACACGGTCAAGCTGATGCAAACCAAAGATATGCGTAATGAACACGATCTCATCTGTTCCTGGGTGTTCGACAAGGATCCGAAAATCCCTGTTTTCACCGAAGGGACGGACAAAATGGATCGTGAGGATATGCGCCTTTCTCTGACGCTGTTCTATAAGGAGATGGGCTGGGATCCTGAGTTGGGATGCCCGACCCGCGAAACCCTGAATCGACTCGGGCTTGAAGACGTTGCAGCCGATCTGGCCGCACAGAATCTGTTGCCTGCGTAGAAAGGAACGCGTGATGAGCCATGTAGATAGCGTTTCAGCCCAGGATGCTCCAGAGATCGACGTCGAGAAACGCCAGTGGTTTCATGCGTTACGTCCTCAGGAAGAGCAAGGCGATACACCGGCGGAAGCGGCGAATCCAGTAGAGATTGTGGCGGATTTTATCCGCCAGCATTCGGCATCGGGAAACCTGGTGGCGCGTAGTCTGTTTACGCTGCCGCCCTATTTGTTGACCGAAGAGGATCTCGATCCTCTGCTGGAAAGTCTGCGCCAGGGCGCCAGGGGAACGGATATTACCTGTGTGAAAGGTAGCCAGGATGAGTACTACTACAGCACGCAGACGATGACCGAAAACTATGCCGACATGTGTGTGCAGGTGGTGGAAAGGGATATCTGCCGTGCGGTTGCCGAGGCGGTGCGTTTTGATTGCCGCACGTATCCCCGACCTTACAAAGTCGCCATGCTTGAACAACCGCCGTACCGCTTTGAACCGCAAGAGATAGAGGCGGCGCTGGCAACGATGGACGTTCATCCGGACTATGCGGATATACGCCGCGTGGAGTCATCAAACGCAGAGCCTTATCTGTTTAGCGAGCGTTTTATGAGCTACGGAAAAGCCTATGGCTTATGTGAATGGCTTGAGGTTGAGCAGTATCAGAACCCCTGATTTTTCAGGTAGATGTCATGGAATGTGTGGACTGTCTCTGTCACAGCATTAGAGGATAACCCGATGTCCTTCACTCGACGAAAATTTGTAATTGGCATGGGGACAGTGATCTTTTTCACCGGCCCCGGTCAAAAGGTAGTAGCCGGCACGAAACAGACCAAAGACGTGCGCTACGCCATGATTCACGACGAATCACTGTGTAATGGCTGTAATTTATGCGCACGCGCTTGCCGTAAAACGAACCATGTCCCCCCGCAGGGGAGCCGTTTGTCGATCGCGCATATCCCGGTGTCTGATAACGAAAATGAAACTTTGTATCACTATTTTCGTCAGTCTTGTCAGCACTGCGAGAATGCGCCCTGTATTGACGTTTGTCCGACCGGGGCCTCCTGGCGAGACGAAAACGGTATTGTGCGAGTTGATACATCCCGCTGCATTGGATGCAGTTACTGTATCGGCGCATGCCCGTATCAGGTTCGTTATCTCAACCCACAGACCAAAGTGGCAGATAAATGCGATTTCTGCGCTGAAAGCCGTCTGGCGAAAGGCTTTCCTCCCATTTGTGTCAGTGCCTGTCCAGAGCACGCGCTGATTTTTGGGCGTGAAGACAGTCCAGAAATTCAGGCATGGCTGCGGGAAAACAAATACTACGAGCATCAGCTTCCAGGCGCAGGCAAACCCCATCTGTATCGCCGGTTCGGTCAACATTTGATTAAAAAGGAAAATGTATGAACGCGTCGCAGAGTGCCGAACAGTTTCACATGCAGCTCGCCCACTATGTCCCCCTGTTTTCAGCGGAATACTGGCCTGTCTGGTTGGTGATTGCCGGTTTGATGCTGGTGGCGATGGGGCTAGTGCTGGCGCTGCACGCCATTTTACGTTTTCGATCTGTGAATCAGAAGGCGGCGAGTCACGGGGAGAAAGTCTATTTGTACTCAAAAGCGGTCAGGCTATGGCATTGGTCTAATGCGTTGTTATTTCTGTTGCTGTTGGTCAGCGGCCTGATTAATCATTTCACTCTCGCCAGCCCATCGGCGATCAAAAGTCTGTTGGCGGTGCATGAAGTCTGTGGCTTCCTGCTGCTGATATGCTGGATTGGATTTGTGTTGATCAACCTGGCGGGGGGTAATGGTCATCATTACATTATTCAGCGCCAGGGGTGGGTAAGCCGTGCACTTCGGCAGACGCGTTTCTATCTGTTCGGCATTATGCAGGGGGAATCTCACCCGTTTCCGGCAAGTGTGCGTTCGAAGTTTAACCCGCTGCAGCAGGCTGCCTATGTCGGCGTCATGTATGGATTACTGCCGCTGCTGTTGATAACCGGCTTATTGTCGCTTTACCCTCAGGCCGTCGGCGATCTGTTCCCGGGCGTTCGTTACTGGCTGTTGCAGGCGCATTTTGCGTTATCCATAGTCAGTCTGTTTTTCATTTTTGGTCACCTCTATTTATGCACAACAGGTCGCACGCCGGGCGAAACCTTCAAGTGCATGGTAGATGGCTATCACCGGCATTGATCGATGGTGATTACGCGTAAGGATTTGCGGGCCTGGCGTGTCGGGCCCGTAATGTATCGATGGTTTATTCGCCATTTTCCTGATGGGGGGAGTTACGCAGACGTGCATCGCACGCTCCAGTTCGAAGGCTATGCGGATTGGGCAAACAGTCTGGTGGAATATGCGTGGACAAAGTGGCTGAGTGAAGAGAGCTTTGTGCGTCAGGATATTCGTACCATGGATTTTTTGGCGAATGCACTGACTCCGCCGAATGCCATTTTTCCTCATGATGCGGAAAGCGTTGCCCCCTGTTTCAGTAAATTGTCCACGGTTAAAGATAAAGAACAGCTGGCGAATGCGGAGAATAGCGCGCAGATCTGCAGTGCGGGCGATAACGTGCGGTTAGGCTGTGCCGGAGACAATGTGAAAGTGGCCAGCGCAGGGACCCACAGTTATATCGGCAGCACAGGGGACAATGGTTGGCTGAGCAGTGCCGGTTATGCCACACAGATTGCCAGTGCGGGTTATGGCGTGCGTATTGGCAGTGTGGGATATAACGCCCACATTGGCAGTTCAGGCGATCGTGCCCGTGTGGTGGTGGCGGGGAATTCAACCCGCGTTAGCAGCGCCGGAAATAGCACGCGTATCGCCAATACGGGAATGCGTGTGCGAGTCAGTACCCTCGGCAGCAGAAGTAATATCGCCAGCGCGGGCGATCTGTCACACATAACCTGTTTTGGTGAACAGCCTAAAATAGCCAATAGCGGTGATAACGTTCATATAGTTGCCAGTGGCGAACATGCCGTTATCGCCAGCGTCGGGCATGTGGATTCCATCATTCTTGGACCCGGAGGGTGCGCCGCGTTGGCCTATCACGATGGGGTTCGCACACGCTTTGCCGTTGCCATTGAAGGGGAGGACAATATTCAGGCTGGGGTGAAATACCGGCTCAATGAACACCACCAGTTTGTGGCGTGCTGAGTCAGTCTGGAGTCTCAATACAGGTCGACTATTGCCCGCTCAACGCGCCGCGATGTCTCTTATTCCGGAATGACGACCACTTCCCCCGTCGCAGGGCTGTGCAGCGAAGGCAGCCACAATTTTCCCCACCAACCCGTGCAATGGCAGGCGAAAATATACGTTGGGTTTTCCTTGCGGAGAAAACGTCTGATTTTCCATAAAGCCCACGGTGACGCACTCCGCAGATGCAACCCACCGACAATGGCATGGATACGCGTGATGCCGGTGATGTTTTGGCAGTGACGTACAATGTTGATAATCCCCTTATGACCGCAGCCAGTGATGATCACCAGTCCCTGTGCTGATTTATAGATCAGCACACCCTCATCCTGAATGTAATCTGTGGACCGAGCAGGATCGCCAAGTACGCCATAGGCTTTTGGAGAAGGGGTTGAGATCTCGCCTGACCACATGAAACGTGCGCTGATGTCCACCGGCGTTGATGTTGGTTCCTGTATAAAGCGTGAATAATCAACGTCGACTGACAACTTTTTGAATTTTGCTTTAATCCCGGCAAATGTGAGCGCGGCAAAACGTGGTTGACTGATGGCAGGATGGCAGATGATCCGCGTCTTTTCCGGGAGCCACGGTACGCCACCACAATGGTCATAGTGTCCATGGGAAAGGAGAGCTGCCGTCAGGGTGTTGAGATCAATCCCCATGTTCAGGGCATTTTTCAGAAAGCTATCATCGGGGCCGGTATCGAACAGTAGTCTGTCCTGGCCGTCTTCAATGAGCAAACTGAGGCCGGGTTTGGATATCAATGGAGAGGAATTGTGGCTTTCTTTTGCCAGATGATTTTCAAGTAGCACGCTGATTTTCAAAGACATGGTCATTCTCCAGCCATAAGGCTGAATTGTCTGCTATCTGCGGGGAAGTCTCAATAGGGCAAGAAGGAATCAATGACATTAAAAAACCGGCGCGAAGCCGGTTTAAACATTAGATTTTGCAGGCGTCGCCGCAGTCATCATCGGCCACAATCGCTTGCGCTTTTTTGTCTGCATCATCAAGACGCTCTGCATTACGCTCTTCCGCTTCTTCCAGCCCGTTAAAGACCAGATTATCGAGATCAATTTCCATCAGCTACCTGCTTCATTTCTGTGTTTATCAACCTCTGATTATATTTCAGAAAGGACATAATCAACAAACAAAGTACAGCAAAGTGGGCTTAATCGAAGGGGAGTAAGCCGAAAGAGAAGTCAATGCGCCTGAAGGAAGAAGAGATCGGGTACGTCCAAGCTGATGGACCAAAATCGTACAGTAGATGAGTATGTTTATGATTTATCTATCAGAACCCTTGGGAGCGCACTTTTTTGCTGACCATTTTATGTACCAACTCTGCATTTCTAAACGGAATTTTCTCGGTACTTCGATGTGCGCAACAGTCTCGCACGATGAAGTAAAGCGTTAGTACAGACCTGTGGCACAACTTCTCCTTAATGTCATTGAACGTTGTAATGCATAAGGAAAATTAGTCTTTAGCGATATGTATTAAATAAGACCGCGTCCCTTCGTTTGAAATGAAAAGATAAAATAGTCAATAAACAGCAACAGGAACGTCATCCTGTATTCTAATTTCCGTATTTGCATCAGTGATTTTTTATCTGTTCATAAATTCAGTAATACATTATTAATATTCAAGCAGTTGCCTCTGAGATTCATTTTCTTCGAGATATTCGAAGGAGAGCAGGCGAGTTTTTTCATCGTTGAAAAACCATTCGCAATCGTTTCGTTGAATAACGTCTCCGGGACTGAAGCATATCCCGGACGCAGCCCGAACGATCGCATATTTTCCGTTGCTGAACATAACCCTGTGGATACAAAAGGGGGGCCTTGCATCTCCAAAAAGTCGGTTTGCAATGATATGCCCTTCAATAAAAACAGCTTTCTTGTTTTTCATGAGATTCACCTTTATCACAGTATCACATTGATATGTGGTTATTTTCCTGTTTCGTTTTCTTTCGAAGAGGGAATTGCTGGCTAGCCGCCAATGCACCAGCATTCTGATGGTAGAAATAACAGCCCGCATGAAGGACATTCCAGCACCGCATCTTTTCGCAGTTTACCTGCTTTTTGGTCTGCCGTGTGGTTACAGGCAGGGCAGGTTACATGCACAGGTCTTTCTTTAAATTTTCGCAAGCCACTTGTATAAGACATAAATTAACACTCCAGAAGTTTAATAATTAAGTATACGCCTATATTTAATAATATTGAGCTTATATGTGTTTGGTTCTGTGTCTGGGGAATGCGTCAGAGAGTAAGACTGGATATTGTGATATAATGCCCTTCCATGAGAAATTTATAATGAAATCAGAAGACACTCTTGACTGGTACCCGGCACAATTGCCGCCAGTGAAAATTATCCTTGGCGAAGCCGTGCTGGCTGTTGGTAAACAGGGCCGGCCAATTAACACCCGGACGCTGCTTGAGTACCTTCAGGTCATGCAGGGAAAGCAAAAAAGAAGGGATGATAAAGTGGCGATGCAGACCGCGATAGATGTTCTCAGAGATAATCAACGCATTAACGGCAGACGTTAATGCGCATTTTTCGACGGCATCACTTTTGCAGGATATCAACCGTATGGTTTTGCCCGTCATCCAGCAGCGGGATTTTATCATCTGGCAGTGTGTTGCTATCCAGTGTGACCCGATATTCCTCGCTGCCGCGCGAAATGGTGATGTGATACCAACTGTGACCATGCTGGTACATCAGGCTGAGTGACGGCCATTCATCAGGCAACTGAGCGTGAACAGTGAAGGTGTCTTTGTAACGTTTAATTCCCAGTAGCTCCTCAGTCAGCAGTCGGTATGCCCAGCCAGAAGATCCGGTATACCAACTCCAGCCGGCACGTCCGGTATGCGGCGCGACGCTGTAAACATCCGCACTCATGACGTAAGGCTCCGCTTTATATATTTCTACTTCGCTGGCATTTCGCGCATGGTTTATCGGATTGATCATCGACCACAACTGCCAGGCGCGTGCGGTTTTGCCCATCCGGGCAAACGCCATGATTGCCCAGATTGCGCCATGCGTATACTGCCCACCGTTTTCCCGCACGCCAGGCAGATATCCCTGAATGTAACCCGGATTCGGTCCGTGACCATCGAACGGTGGTGCCAGCAGTTTGATCAGGCCAGCATCGCGGTCTACCAGACGTTCATCCAGCGACTGCATGGCTCGGGCGCTGCGTTCCGGACTTCCGGCACCGGAGAGTACGGACCAGCTTTGCGCGATGGCATCAATCTGACAATCCTGCGAAAGCCTGGAGCCCAGAGGTTCGCCGCCATCAAAATATCCGCGTCGGTACCATTCACCGTCCCAGCCAGAGGCATCGAGGTTTTTCTGTAATTGCACGGCCTGCGTGCGACACAGCAAAGCAATACTGGCGTCCTGACGCTGTTCGGCAAGATCGGCAAAGCGCTGTAAAATGTCATACAGGAAGAACCCCAGCCAGACGCTTTCACCTTTACCTTCAATGCCGACCCGGTTCATCCCGTCATTCCAGTCGCCCGCCCCGATGAGCGGCAGGCCATGCTGCCCAAACTGTAGCCCATGCCGAATCGCTTTCACGCAGTGCAACCAGAGCGTCTCTTCGATGGCGCTGGTTACCGGCGTGTCGTAAACGGACTCTTCGCCCGGCTGGAGCAGGCGACCTTCCAGATAAGGTATGGGCTGCTCCAGTACCTCTGCATCTCCGGTTGTTGCCACGTAGTGACAGACGGCCAGCGGCAGCCAGAGATAGTCGTCCGAACAACGTGTGCGCACGCCACTGCCCTGAGGCGGGTGCCACCAGTGCTGGACATCGCCTTCAGTGAACTGCCGTGACGCACAGAGGACAATCTGCTCGCGCAGCCGTTGCGGCGCGGTGTGACTCAACGCCAGCGTATCCTGCAATTGATCGCGAAAACCAAACGCGCCGCCGGACTGATAGTAGCCGCTGCGCGCCATCAGGCGACAGGCCATCGTCTGGTACAGCAGCCAGCCGTTCACCAGTAAATTAACGGTACTGTCCGGCGTGTTGATCACCATTTTATCGAGCATGTGGTGCCAGTAGCGATGAACCTTGTTCAGCTCTTCGCGCGCGGCCTCTTCGTTGAGATAGCGGGTGAGTGTTGCCTGGGCCTGAGCCTGATCTTCGCCAACGCCGAGCACAAAAATAAACGTCCGTTGATCGCCATCGATAAGTGTGGTCGCAGACTGCACTGCGCCACAGGGATCAAGACCGGCACCTGTTTTATCAGACAGCCTGCGCAGGCTTAATGCCGCCGGTTTTTGCAGTGAACCCTGACGACCGAGAAACTCGCGGCGATCGCCCGTCAGCGAGCAATGCACGCCGGTAACAGCAAAAAATGCAGTGCGTCCGGCACCGCTGGCGCCATAAAAGTTATTGGCCATCACGGCGCATCCACCGGCGACGCTTGCCGCATGGGTGACAACATGCAGCGCGGAACGTGTCCGGGATTCACCCAGTGTCCATTCCACGTAGCCTGTAACTGATAGTCTGCGCGTGCGCCCGGAGTTGTTACTGAGCGTCAGGATCGCCAGTTTAACCGGAGCCTGTTCAGCAACCAGCACCGTCAGTTCGCTGTCGATGCCGCGCTCACGGTGAGAGAACACGCTGTAGCCGAAACCGTGGCGGGTAAGATAATCCCCCTCGCCGCGTACCGGCAGCGTGGTCGGCGACCAGCACACGCCGCTCTCTTCATCACGCAAATAGAAGGCTTCGCCGCTGCGGTCGCTGACCGGGTCATTTTCCCACGGCGTTAACCGGTATTCATGGGCATTCATATACCAGCTATAGGCTTGTCCTGCTTCCGACAATACGCTGCCGAAACCGGCATTTGCCAGCACGTTTGACCAGGGGGCGGGCGTCGGTTCGTTTTCCCTGAGCACAATCTGATATTCACGACCATCCTGAGAAAAACCGCCAAGCCCGTTGAAATGGAACAGCTGAGCGGTATCCGGTGTCCAGGGGAGATGCTGGTTTATCCCCGGCCCAACGTGCGGAATAAAAGGCCGCACCGATGTTTTAGGGAGATGAATACGCTGATCAAGCTGTTCATTCAGCCCGCCTGCGCGGTCATCCAGATACAGGTGCGCCACACTCAGCAAAAGCAGCTTGTCTTCGGCGGAAAGATGCTCGCCATTACGGACAAAAATCCCGCCGGATTTATCCAGTTGACTGGCCTCAGAACCGGCATAAATCAGATCCATAATCTGGTTTTGCAGCGCCTGCTGATAACCTCCTGGACTGTCATTCAGAATCACTAAATCCGCCGCCAGCCCTTTTAGCCGCCAGTAGCGGTGCGCCTGAATCAGCGTGGTAACGGAGGGCATGCTCTCCTCGCTGGTGATACTGAGAAGCACAATGGGCAGATCGCCAGAAATCGCCCAGCCCCACAGACCCGACTGTCCGCGCCGGTTACGGCTGATTGTCTGGCTGTCGGCACGCAGTTCCTGGCAGGGGTAAAGGATCGCGCTGGCAAGGCGATTAAACAACGCGGCATCGTCTTCATTGGCATTAATCTGCCGTAATACCACCAGACTGTGCGACCAGGCCAGTTCGAAGACGCGATCGGCGATGGGGTGATCGCGATATTTTTCCAGCAGCGCCAGGCTTTGCTGACGGCTTTCGCTGAGACCATAAAGGATATCAATAATCACCGGTTGTCCGGGTTGCAGGGTGACGGCGTGGCGTATCGCCAGTACCGGATCCAGCACGGATCCCGCCGTGTTGCTGAGCGGCCCGTGTTGTCTGACCGTCAGAGCTTCTGCCGGGCTTCTGCCGCGACCGAGAAATTTCGCTCTGTCGGTTTCAAACGAGACGTTCTTCCGCGTATCGCCATGCACCACCATCATGTGAAACAGCCAGGGATTTGGTTCATCCGGAGAGCGCGGACGTCGGTGACAGAGGATGGCATTCTGGGCGGGGATAAGCTCAGTCTGGATAAATAAATTGCTGAATGCCGGATGCGCCAGATCGCTGGCCGCAGGCGCCAGTACCACTTCCGCGTAGGTTGTCAGCTCCAGGAGACGTGGGTGACGGCCATGATGCAGCAGCGTTACCCGCCGCAGTTCAATATCATCTTCCGGCGAGACCACAATCTGCGTTTTGACGCTGATCGCGCCGAGCGTGCGTCTGAATTCCGCGCCCGCATCGGTAAATATCACTTCATCGTGACAGTTGTTATCTGCCGTGGGTTGCCAGGTATTGCTCCAGACTTCACCCGTTTGCGTATCGCTGATATAGCAGAATGCCCCCCAGTTATCGCGGGTGGTATCGCTGTGCCAGCGGGTGAGGGCGATATCGTTCCAGCGGCTGTAACCACCGCCGCCAGGCGTCATCATCAGATGGTAATGGCTATTGGACAACAGCTGCACTTCAGGAACCAGGCTGTCTACCCGGGTGAAAATGCGGGGTTCGTAGCGAACCGGTTTGACTCTCCCTTCATGAGATTCAAAATGGCGGCGCGGGCTGTAGAGATCGACCGCATCCGGCACCCGCTCCTGCAACAGCAGGCTCGCCGACTGAAATGCCGTACTCGACATGAATCTGTCGGCCATTGGGGCGTTAAGCAACACGTGAGCCAGAGCCTGAAAGGCCATGCCCTGATGATGAGCCATCCATGACTGCACCACGGCATACAGCTGTCCGGTTGCCAGGCGTGACGGCGTATAGTCCAGCGCTTCATAAAAGCCGTATTCGCCGCGAGCGCCGGTTTTCTCCAGCCTTGCCAGGTTCTCACAGGCCTTCTGTGGTGAAACCATCAGTGCCAGTAGCGTGGCGTAAGGGGCGACCACCATATCGTCGGCCAGCCCCCGACGAAGACCCAGACCCGGCACGCCAAATGCCTGATACTGATAATTGTGCTGCACATCAAACGCGTGGTAGCCAGACTCTGAAACGCCCCACGGCACCCCGCGCTCTTTTCCCCAGTGAATCTGGCGCATCACCGCCGACTGGCTCATGTCGTCAAGCAGGCTGCCGGGACAGGTGGGCATCACCAGATTGGGCATCAGATATTCAAACATTGAGCCGCTCCAGGACATCAGCGCGGTTTCTTTCTCAATGGTGGTGAACAGCCGCCCCAGGGCGTACCAGCTTTTGAGCGGCAACTGGTTGGTTGCGATGGCGAGAAAGCTGGTCAGGCGAATTTCGGAGGGCAACAGATCATAGTGACTCTTATCCAGCGTATTACTGTCGCAGTTGTAACCGATGCTGAGCAGGCTGGTCACGTTGCTGTACAGGAAGGTGAAATCCATGCGTGCATGCTCATTCAGCCGCTGTTCCAGCTCGGTGATGATATTCAGTCGCATGCGTGCCAGCGCGATCGTCGATGCCGGAGGTGTTCCTTCGCCGGTAAAAGTTGCCTGAGCAAGCCAGTTCAGAGACGGCAGGGCCTGCGCGTCATACTCTGGCGTTAACCAGCCCAGCAAATGCGTCCATTCGTGGCAGATCAGGACCAGTTGGTGTTGTAAGTGTTCAGTCCAGCGCAGCACAAGATGGTCTTCGTGATGGCACAACGCCGTCAGATGGTTGCTTTGAGTGCGCATTTTTTTGAGCTCGGTAAACAACAGCGCCGGAGGCAACGAGGTGGCGCTGTGACAATGTTTGCGCAGCAGTCGCAGCCCGGTTGGCGCGTTCTGCCCCCAGTGTTTTTCCAGGATGCTCAGCGTGTCGTCCAGCCCGGCCAGCACCTGTTCGCTGTTTAAGACCGGCTGATTGCGCAGGGCAGACAGCCCTTCGCGCAGCGTCAGTAAATGGCCTGCCATATTGCCGCTGTCGACGCTTGAAACATAACGGGGGTTGAGGGGCGCAAGGGTACGGGTGTCATACCAGTTATACAAATGACCGCGGAAGTGCTCCATTTTATCCATCGCGTCGAGGGTGAGCGTGATGCGCTGCAACACCTCACCGATGGGCAAATAGCCCAAATCCCACGCGGTCAGGTTGGCCATCAGCGACAGACCAATGTTAGTGGGGGAGGTTCGGTGGGCAATCACCGGCTGCGGTATTTCCTGATAGTTGTCAGGCGTAAGCCAGTTCTCATTTGCCGTAGTGAATGTTTCAAAAAAGGCCCAGATCTCACGGCTCGTCTGCCGTAACAGCTGTTTCTGCTCTTTATTGGGCGAAAATGCGTTACGTACTGGCGGGCGACTCATCCAGCTCAGCAGCAGTGGCGTCAGGCACCACACGATACTGACCGGCAACGCGATCGCTGAGAACCCCGGCGCAACCTGCGCAGTCAGCACCGTTAACGCCACACCGCTGACCACATTCATCCACATCGCCCGGTAAAAGCGCACGGGGGATGTCTTCGTCCGATCGCTGTCCGGGCTGAAGCTGGCCCACTGACTGAGGTTGCGTTGACTGAACCCCAGCCGCCACAGCGTCACGGCAATGGCGTATAAAGAGTACCCGGCTTCATGCGGTAAGGTGACAATGTTCAGCCCGATGCGGGAAAGCCGCTTCAGTGCGCCGGTCGCAACCAGCAGCAGATGTTGCCCCACGGGACGGCGGGCGGGTTTCCTGATGAGATCGTGGGTGACGGCCATCGCCGTGGGTAGCAGCCATACCAGCGCCAGGACGCCCAGCCAGTAAAATGGATTGGGTACCCACACCAGCGTGCAAAACAGAAGCGCCAGCAACGAAGGCGCCACCAGGCTGCGCCGCAGATTATCGAATAATTTCCAGTAAGAAAGCGCGGATAACGGGTTTTTATCGTGAGTTCCATCCGCCTTTCTGACGCGGAGTTTAAGCCAGTTAAGTAACTGCCAGTCCCCGCGGATCCAGCGGGTTCTCCGTGCAACGTCGGTAAGGTAGTTATTCGGGTATTGTTCGTAAAGTAAGATCTCGCTCAGCAGACCCGAACGGGCATAACACCCTTCCAGTAAGTCATGGCTAAGGACCAGATTTTCAGGGCAGGTATTTTTCGTGGCCTGAACAAAGATATCGACATCGTAAATCCCTTTCCCGACAAACGACCCCTCTCCGAAGAGATCCTGATAGATATCGGAAGACATCATCGAGTACGGGTTGTTGCCCGGTACGCTGCTGCACATGGCGGCATAGCGACCCTGTCCGTTACGCGGCATCTCTTCCGCCAGCCCTGGCTGTAAAATTCCATATCCTTTGACCACCCGCTGGCGTGCGGGGTCATATTCCGGCTGGTTCAGCGGATGCGCCATCGTCGCGACCAGCTTATGCGCGGTATCACGGGGCAGAACCGTATCACTGTCCAGCGTAATCACATACCGGATCGCCTCCGGTAACAGATCAGCAGGCAGCCCCGCCACGCTGGAAAACTGTGTGTCAGGATGACGTAACCAGCTGTTGAGCAACGCCAGTTTGCCCCGTTTGCGTTCATAACCCATCCATACGCCCTGGGGCGGGTTCCATTCAGGTGCGCGATGGAGCAGATAAAAACGGGGGCGGCTGGCCGGATAGCGACGGTTAAGATCCTGCATCTGTGAGAGAGCCTGATCGAGCAGTTCGCTGTTTTCCGGCGAGTTTTCATTCGCTGAATCAATGAAGTCGGTCAACAGGGCGAAACAGAGATGTTCGCTCTGATTACCAAGCCAGCAAACCTCAAGACGGGTAATGAGTTTGCTGATACTTTCGCGATCGTTCAGCAGACAGGGGATCACCACCATGGTCGCGGAACCCTGCGGGATACCGGCAGAAAAATCCATTCGCGGTAGCGGTCGCGGTGAGCGAAAACGGGTGGTCGCCTCACTCAGCAGATCGCTTGCCAGTTGGCTGATCGCCACAATCAGCGGTATCAGCAACCAGCCCATCCCCGACAGCGCCGTTTCGTGCACTATTTCGGCTGTCGCCGCCATCGTCAACAGGCTCAGGCTGCCAAGCCAGGAGAGCAGGGGGATCTGGTTGAAACTGTGCCGCAGGCGGATGAACCGCGAGGTGTCGGCTGACAGCTGTATTTCCAGACGCTTCCGGCCTTCACCCATCAAAAAATAGCCAATATGGCGTCCCGGTGTGTCAGGGGGGGATTCTCTGGAGAGCGTGAGCACGCGTCGGGCGACGTCGGGTTCACTGAAGCGGCTGCCCCGGGCCAGAATTTCAATCACATGGCGGTAATGGTCGCGGGTATCAAAGTGCATCAGGGGATAGATACCGGCAGGGTCCTGACGTAACGTCTGTTCCACAACGCTCATGGCTTCAGCGAAATCGGCCCAGTTGGTTTCACTCAGTAAACGCAAACCGGTGATACTGTTGCTTACTGAAAGCTGACTGGCGGCGAGCTGTTGGTTGAAACGATGAATGAGGGCATCGGCGGTGACGCCCTGCTCAGCAAGACGTTGCTCAATCCAGGTTAGCGGCAGCGCCAGCACATTGCCGCGCCCCTGCAGGCGGCGTACCAGTTCGGCCACAAATGCACTGCTCAGCGGAGGGCGGGAGCGCGCCAGATCGGCAATCACCATGATCAGGTCGGCGGGGGCATTCTCGGCGCACTCGACGATTCGCGTAACCCAGGTGTCGGCCAGATTGCGTTCCTGCTGGGCTTCTACCACCTCTATGCTGACGCGGCGTAGATTTTCAATCAGGGCCAGTCGCAGCATACCGGGTAAAGCCCATATTTCGCCTAACGTGAGCGGCGCCACTTGCTGATAAGCGGTGATATAACTGGTCAGACTGGCGGTGTCCCAGCGTCCGTCTCCGTGTGCGATGGCCTCGGTCGCGATATCGTAAATGCGTGGACACGGGTGTGGCGACGCCAGTGCCGGTAGCCCCTTACCGAAGTTTTTCGGCAGGTGCTGGCGAACGATACGGATCTGCTCCTCAATGAGGTAGTAATTATCCAGCAGCCACTCGCCAGCGGGCATAATGCTCGCCTTTTTTCCGGCATTGAGCACATAGCAGTTTTGCGTAATGACGGCCTCATTATCGCTCAGTCGTTTGAGAAGAGAGTAAGGCAACCTGTCAGGAGACAATTTATGGGAACGCGCCAGTTTTTGTCCGAAACGCGCCATCTGCGGTGTCGAAAACAGCTCGGCTCTGAGGCTATTTTCGCCTGGCAGTTCGTTGCTCTGGAGCGTCTGTCGCTCAGCTACAGGCGGTAAGAAACGGAAATGGCTGAACCACGCCCTAATATTCATTTTCATCGAAGTTGCTCTGATGCGACGTTAACGCGCGGGAGCAGTTGCGAAATCAGTTCAGAAACATTTTCTCAGGATGGGCGTAAGGCATCGGGGATTTAACAGCTGCTGGGACACTTCATTAAGTATAGAACATCGATTTTTTGCCAGGATTGCCTCACGATTCAGCGCGGCGAAGTGTCTGGTGATCGATGGGGCTAATCTAAGATGAACCAAAGCGTTGTGGCTGCAGGTGGAAGGCAACGGACGGCAACGGAATTGAGAGAAAAAAATGCTTTATTGACTGCGAGTAAGATAAAACTAAGTATTGATAATATTGAGGAAAATTTAATGAGAATAGCGAGGCACCAAGTCACAATCTGTGAAATGGTGCGTCCGAGTGGACTCGAACCACCGACCCCCACCATGTCAAGGTGGTGCTCTAACCAACTGAGCTACGGACGCAAAATGGTGCGTTCAATTGGACTCGAACCAACGACCCCCACCATGTCAAGGTGGTGCTCTAACCAACTGAGCTATGAACGCAACGTTGTAGGTGACAACGGGGACGAATATTAGCGGCAGAGTCAGGATGAGGCAAGAGGGAAATGGTATTTTTCTTTCTGAATTCACTCGATCGCAGAGTATTTAAACAAGTTGCTTATATTTTGTTGATATTGCAGCGTGTTTTTCACTCAGACTGTACGCTGAGGGCATCATGGGGTAGGTGAATTATCAGATAAATGGGGTTGAGGTGTGAACCCTCAGCGTGTGCTCCCGGGGGAAAGGGGCAAACGCTGAGGAGACAGATAGGCTTGAGAAAACCCTGAATACAGGTTAATTCAGCGTTGCACTGTCTTGTTGTTCCTGACCTTTTTCACTCAGCAATCGGGTTGCCAGAACACCAGACATCATTGAGCCATTCACATTGAGGGCAGTCCTTGCCATATCAACGACAGGTTCTATCGCAATAAAGATACCGACCAGCGCCACCGGGAAGTTCAGCGTCGAAAGAACGATCAGTGATGCAAATGTGCCACCGCCACCCACACCCGCGACGCCAATTGAACCCAGCGCAATAGCGGGAAGCAAGGTTGCCAGGAAATGAAGCGATAACGGATCGACACCCATTGTTGGCGCAATCATCGCCACCATAATGGCAGGATAAATACCCGCGCAGCCGTTCTGCCCCATGCTGGAGCCGAAAGACGCCGCAATATTGGCAATCGTATTCGGTACGCCATATTTTTCCTGTGCAGATATCGCCAGAGGAATTGACGCTGCGCTACTGCGTGAGACAAAGGCAAAGGTGAGCACGGGCCAAACGGTTTTAAAGTAGTGAATGGGATTTTTACCACTCAGCACCAGCAAAATGGCGTGCACGATAAAC
Source organism: Citrobacter sp. GW821-FHT02E08 (assembly GCF_059421685.1). Taxonomy (NCBI): domain Bacteria; kingdom Pseudomonadati; phylum Pseudomonadota; class Gammaproteobacteria; order Enterobacterales; family Enterobacteriaceae; genus Citrobacter; species Citrobacter sp. GW821-FHT02E08. The sequence goes on along the minus strand of NZ_JBWKVL010000004.1, from coordinate 95,829 downwards.
ATCATTGCCACCGCCAGATAACAAGCGGCAATAAACCCCAGCAGGCTGGTAAATTGTGAAAGCTGATATGTCGAAAATACGTTTGCCATTAATGCCATCACCCCATAAGGCGTCAGCGCAATGACGATACGCACCATCTTCATTACCCAAATTTGTATGGCATTAATACCCGCACTTAATTTTTTACCTTCTTCGGGGGCGTCTTTTTTGACTTTTAACAGCGCAATGCCAGCCAGAAGGGTAAAAATGACGATACCAATGACGGAAACGCTTCTGGCCCCGGTAAGGTCGAGAAATATATTGGTGGGGATTAACGATGTTATCAAATGTGGTAATGATACAGCCGCCGTTTTGTCGACATCCTCCGCTGTCAGCGTTGATTGCATCTGTCCAAAGGCGCTGGCATCCAGTCCAATGGTGTGCGCTGTAAGCAGCCCCACGAATCCGGCGATCATCACCAGACACAGCATGCAGGCGACGATAGTCAAAGACATCTTACCGATGCCTGCATTGTTTTCGAGTTTGTTAATCGCAGAAAGAATGGATATGAAAATCAGTGGAATGGCGACGAGTTTTAACAGGTTGACATAGCCGTTTCCGATGATGCTATACCATTCCATAATGGTTTTGCTGTTCTCGGCTGCCATAAAGTGGAGAGATATGCCAATGGCGGCACCCAAAAAAATAGCAATGAAGACACACCGGGAAAGAGATTGACTCTTCTGATCTATTTTAAATACCCCCATGAACAGATCAAAAAAAGCGCAACATATGCGAGCGTGGTGAACATATTTTAAGCCTCTTGCCTCATTCAGCACCTGAAATGCCGGAAAGAGTTTGTTTCAGTAAATAAATCTATGTCTTAAACAAGTCATAGAGCCGGGCGAGATTATAAGGAGGTATGCACCCTGAATGCACACAAAAATTGTGGAGTCGTGGTGATTTATTTGTATGTGGCGAATATTAAGCCAAAGAAAGGGGGAACGGATATTTGTCCGTAGCCAGGAGAATATAAGAAAAAAGCCCACCTATTGCAGAGTGGGCTACTTTATACAGGGCAAATATTAGAACTGGTAAACCAGGCCTAAAGCGACGACGTCATCAGTCGCGATGTCGTTACGTGAGTAGAAGCTGTCGTCTTCGTCCAGCAGGTTGATTTTGTAATCAACGTAGGTGGACATATTTTTGTTGAAGTAGTACGTCGCGCCAATATCAGCATATTTCACCAGATCTTTGTCGTTGTCCGCACCGACCAGGTCTTTACCTTTAGACATCAGGAAAGAAACTGCCGGACGTAAACCGAAGTCGAACTGATATTGTGCAGTGACTTCAAAGTTCTGCGTTTTGTTGGCGATAGTATCAGAACGGCCACCATACGGCGTCATATTGCGGGTTTCAGAATACATGGTTGCCAGATAGATGTTGTTAGCATCATATTTCAGGCCCGTCGTCCACGCATCCGCTTTATCGCCACCGGCGGTTGAATGGTTAACCTGCTCATTAGTACGATCGGAAGAGGTATATGCAGCACCGAAGCTGACGCCCATCCCCAGATCATACGTAGAGGAGATACCGAACCCGTCGCCGTTGGAATTTTTCACATTACGGTCGCCGCCATTGCCTGTACCTTCCTGAATCACCTGGCCATTTTCGTTAGTAACCTGGTTCTCGTTAGCGCCCTGGTACTGCAGCGCGAAGCTCAGGCCATCAACCATACCGAAGAAGTTGTTATTACGGTAAGTCGCTACGCCGTTGGCACGACCGGTCATGAAGTTGTCAGCTTTGGTATAGGAGTCACCGCCGAATTCTGGCAGCATATCGGTCCAGCCTTCAACGTCGTAGAGAACGCCGTAGTTACGACCGTAGTCGAATGAACCGTAATCACCGAATTTCAGACCGGCAAACGCCAGACGGGTGAAGCTGTTGCCATGGTCGCTTTCGGTGGTGTTGGCGTTTACCTGATATTCCCACTGACCGAAACCAATCAGTTGGTCAGTGATCTGAGTTTCACCTTTGAAACCTAAACGCATATAAGTCTGGTCACCATCAGAGTTGGTGTCATCAGAGAAGTAATGCAAACCATCGACTTTGCCATAGAGATCTAACTTGTTACCGTCTTTGTTATAAACTTCAGCAGCATGAACTGCACCAGCCGCCATCAGGGCTGGAATGACGATAGCCAATACCTTTCTTTTCATTTTATCCCTCGAATACCGAATTTATTTTTAGAAGATGGAACTAATTGCGATTCATTGAATCAATAATATCCTAAGCTGAATCTCAATAGTTCAGCAAATCCTAACTATTTATTATGTGTTATCAGTTAATACAATCGTAACTAATGGAAATATTCATTCGTCTAGTGAATGAAATAATATTTCACATTAGTTTGGTGTATTTGTTTTAAATATTTAAATCGTTATAATTAACGAGCCGTAGACCTGTGCGGCTCTTTTTATCGTTAGCTTTGTGACTCAAGTATGAGTTTTTAATTTATTTATTAAATCTACGATGAGAGGGATGGATATGCACTTGCGTGATATTCTGCTTACGCAGTAGTACATTTATTCATCTGTTGGATACCGAACACACAATGTGTGTTCGGTTTTTTTTTGGCTTTTAGGTGGGGATTGCGTATTTATCGCGCAGCGCGTTGCAAAATAACCGTAGAAGGTTGGCGTTGCAGATATCGCATACGCAGCATCATAAGAATGGCTGCGGAGGTCAGACCGATAATAAAGCCAATCCAGAAGCCAGCAGGTCCCATACGGTCAACAACCAAATCCGTTAACGCCAGGATATACCCGCTCGGTAAACCCAACACCCAATAGGCGGTAAAGGTGATAAAAAAGATGGATCGCGTGTCTTTATAGCCACGTAAAATACCGCTGCCAATGACCTGAATGGAGTCGGAGATCTGATAAATCGCTGCCAGCAGCATTAACTGTGCCGCCAGCGCAACGACTGCCGGATTATCGTTGTAGAGCAGGGCGATATGCTCTCGCAGTGTTACCGTGAAAATTGCCGTCATCATGGCCATACAGACACCGACGCCCAAACCGGTTCTGGCTGCGGTCTGCGCATCCAGTGTTGATCCCTGACCCAAACGATACCCCACACGAATCGTCACCGCCGCCGCCAACGACATTGGCAGTACAAACATCAACGAACTGAAATTGAGAGCAATCTGGTGACCCGCAACATCGACGATACCCAGCGGCGATACCAACAATGCCACTACGGCAAAGAGGGTAACTTCGAAGAATAAGGCTAACGCGATCGGGAGACCCAACTGGACCAACCGTTTCACGACGGCGGTGTCAGGTTTACTGAATCCTGGCTCATTACGAATATCGCGCATCGAACGCGCACGCCTGATGTAGGAAACCATCGCGATGAACATCACCCAGTACACTGCCGCAGTAGCAACACCACAGCCGACGCCGCCCAGTTCCGGCATGCCAAAATGGCCGTAAATGAAGATGTAGTTAACCGGAATGTTGACCAGTAGTCCGAGGAAGCCCATGACCATGCCGGGCTTGGTTTTGGCCAATCCCTCGCACTGGTTACGCGCTACCTGGAAAAACAGATAGCCCGGCGCTCCCCAGAGCAGGGCCCGCAGATAACCGACGGCTTTATCGGCCAACGCCGGATCAATATTATGCATGGAGCGGATGATATACCCGGCGTTCCACAGCACGACCATGATGAGGACGGAGACACTCCCCGCCAGCCAGAATCCCTGGCGCACCTGATGGGCGATCCGCTCACGGCGTCCGGAACCGTTTAACTGCGCGATAACGGGGGTCATTGCCAGCAGCAGACCGTGACCGAACAGAATGGCCGGTAACCAAATGGATGTGCCAATGGCGACAGCCGCCATGTCTGTGGCGCTGTATCCACCGGCCATCACGGTATCAACAAATCCCATCGCGGTTTGGGCGATTTGCGCGAGAATCACCGGTATTGCCAGAGCTAATAACTGACGCGCTTCACTGATATACTTTTGCACGTATACACCTTGTTTTTTGTTGTTATTTGAGAGACCAGAAAAGCCGCCTTGATTGGCAGCAAGAAGAAGATGCAGGGGAATTTGCAGTCTATTGTAGCGGGGAATGTGTAATTCTCCAGTGAAAAAACAGGTGTGAGCGGCACTTTGCTGGCAACCTGAATTTTCACCTGCTATTGTGCTGGGCAGAGATATTCAAACTGATTTCAGGAGTTGCAGGTATGTTTACGGGTATTGTGCAGGGCACCGCCAGACTGGTGTCTATTGATGAAAAACCGAATTTTCGCACTCATGTAGTGGAATTACCTGAATACATGCTGGATGGGCTGGAGACGGGCGCGTCGGTGGCGCACAACGGTTGTTGTCTGACCGTCACCGAAATCAAGGGCAATCAGATCAGTTTTGATTTGATGAAAGAGACCTTACGCATTACTAATTTAGGTGAGCTGAACGTCGGCGATCTGGTTAATGTTGAACGCGCCGCCAAATTCAGTGATGAGATTGGTGGGCATTTAATGTCGGGCCATATTATGACCACTGCCGAGATCTCAAAAATTCTGACCTCAGAAAATAACCGTCAGATTTGGTTCAAAGTGCAGGATCCGCAGTTGATGAAATATATTCTGTACAAAGGATATATCGGCATCGATGGCATCAGCCTGACCGTGGGAGAAGTGACCGCAACGCGTTTTTGTGTTCACCTTATTCCAGAAACGCTCGAACGCACTACGCTTGGCAAGAAAAAGCTGGGCGCTCGCGTGAATATCGAAATTGACCCGCAAACCCAGGCGGTTATCGATACGGTTGAGCGCGTATTAGCGGCCCGGGACAGCGCCGTAAATAAGCTGGCGAATGACGCTTAAAAGATGAAAGTGGCCCCCGCAGAATTTCGGGGGCTGCTCTGTTAGCGGGGAACGCGCAGACCGTGTTCAACACCGCGCGAAAAAACGACCTGCCAGAGTTGAATATCTCGGGCGCGAAATGCGCCAGCGCAGGCATTTAAATAGTAACTAAACATCCGCTTAAAACGCTCGCTGTAGTTATCTGCGATTTCAGGCCAGGCATTGATAAAGCGCGAATACCACGACATCAGCGTTGTATCATAATCGGCGCCAAAATTGTGCCAGTCCTCCATCACAAAATGCGGTTCGCTGGCGTTGGCTATCTGGCGTACGGAAGGTAGGCAACCGTTCGGGAAGATATATTTATTGATCCACGGGTCGACATTGTTGTCGGTCTTTTTAGAGCCGATGGTATGAAGCAGAAACAGGCCGTCAGATTTTAAATTACGGTCAACCACCTCAAAGTAGGTGTCGTAGTTTTTGGGGCCGACATGTTCAAACATACCTACCGAGACAATACGATCGAACTGATCCTGTAAGTCGCGATAATCCTGCAGCAGAATGGTGACATCCAAACCTTCGCAGCGCTGTTGCGCCATTTTCTGCTGCTCTGCAGAAATGGTCACGCCCACCACGCTGACCGCGTAATTGGCCGCCATATATTGTGATAATCCGCCCCAACCGCAGCCGATATCCAGCACGCGCATACCCGGTTTAAGCTGCAATTTTTCACAAATCATTTTTAGCTTCGCCTGCTGGGCAGACTCCAGAGTATCGGCTTCTTTCCAGTAGGCGCAGGAATATTGCATATACGGGTCAAGCATCCGGCTGAAAAGATCATTACCAAGATCGTAATGCTCTTTGCCGACTATCCAGGCGCGTTTTTTACTTTGCAGGTTGAACAGGCGTGCGCCTGCGATGCGGAGTGTATCTTTGAAATGGTGAGGGAGTTGATTTTCGAGGCCTGCGCGCAGAACTTTATTGAAGAAAATATCCAGTCGTTCGCACTCCCACCAGCCATCCATGTAACTTTCACCTAAACCCAGCGATCCTTCCTGCAATACACGTTTGAAAAAATCGGGGTTTTTGATTTGAATATCAGCCGGGGCAGGACCGTTGATAGCAACGCCCGCACGGCTCAGTAATTCGTTGGTGATACGGTACCAGTCATCATCCGGTACACTGACTTCTTCTATACACGATGAACTCATAGTTTCTCCATCACTGGTCGGTGATCAGAACCTTAAAACAGCGTAGACGCTTTTTGGCTTTGTGAGAAATCTCACGGAAAAAAGTCCGCGAGCCTATAATCCGACGTAGAACAGAGGAAGGGAGAACCCTTGCCGAAAAGACCATTCCCTGGCTAAACGGGAGCGCTCCGGCTCCCGTTAGAACGTAATATTTATCGTATTTATGTAACAACCGAAAATGAGTATAGGCCTCAATAATCGGTGAAACAACCCAAAAAAGTTAGCGAGCTAATCAGTGGCTATTATCGCTATTTTTAGTACGAATCGTTGTGTGCCATCTCAGAGTGCGCGGTGTGATGCGTGGACTCGCTCGCCTGCGACTGCATCCAATACCCCAATCCTGCGAGCGCAACGGTCGATAACATGACGCTGGTGGTGGTCAGCAACGGTGTGCTGATTAACCAGGAGACGACCAGACTGGCCAGGAAACAGAGACCCAACTGCAGTGAATTCTGCAATGCTGCGGCACGCCCGGTGGCTTGTGGGAATGGGCGCAATGCCTGAGCCACAACAATAGGGTAGATCGCGCCGTTGGCGATAGCCATGACACAGAAGGGGATCAGAATTTCGGTCAGCGATACATGGCTAATAAAACTGGTCGCCCAGGTCGCGACGACGCTCAATGCGAAGATGACCAATAACCAGGGTAACAGCTGTTGCCCCTGCCATTTTTGTAACGCTGCGCGGCAACCGTACCCACCGATCAGGAAGGCGATGGTTTGCGGAACATAACTGAGACCAATCACTGCGGGGCTATAACCCATTTCACTAAGGATGAACGGCGAACCGGTTAACCATGCAAAGAAGCTGGCGGAACAGGCTGCGTAAATCAGCACGTTCCCACGATAGGCTTTCGAACGCAGCAGGGTAGTGAACGTCAGTTTATCCTGACTATCGTCACGTGCTTTTGCGGTGGGTTTTAAACGCAGGGCGGGCAGCATCAGGATCAGCGTAATCACAAACAGCGTGGCGAAAATGGCCTGCCAGGAAAAATGCGCGAGGATCCAACTGCCTAACAATGGCGCAAGCGCAGGCGACAACCCGACCAACGGCATGATGGTGGCAAAAATACGGTTAACTTTTTGCGACGGGTAGTAATCCGTCACCAGTGCCTGCCAGACAACAGCAGCAGCACACACGCCAATGGCCTGGATAAAGCGCAGAACCAGCAAGCCTGTTGCACTTTCTACCCACAGCATACCCAGACTTCCGAGGGCGAAGATCGACAAACCGAGCAATAGTATGGGCTTACGACCGTAACGATCGGATAGCGGACCCCAGGCGAGCTGGGCGATGGCGAACCCGGCTAAGAACAGGCTCAGACTGGCGCTGACGGCAGAGGCAGGTGTCTGCAAATCGGCCTGAATGGCAGCAAATGCAGGTAAGTACATATCTGTTGCCAGAAAACCCAGTACGCTGAGACCCGCCAGCCAGACTAAAAACCCTTTTCCCGGTTGCATAATACATTCTCTTTTTTTATCAGTAAGACATTGCCGCAGAGTGTAGGGAGTGAAATTCCTGTTGTGAAACGCTAATATTTGTCTACTGAATTCAAATTTTTTGTAGGCAGAATATGTGGTCAGAATATTCCCTTGAAGTTGTTGATGCTGTCGCGCGCAATGGTAGCTTCAGTTCCGCCGCCCAGGAACTGCATCGCGTGCCCTCGGCCGTCAGCTACACCGTACGTCAACTGGAAGAGTGGCTGGCGGTTCCCCTGTTTGAACGACGCCACCGGGATGTGGAATTGACGCCCGCCGGCGCCTGGTTTTTAAAAGAAGGCCGCTCTGTTATCAAAAAAATGCAGATCACCCGCCAGCAGTGCCAACAGATTGCGAATGGCTGGCGAGGGCAACTGCCTATCGCGGTAGATAATATTGTGCGACCAGAACGCACCCGGCAGATGATTGTCGACTTCTATCGCCACTTTGATGACGTCGAGCTGATCGTTTCTCAGGAGGTGTTTAACGGCGTCTGGGATGCGCTTTCCGACGGACGCGTGGAACTGGCCATTGGGGCGACGCAGGCGATCCCCGTCGGCGGGCGCTATACCTTTCGCGATATGGGAATGTTGAGCTGGAGCTGCGTGGTGGCAAGTCATCATCCCCTGGCGGCGATGCCCGGACCCTTGAGTGATGATACGTTGCGCAACTGGCCGTCGCTGGTCCGTGAAGACACGTCACGGACACTGCCTAAACGTATCACCTGGCTGCTGGACAACCAAAAGCGCGTGATCGTACCGGATTGGGAATCGTCAGCAACCTGTCTTTCCGCCGGGTTATGTGTCGGGATGGTGCCTACGCATTTTGCAAAACCGTGGGTCGACAGTGGCAAATGGGTCGCGTTGACCCTGGAGAATCCATTCCCGGATGCAGCATGCTGCCTGACCTGGCAGCAAAATGACACGTCGCCCGCATTAGCCTGGCTGCTGGAGTATTTAGGCGACAGTGAAACGCTGAATAAAGAGTGGTTGCGAGAACCTGAAGAGGTTCCCGCCGGGGAAGCTTAACGACGATAGTCGCGGAACGGACCATCCGCAACCGAACGACGTTCGATCAGTCGCGGGTGGACTTCAATAGACTGCGACTCTTCACGCTTGTTGACGATACGGTCTAACAACATATTAAAGGCCGTTTCACCCAGTGAGTCTTTCGGTTGGTGAATAGTGGTCAGTGCGGGTGTGAAATAGCGCGCGTTACGCACATTGTCATAACCGATCACCGAAATATCCTGCGGTACGCGCAAACCCATTTCGTCAGCAGCGCAGAGCGCCCCCATTGCCATGATGTCGCCACCGCAGAATACCGCAGTAGGGCGATGGGTCTGAGAGAGGATTTGCTGCATTGCACGATAACCAGACTCAGGTTCAAAATCGCCCTGTACAATCCAGTTTTCCGGGACTTTTATCAGCGCTTCGTCCATCGCCTTCATAAAGCCCGCCAGGCGGCCAGCCCCCGTGTTACGCTCCATCGGGCCAGGAATGACGCCTATCTCACGATGACCGCGTTCCACCAGATAACGACCGGCCATATAACCGCCTTCGAACGCGTTATCAATGACCGTATCGGTAAAGTCAGCCTTCGCTTCGCCCCAATCCATAACCACCATTGGAATATGGCGATACTCTTCAAGCATGGAGAGCAGAGACTCTGGATATTCCGAACACATAACCAGCAGACCATCCACACGCTTTTGCGCCATCATGGAAAGGTAGGCCCGTTGTTTTTCAAGATTATTCCAGGCATTGCCAAGGATCAGGGTGTAGCCTTTCTGGAAGCAGTTTTTCTCAACGGCTTCAATAATTTCAGCGAAATAGGCGGCTTCACTGCTGGTTGCCAGCAGACCGATAGATTTGGTGTGATTCACCTTCAGGCTGCGGGCGACGGCACTCGGGGAGTAGTGCAATTCTTTGATTGCTGCCCAGACAGCATTGCGAGTCTCTTCTGCGACAAAACGCGTTTTGTTAATTACATGTGATACGGTTGTAGTGGAAACGTTTGCTCGCTTCGCTACATCTTTAATTGTTGCCATTACATTTCACTCCAGACCATATCCAAACTCCTGAAAATACTGTAGGTAAACGTTTGCCTTTACACACCCTTATCGCAACATCAGGGTTGCGGCACGCCGGGAAAACGACACGAAACGTCAGGAGGGGGTCAATGGCCGGTACGCTAATCAAGTAAGCGTGGAATTTTGTCTGATCTTGACGAAAAGGGGAAGAGTTAAAAGTGGTTATCAATATAAATCCTGGGAGATTTTTACATCCAAGTGTGTAAAAATGCGCAATATCACTTTTTGTGTGGGAATAAAAAGGAGCAAATTTGATGAGCACCGATCTGAAGTTTTCGTTAGTAACCACTATTATTGTTCTGGGCCTGATCGTAGCGGGTGGTCTGACCGCCGCACTGCACTGATTTACCGTGAGGGAGCATGCTCTCCCTCATCTCGTTACCCCTTCATTGTTACTAAATCAGCAAAAGTCTTTTGCCATTCTGTTAACTTTATTATTTTTGTGATTGATGTCATGCTTTTGGCTCTTATCGGGTGTCGCTTCGCGGCACGCTGCAGCGGAGTCAACGTATGAAAATCAATTACCCCTTACTGGCGCTTGCGATTGGCGCATTTGGTATTGGGACCACGGAATTCTCTCCGATGGGGCTGTTGCCCGTCATTGCGCATGGCGTGAATGTCTCCATTCCCGCCGCCGGAATGCTCATCAGCGCCTATGCGGTGGGTGTGATGGTGGGCGCGCCGTTGATGACCCTGTTGCTATCGCACCGTGCTCGTCGTAATGCGCTGATTTTTTTGATGGCCATTTTTACGCTGGGCAACGTCCTGTCGGCCATTGCGCCGGATTACACCACCTTGATGCTATCGCGCATTTTGACCAGTCTTAATCACGGCGCGTTTTTCGGATTGGGTTCGGTCGTGGCGGCCAGGGTAGTGCCGAAGCATAAACAGGCCAGCGCCGTGGCGACGATGTTTATGGGACTGACCATTGCAAACATCGGCGGCGTGCCTGCGGCCACATGGCTTGGGGAAACCATTGGCTGGCGGATGTCCTTTTTAGCGACCGCTGGACTTGGGGTGATCGCGATGCTCAGTTTATTCTTCTCTCTGCCGAAAGGTGGCGCAGGGGAACGGCCGGACGTGCGTAAAGAACTGGCTGTCTTGCTGCGTCCACCGGTCCTTTCTGCGCTGCTGACCACCGTGCTGGGCGCGGGGGCAATGTTCACCCTCTACACCTATATTTCACCCGTTCTGCAAAACATTGCCCATGCCACACCGGCATTTGTCACCGCGATGTTAGTTTTGATCGGCGTTGGGTTTTCGATCGGCAACTATTTTGGCGGCAAACTGGCCGATCGTTCCGTCAACGGTACGCTGAAAGGTTTCTTACTGCTGCTTATGGTCATCATGCTGGCCATTCCTTTCCTGGCGCGTAACGATCTGGGCGCTGCGTTCAGTATGGTGGTGTGGGGCGCGGCAACATTTGCCGTCGTACCGCCTTTGCAGATGCGCGTGATGCGTGTCGCCAGTGAAGCGCCGGGGTTGTCTTCGTCGGTGAATATCGGGGCATTTAATCTTGGGAATGCGTTAGGCGCGGCGGCGGGTGGCGCGGTGATTTCCGGCGGTCTGGGGTATAGCTTTGTTCCGGTGATGGGCGCCATTGTGGCAGGGCTGGCGTTATTGCTGGTCTTTGTGTCAGCGAGAAGGCAACCTGAAACGGCCTATGTCGCCAACTAAACGATTGAGTTGAAAATAAAAACGCAGAAGGAAACCCTTCTGCGTTGTCGTATTTACGCCGCGAAGTTCTTCGCAACGAATTCCCAGTTTACCAGCGCCCAGAAATGCTCCAGGTAGCCAGGACGGGCATTACGGTAGTCGATGTAGTAAGCATGTTCCCACACGTCAACGGTCATCAGCGGGGTGGCATCCGTGGTCAGCGGGGTGCCCGCGTTGGACGTAGAAACGATAGCCAGTTTGCCATCAGCCCCTTTTACCAGCCAGGTCCAGCCGGAACCGAAGTTTTTAATCGCAGCATCGGTGAACTGTGCTTTGAATTCAGCAAAGCTACCGAAGGACGCGGCGATAGCGTCAGCCAGTTTGCCGGTTGGTTCGCCGCCCGCGTTCGGGGCCAGGCAGTTCCAGTAGAACGTGTGGTTCCAGACCTGGGCTGCGTTATTGAATACGCCACCTTCTGAACTACGAACGATCTCTTCCAGTGATTTACCTTCAAAGGCGGTACCTTTGATCAGGTTATTGAGATTCGTCACATAGGTTTGATGATGTTTGCCGTAGTGGTATTCCAGCGTCTCAGCGGAAATGTGTGGTGCCAGCGCGTCTTTGGCATACGGTAATGCAGGTAATTCGAACGACATTGCTTCTCTCCTTATTATTAATATTGAGTACGTACAATAGCCATAAAGTACGTAAGGATAGGGTAGCAAATTGAAAGGTGATGCAAAAGAAGAACTTACCCTGTTGCGAAAACAACAGGGTAAGGGATTAACGAATGGTTTTTGGCGTCATGACGCGGCGGGCGCCGACATAGTGGCGTTGCCAGTAATCTTCGCTTAATGAGGTTATCTGAATTTCCTGCCCTGAACGGGGGGACTGGATAAATTTGCCATTGCCGACATACACGCCGACGTGATCCGCAGTACCGCGCCCCTGGGTCCGGAAGAAGACCAGATCGCCATTCTTCAGTTCATCACGCTCAATCGGTGAGGCATCGCGTAGGTGGTACATTTCATTTGCCGTACGCGGAATACGGAACTTCACCAGATCTTTATAGGCGTACCAGACCAGACCGCTGCAATCAAAACCGGTACGTGGCGACGTGCCGCCCCAGTGATACGGTTTACCAATCTGATTCATCAATGTGGACATTGCCGTTTTGGTCGCTTTCTGTACCCTGACCTTATGCGCATCGGCAAGCGAAGCTGGTGCGGTCTCTTTCACCTTCACACAATGGGGCTTGCGGCCTTTGCGTGGCGTGCATTTTTCGCTCCAGGTGACGGAGGCTGTTTTTGCGGTTGTGGAAGAGACACGGCGATGTGCATTTTTAGTGGTTTTCGCTGGCGAGGTCGTGTGCTTTTTGGACGAAGAGGCCGTTTTTACGCTGGTTTTGTTAACGGCTTTTTTGACGGTTTTCTGACTGGTTTTGGTTGTTTTTTTACTGGCCGTCGCGTTCTTATGTTTATCTGCCGTTTTCGTTACGTGAGAAACAGCAGGCGTCTCCCTGGTTTGCCGGGAAGCATTAGCCGGGGATGTGAAAGAGAGTGTGGAAAAAAGCAAAGCACAGAGCGTGATCGAAATTCGGTTTATTCGCGCCACTGAGCAGTCCTCTGGTTAATGCAGGCGGCTATCATGCCTGCGTGTGATTTACAAAACCTGTCGATTCTAATCCATAAAAGCACAGAAAGTTAATCGCTTTTATCATCTAAAACCCCATTTCGTAAGCGACTGCAAAAAAAATCAACAGCTCGTACTAAAAATGGTCAGCGGAGAGTCCAGGGCGTGTTGTTTTACAGGATAAGAAATATAGAGAATGCAACTTATCGCGCCAGGGGATAAAATAGTAAAGCGTAATGAAAATGTTATTTTCCGTTGCCAGTCTGACCCGCTACAATGTCAGACTACTGCCGTAAAAGAAGTTAAAGGAAGCAAGACAATGAGCACCACTATCGAAAAAATCCAGCGCCAGATCGCTGAAAACCCGATTCTCCTGTACATGAAAGGTTCTCCAAAACTGCCAAGCTGCGGTTTCTCCGCACAGGCTGTCCAGGCGTTGTCTGCCTGTGGCGAGCGTTTTGCCTATGTTGATATCCTGCAGAACCCGGATATTCGAGCGGAATTACCGAAATATGCAAACTGGCCAACTTTCCCGCAACTGTGGGTTGATGGCGAACTGGTTGGCGGCTGTGATATTTTGATCGAAATGTACCAGCGCGGTGAGTTGCAGCAACTGATTAAAGAAACTGCAGCGAAATACAAAACCGAAGAACCTGATGCTGAGTAATCAGCGGAAATAAAAAAAGCGACCATTCTCTGGTCGCTTTTTTTATGGGCTCGATCGCCTGATGAAAGTGATTAAGCGTCTTCCGGTTGCGGTAGTGGCCACCCGCCAAGGCGTTTCCAACGGTTCACGATTTCGCAAAACAGGATAGCGGTGCGTTCGGTGTCATAGAGGGCGGAGTGCGCCTGGGTGCCATCAAACTCCATACCTGCTGCCAGACAGGCTTTTGACAACACGGTTTGCCCCAGCGCCAGACCGCTGAGTGCCGCAGTATCGAAAGTCACGAAGGGATGGAACGGATTACGCTTCAACGATGCGCGTTCCGCCGCTGCCATCATAAAACTGTGGTCGAAGGTGGCGTTGTGGGCAACCATGATGGCCCGGTTGCAACCGCTGTCTTTGATGCCTTTGCGCACCATTTTGAAGATCGCGTGCAACGCGTCGTACTCACTGACGGCGCCGCGCAGTGGATTTGACGGATCGATACCGTTAAAGGCGAGCGCCTCAGGCTGTAAGTTTGCCCCTTCAAACGGTTCGACATGGAAATGCAGCGTCGTGTCCGGCATCAACCAGCCTTGTTCATCCATTTTCAGTGTGATGGCGGCGATCTCAAGCAGCGCGTCGGTTTTGGCGTTAAATCCAGCCGTTTCGACATCTATCACGACAGGATAAAAACCACGAAAACGGTCACACAGACCGGAAAGTTGAGCGTTATCGGACATCAGGGTCTCTTAATACAGAAAAATTGCAGCGCGCATTATGCCAAATTTTGTTGCTGACGGGAATGGCAGAGGGAAAAGGGACATCGGGTATTGCGTCCCAGGATATCGACATTCCGTAGAGCAGGTTGATGTCCTGTCAGGCTGCTTGTGGGCATTTTCTTCCCCTTCAGATAGCAGGAATGCCTGTTCATAAAATCAAAAAAATATGACCTCACCGAGCTAAGCGTGGGTGTGCGCGGAATAGGGTGCTGGTGCCCATACTCATCAAATGTACAAAAATATATTTTGTATTCCTGTTTTGTATCCGCATTATTCAGTGTTGTGGGATTAAGCGATTGTGCAATCAATTTAATTGAACAGTGGAAGGGGTTATTTAATCTCACCTGCCTATTACGCGAACTAATATCTAATATTATCCCTGGTTAACTTTGTGTTTAATTAAGGTGTCCATGTTGTGAATTGTCCAAAATTAGACTGAACATTGATTACCGACGGCTTATTATTGATATATAATATTATTATGTTGTTATGGCTATTGTACTGACGCTAAAGTCATTCTTTTGCATATGATGGCTAAAATTGCTCGAAAATGCGAGTTGTCGGGAATATAAAATATAATAGCGATAAATAACATAAAAATCCTTACAGATAACACTGGCTGGGTGAGTGTTAAGTTTTAGGGATGAATGATACTCAATAAACACTCTTGTTATACGTTGGAGAGATAAATGAAATTGCGTAAGTTATACATGGTGATGTCTGCCTGTGCGATAGTAAGTTTGTCCGGCATAAATACCGCGAATGCGGCTACCGATAAAGGAACCATTAAATTCGCCGGAGAAGTCGTTGCCTCAACCTGTGATACCAAAGTTGATGCCGGTGGTCCCAATGGCACGGTGACTCTGGATAAAGTGTCTACAGAAACCATCGCGGTGGTTGGTACGACAGCAAAACCTACACCTTTCGCTATTTCCGTTACGGGTTGTACGGCGAGCGCGACAGGTATAGGTGTTCAGTTTGGCGTGCAGAATGGGACGCCGGATACCAATGGCAACCTGAAAAACGAAGAAGCGAATCCAACGAAAGTAAGTCTGCAGTTGGTGGATGTTGCTAAATCCAATACTGCAATTGATTTAAATGCGGATCAGAGCGGTGGGTCGAAATTTACCATCGATGCCAGTGGGAACGGTTCACTTTCCTATATCGTGCAATATTACAGTAATGATGCCGCGCCAGCCGTCGGTAAAGTTACCGCTAATGCCACCTATGAACTGTCGTATCAGTAAATAAGTTACACAGAGTGTTGTTAACAAATGGTTATTTCTGGAATGATTTAATGAAACGGTTAAAAATATTATGTCAGATGTCATTAATGATGACACTGTTTGGTTTCAGCACTCTTTCATTTGCAGGCCTGGTGTTAGAGGGGACTCGCGTTATTTATCCTGCCGGAGAGAGCGAGGTCACTGTACGAATGAAAAATACAGGAAGCCTGCCGGTTCTGGCGCAAAGCTGGATCGATAACGGTGTTAAGAACGTGACGCCTGATAAAATAGCATCTGTCTTTGTCTTAACACCGCCCATTAACCGGGTGAATGCGGGCAAAGGACAGACGCTCAGGATCAGTCTGATCGCTGAAAACAGCCTGCCGCAGGATAAAGAGTCTGTTTTTTATCTGAATGTATTGGCTATCCCTGCAAAGTCGAAAGACTCCATTGACGCAAGCCAGATTAATATTGCCTTCAAAACACGTATCAAGCTTTTCTATCGTCCAGATTCACTAAAAGGCAGCGCCAATGACGCGCCCAATTTACTACGCTGGAGTATTAACGGTAGCGGTATTACAGCAACTAACCCGACACCTTATTATGTCACCCTGAGTGAAGTGAGTTATACATCGGGTGGGAAGAAAATGGTTTCCCCTGGGCAGATGATTTCACCGGGTGGATCAAGTGATTTTCATTTCAACGGTGTGAAACAGTTAAGTAGCGCAGATTCGATCGAATATGCGTCAATCAATGATTTTGGTGGATTGAATAAGTATAAAGTCAAAAAATAATTCATTTTCGGTGATTTTATTATGCGCTTATTCCATGTGCTTTGTTACGTTAATATCGTGCTTCCATTGCAATATGCTGTCGCCGGAGCAAAAACAGACGGCATCTCCTCGATGGACGTTGCGGGGAATTATGAGTTTAATGATGCTTTTGTTAACCGTTCAGGCGCGCAAATTATCGACCTGAAGCGATTTTCAAATGGCGCGAGTGTATTACCGGGTATCTATAAAGTTATTGTCTCGCTGAACACTGAGCAATTAACGATTTCGAACATCGAGTTCCGGGCCGGGGCGAACAATGCCGTTGATGCGTGTATTCCAAATAATGTTTTTGAATTGATCAGTTTTAAAAAAGAACAGATTAAATTCACGCAATGGGACGTACTGACCGACAGTAAGAACTGCACACGTATACAAGATATCATTCCGGAGGCAACACAGGAATTTGACAGCGAAGCTCAGCAATTAAGTCTCTCTATCCCGCAAGTCTATATTGATAAGCTTCCACGCGGTTCTGTCCCCCCGTCAATGTGGGACAGCGGGATCCCCGCCCTGATGCTGGGATACAATATGAATGCCTACGAATCAAAAAACAGCAATTATGAATCGAAGTCATTATACGCCTCGATCAACAGTGGCCTGAATATTGGCGCATGGTACCTTCGTCATAATGGCTCCTGGAACTGGATGCAGGATCAAGGCGGGCACTACACTGTCCTGAATACCTATGTGCAGCGGGATATTCCTGCTATCTGGGGACGTCTGGCGGCCGGGCAACTGAATACCAGCGGACAACTGTTTGATACATTGCCCATCAGCGGGGCGCAGGTGGCCAGTGATGAGCGCATGTTGCCACAATCGCAGCGCGGTTATGCGCCTGAAATACGCGGTGTGGCGAAAACGAATGCGAAAGTCACGGTTAAACAGAGCGGTCAGACGATTTATGAAACCACCGTTTCGCCCGGTGCGTTTGTGATTAGCGATCTCTATCCGACCGGTTATGGCGGTAATCTGGATGTGAGCATTCAGGAGGCCGATGGCTCGCAGCAGAACTTTTCCATTCCTTATTCTTCGGTGTCGCAATTGCTGCGTCCCGGAAGTACGCGGTACAGCCTCAGTGCGGGAAAACTGCGCAGCGACAGCGTATCGGACGATCCTGTCTTTACGGAGGCGACCTGGCAACAGGGCTTCACGAACATTCTGACAGGGTATGGGGGCGTTCAGGCAAACAAGGATTATCAGGCGGTAAAAATGGGCGCTGCCTTAGGTTTTCCCATTGGCGCAATCGCGTTTGACGTCACCCAGTCCAAAGCGCATCTGCCCGATCGTGGCGATATGTCCGGTCAAAGTTTTCAGATAAGTTACAGCAAGCTGATTAATGAAACGAACAGTAATATCACACTGGCCGCGTACCGTTTCTCCAGCAGTGGATATATGGATTACCTCACGGCGATGGAAACGCTGGATGATTTGCATCACGGTAATGATAGTAATCAGATTCAGCGACAGAAAAACCGCTTTACGCTTAATCTGAGCCAGGGGCTCAAGGAAGGATGGGGCCAGTTATATATTAGCGCCAGCATGGAGAACTATTGGAATAAAGGATCTGTAGAGCGGCAATACCAGATCGGTTATTCCAATAGTTATAAATGGTTGAATTACAGTCTGAATATCAGTCGTAGTCAGGACGAGTGGGGCACATCCCAGACCAGTTATTTTCTGAATTTCTCGATTCCATTGTGGGAAAGCCACGATATGGGGGCGTCTGTGCCGCAACTCAGTATGAGCTATAACCAGGATTCATCTGGCACGGCCTCAGAACAGGCGATTATTTCGGGCAGTCTCGGTGAACAGAACCAGTATACTTATTCGGTTAGCGGCAGTCATGACGACTATGCAGGGACAAGCGGTAACGTTGCCGGGACCTATAAAGGTGGTGTCGCTTCACTTTCCGCAACGTACAGTAAAGGTCGCGATTATCACAGTGCGTCGGTTGGTATGTCTGGCTCTGTGGTTGCGCATTCGGGCGGCATTACATTCTCACCCTACACGGGTGATACGTTTACCCTGGTGGAGGCGAAAGGGGCTGAAGGGGCGGCGATACCCTCTTATCCCGGCGTGACCATTGACCGCTTTGGCTATGCCCTGTTCCCGTCAACCAATCCTTATCAATTAAATGATGTCGTTATTGATCCAAAAGGGATATCTGAAAACGCTGAACTGGAAAACACCTCGCAAAAAATAGTCCCACGCTATGGTGCGGTGGTGAAGGCTAAATTTGATGCCCGCCAGGGGAGACCTGTATTAATTCAGGCGGATTTTGCCGGTAAAACGCTGCCGTTTGGCGCGGATGTTTTTGATGATAACGGTGTCAGCGTCGGGGTGGTGTCGCAAGGGAGTCTGATTTATGCCCGCGTCCCCAATGATAAAGGCAGTCTGCATATTAAATGGGGTGATGATGACAATGAACAGTGTCATGTCAATTATGCGCTTGCGCCAGAACCTGAAAAGACAAAGAAAACGGCGCTGAAGCCGTTTGTGGAAAGTTGCAGATAAAAGCCCTGCACACAATGGATAACAGGAATATATGACAGTAATTATTTTAATACTTAAACGAGCGTTGATGTATTCGTCACAAGTAATGATAGTGACAGCTGTTGCATTATTATTGTGCGGGATTCCCAAGGACGCATATGCCCGCTACACAAGAGTATGTGTTGAAGGCTCAGGGTTGCATGCAGCGCCGAGCAATGTCTCAATTAATACTGATAATTCCTCAGCGTATCCTGCGGGAACACTGATTGGTGAGTCCTATGTTGATAACTATGAGGTTGTATTTACCTTCACCGGGCAAAAATGCTCAGGAAGTAGCACATCAACATGGGCGTATGCTGCTACCGTTGAACTACCCGTAGGAACATATTCTGCACCGGAAGGTAATTTGGCTGTATACCCAATAGATAATAGTCCAGGTATTGGCTTTGCGATGGCGATAGCCGATCCAAACGGTCCCTATTATGGGTTAGGATATTATCCATCTGATACCAAACTGTGGTCAACAGATGGGATAATATCCCAGGGAGCGTTAGGGGCGAGATATAAAATTTATTTTGTCACGACAGCACCATTGCTTCCAGGTACTCACATTATTCAGGGCGGTCATTTGGCTTATGTATGTATCTCATCATCTGAGACCAAAAATACGCTTGATATGTGTGTATATATTAATATGTCTGAGTTTACTGTTTCTGTTAACACTGGCGGCTGTGATATCAATGCAGACACACCCTCAACGGTTAATTTGAGGCGCATTAATGCCAACGAACTGCCTAAAAAAGGCGATGTCGGTAATAACGTGGATTTTACGATCAGCCTCAAGTGTAATGCGGCCACCACCGTCAATATGATGCTGACCGATCCTAACGGCGGCGACGCTGAAAATGGCGTGCTGTATAGCGATAAAGGGGACGGATTAGCGGAAAATGTGGGTGTTCAGATTTTGTCAGCCAAAGACGGAGGGCAAACGCCGCAAACCGTTCATCTGAACGAAACGTTTATGGTGGGGAATGCGAGCGAAGGGCAGTACAGCATTCCAATGGCGGCCAGATACTACAGAACGTCAGACAGCGAAATTGTCGGTGGGAAAGTCTCGGCGTCGGTTGTCTATGAAATATCCTATCAATAACGACAGCGCTGAAAGACGATAAATGGGCGCAGAGGATCTGCGCCCGACAGGCATTAGTTACCCAGACCGCGACCGGCGTCTTTCTCCTCGATCAGTTCGATTTTGTAACCGTCCGGATCTTCTACAAATGCTATCACCGTGCTGCCGCCTTTCACCGGGCCAGCTTCACGGGTGACATTGCCGCCATTCTGGCGAATGCGTTCGCAGGCTTCGGCGGCGTTATCCACGCTCAGGGCGATATGACCGTAAGCAGTGCCCAGTTCGTATTTATCGACGCCCCAGTTATAGGTCAGCTCAATCACCGCTTCATCACGTTCTTCACCGTAACCGACGAACGCCAGAGAGTATTTGTACTCGGTGTTTTCGCTGGTGCGCAGCAGCTTCATGCCCAGCACTTTGGTGTAAAAATCGATGGAGCGTTGCAGGTTGCCGACGCGCAGCATGGTATGAAGTAAACGCATTGTTATTCCCCTTTAAAATGGTCAATACATTCAAAATGTTGTTTTAGTATAGCGGCGATTTTACGCCGCTATCAATGCAGGATTACGCAATGCGAAATTACAAGGTAGGGTAGTCGGTATAACCTTCCGCGCCACCGCCATAGAAGCTTTCTGCGCGTTGCGGGTTGAGTTCGGCTTTATGTTGCAAACGCGCAACCAGGTCCGGGTTGGCGATATACGCACGACCAAATGCCACGGCATCGATCAACCCTTTCTTAATTAGATCCTCGGCTTTTTCCGGGGTGTACGCGCCAGCGCCGATAATCGGGCCATGGAAGCGCTCACGCACTTTGCGACGGAATTCTTCGGTATAAGGTTGACCGCCCGCCCAGTCCGGCTCGGACATATGCAGATAAGCAATACCGCGTTTACCCAACTGTTCAATCAGATACAGCGCGTCGGCTTCTTCGTTCGGGCCGTTATCCACATTCTGGAAAGAACCTATCGGCGACACGCGAATACCAATGCGATCTGCGCCCCATTCCTGAATACCCGCATCTACTACTTCCAGCACCAGACGCGCACGGTTTTCTACGCTGCCGCCGTATTGATCGGTACGGTGGTTAGAGGTCGGGGAAAGGAACTGATGTAACAGATAGCCGTGGGCCGAATGCAGCTCCACCAGATCAAACCCGGCTTCACGCGCATTCGCAATCGCCTGACGGAAATCGTTCACGATACCTGGAATTTCGTCGGTTTCCAGCGCGCGCGGCATTGAGGTGTCTACGCGGGTCGCATGACCGTTTTCATCGCGCAGAGAAGTACGGGTATTCGCGCTGATCGCCGAAGCCGAAACTGGCGCCTGGCCATTTGGCTGGAGGCTGTTGTGAGAAATACGACCGGTGTGCCAAAGTTGAACGGCAATATGCCCCTGTTCCGCGTGAACGCCGGCGGTGATTTTTTTCCATGCGGCAATCTGTTCCGGGCTGTGCAGCCCTGGTGCGCCAGCGTAACCTTTCGCCTGGGCCGAAATCTGGGTTGCTTCGGAGATGATAAGCCCAGAACTTGCGCGTTGACGATAATACTCCGCCATTAACGGTGTCGGAATATCGCCAGGTTCAATGCTGCGTAAACGCGTAAGAGGGGCCATAAAAACGCGGTTTGCGGCGGTAATAGCCCCGACTTTCAGTGGGGTAAATAATTTTTCGGACGACATAATGAATGACTCCTGAGTAGACCGGTCGACTAGTGATAAGGTAAATAAAAACGCCTGTTAAACGGCAGGCGTTGCAACAATGGTTTTTACGTGTGCCAGCGCGCTTTCCAGCGGTGCTGCACTACGAGAAATTTTGGCCTGCAAATTCGCCCCTAACCACAGGGCATAGAGTACCTGCGCCTGCTGCAGAGGTTCACCGACAAACGACAAACAGTGACTAGCACGCCCTTTTTCCAGCGCTTGCGCCAGCAGCGCGGTAATGTGCCGTGCACCTTTGTCCATCGCAGTACGCATATCTTCCGAAAGATCGCACACCTCAGCGGAAAGTTTAACGGTTAAGCACCCGCTAATACTGCCCTGCTGGCAGAACTGCTTCAGGTTTTCCTGATAGTACGTCAGAACCCGGTCGCGATAATTACCCGCACCGGATTCCAGAAGCGTCGCCAGACGCAGATGGTACGCCGCATAGTGGCGTTCCAGCATCGCGACGCCAAACGCTTCTTTTGAGCGAAAATAGTGATAAAACGAACCCTTGGGCACTTCGGCGGTTTTCAGCAGTTCGCTCAACCCCATTCCGGTGAAGCCTTTCTGCATGCAAAGCTTTTCGCCTGTTGCCAGAAGATGTTCGCGTGTGTCATGTTCAGTCTGTTTGTTCATGGGAAAAGAGTGTAATAGACCAGTCGGTCTAATGCAACAGAAGTTGCCAGAATTTCAGTTAGCGTCTTCAATTGTCATAGAGACATCATCCTTCAGGCGGTGCGCCGCAACATGAAGTATGTGGTGCAGGGCTATCTTAATTAAGGAGGGAATGTGGCTGAGCAGTTGGAGTTTTTTCCCGTCCAGAGCCCGTGTCGCGGCATCTGTCAGTCAGATGATCGTGGGTTTTGCCGTGGATGTCTGCGCAGCCGTGATGAGCGCTTTAACTGGCAAAATATGAGCGATGCCGAAAAACAAGAGGTGCTGCGCTTATGCCGTCAGCGCCTGATGCGCAGATTGCGTGCAAACAAACCCGACCCGCAGGAAGAACCGCAACAACCTTCACTCTTTTAAAAGCGTAATTGCGTATACTCAAAACCTGTCTATTGATGAGGAAGCTGTTATGGTTCAGCGTGTCACGATTGCGCCGCAAGGTCCGGAGTTTTCCCGCTTCGTTATGGGCTACTGGCGTTTAATGGACTGGAATATGTCCGCGCGTCAGTTGGTGAGTTTCATTGAAGAGCATCTTGAATTAGGCGTTACCACGGTTGACCATGCGGATATTTATGGTGGCTACCAGTGTGAAGCGGCATTTGGCGAGGCCATGAAGCTGGCGCCGCATCTGCGTGAACGCATGCAAATTGTCACCAAGTGTGGTATTGCCACGACCGCCCGGGCAGAAAATACGCTCGGTCATTACATTACCGATAGCGACCATATTATTGTCAGCGCGGAACAGTCGCTGAAAAATCTGGCAACCGACCATCTTGACCTGCTGTTGATCCATCGCCCCGATCCGTTAATGGACGCCGATGATGTCGCGGAAGCGTTTAAACAGCTGCACAAAAGTGGAAAGGTTAGCCACTTTGGGGTGTCAAACTTCACGCCAGCACAGTTCACGTTATTGCAGTCACGCCTGCCGTTCACACTCGCGACAAACCAGGTGGAAATCTCGCCGGTTCACCAGCCGCTGTTGCTGGACGGTACGCTCGATCAGCTCCAGCAACTGCGCATTCGTCCAATGGCCTGGTCCTGCCTCGGCGGTGGGCGCCTGTTTAATGATGACGAATACCAACCGCTGCGTAAAGAACTTGCCACGATTGCAGAAGAGCTGAATGCGCAATCCATCGAACAGGTGGTGTATGCGTGGATTTTGCGACTACCTTCGCAGCCATTGCCTATTATCGGTTCCGGGAAAATTGAGCGGGTGCGTTCGGCGATTGAAGCAGAATCATTGACGATGTCGCGCCAGCAATGGTTCCGTATCCGTAAAGCCGCTCTCGGTTACGACGTGCCATAACCAACATACGGACTTTACGCTCAAGATTATTTCGCTGGTTTACACTTAACGGGGAGATAAATTGACGGAGGTCCTATGAAACGTGTGAGTCTGGCAATGTTGACGCTGTTGGTTTGTGCGGGTGCACAGGCCAACAGTGAAAAAGTGGAAATGAATCTGGTGACATCGCAAGGCGTCGGGCAAGCGATTGGCACGGTCACTATCACCGAAACCGATAAAGGCCTGCAATTTACCCCCGATCTCAAAGCATTACCCGCAGGAGAACATGGTTTCCACGTCCATGCCAACGGTAGCTGCGAGCCCGCGATGAAAGAGGGCAAAGCTTCTGCCGCGGAGTCCGCAGGAGGGCATCTCGATCCCCACAAAACCGGCAAACATGAGGGACCCAGTGGCGCAGGCCATATGGGCGACTTGCCCCTGCTAGTGGTGAATAGCGACGGTACTGCGACAACGCCTGTCGTTGCTCCGCGACTCACATCCCTTGATGACGTTAAAGACAAGGCGCTGATGATCCATGTTGGCGGCGATCACATGTCCGATCAGCCAAAACCGTTGGGCGGTGGCGGGGCGCGTTATGCCTGTGGCGTGATTAAATAATCAGGATGTCAGCGTACCCTGCGGTGGCGCTTGTTCAAGCTGCGAAAGTGAACAGTGAAGTCGCCAGATAAGCGCCGCCAGTTCCTGTGCTGCGGGCTGATGATGGTGCGCGAGCGTGTCGCAGATACGCTGCAATTCCTGCAATGTGGTGGCGAGTGGGCGTTGCTGAACGCCACGCTCGCTCATCACGTCATGCAATAATGAGATGCAAATATCCCTCACCCGCGAAAGTGGGTCTGAACGTGCTTCCCAGGCGCGTAATTGCCAAACAACGTGCGAACAGTTCAGCAACACCACACCCCATCGTAATAGCCAACGCCGCGCTAATGCATCCTGGCTGTTACTGAGTTGGCTAACGTGATGATACGTCAGGGATTCAAACTCATTCTCGCTCAGAGAGGGATAACGACTGAGCTGATCCACAAAATCCCGGCGTAATGCGCGAATGTGACGTCGGCTTTTCCTGGCGTCTGAGCCGGGGCGTAGAATGGCGAATGCCAGCCAGGAGATGGCCACCCCGGCTATCTTGGCGGTGTTGTCGTTTAAAAACTCAGCCAGATCATAAACCGGCGGATTAGTGACGGCGACAAACGACCCCATAAACACAATGAGTTGCCCCCAAAGCCCCGCCAGCTTTGGCATTTGTAACTTCAGTAACTGCATCGTCGCGAGCAGCGGGAACAGGAACAACAGAAACTGCCAGAGATCGGTGATTTGTACCATCAGCCCAAATTTGACGACGAAACTGAACAGCGACAACAGGATAAGCGTGCGCATCAGCAGAGAGAGCGATTTGAATGGGGCCGCAACGGCAGAATAGAGTACGCAACTGATGGCCGCCAGCGTTAACGCGCCAGAGCCTGACTCCCACTGTGCGCCAATGCTCCATGCGCCAATCACCATCAACGTGCAAAACGTACGTAAGCCCCCCCAGATGGCTTCCGCGTTGTCGGTGTGGCGCGCAAGTCCGGGGCTGCGCTTCACGTTAATCTGCTCAACCGACGCGACATTTTCCAGCAAATTTAAGCGATGGCTATTCTGTAAGTAGACCCGGCAGAAATAACGTAACCGCTGCCAGAATGCGATGTGCCGGTAATCTTGCTTGTCCAGAGGACGTAATGGGGCAATGATCCGCGCCACGGTGTAGCTGTCCGTCTGCGGTTTAGCGAGAGTGACCAGCAGTTGTTCAATCACCTCCTGGAGATGCGCCGGAGGGTTAGGCCAGTTGAGTAACATTCTGCGAAGGCTCGAGATGACGCTGGTCAGACGCAACTGTTGGTGCAGCAGTGAATTGAGCAAGGCATTCTGCTGACGAAAACGATAATGGCTCCAGAAGGCCTGGATGCGTAACAAATTCATCGTCAGGATTTGACCGATCACCCCTTCGTGGGCGGAGCGAATGGCGTCAGTTGTCTCGGGCCGCCAGAGCTGACTGGCATGCTCCAACAATCGCGCGTGCATGTTTTTTAACGCGGTGAGCAGTGCGGTGCCGTCAGAGGTACTGGGCAAGATCATCATCATCATCGCCCCACACAGAATGCCCACAATTACTTCGCATACGCGGGCCTGAGCGATATCCCATAACTGGGTGATCTCGCTAATGTTAACCATCGGAAAGGCGATGATTGCCGCCGTATAACCCGCTAACTGAAACGCATAGGCCACGTTGTTGGTGAAGTGCGCGCAGGCCCAGGTACAAAAGCCAATCCAGGCGGCCATACTCAGCAGAAAGAGCCAGGGCTCGTTGAGGGTATGTCCCGCCAGGATCAGGGCAGCGGTTGCGCCAAGCAAACTCCCGGCGATTCGCCCCAGGCTTTTGCTGATAACGCCGCCTACCGTAGGAAAACTCACAACCGCCGCGGAGGTCATCGCCCAGTAGGGTTCATCCAGGTTCAGATAATAGGCAAACGTCAGCGCAAGACACATGGCAATGGTGTTGCGTAAGGCATATCGCCATTGCCCGGATGTCGCTTTAAACCAGGGGGCGTTTTGCAACACCTGATGAAGGCGTTTCATTAGCGCTGGCCAGCAATCGCCACGCTACAGGTGGTGCCCGACACCAGCGTGACGTCATGCGGCAATGCGTTAAATTCAATCCGCACAGGAACGCGCTGCGCCAGGCGAACCCACGGAACATTGGGCTTGATATCAGGCACCAGCCCGGAATCGCTTTCCACACTTTGGTCGTAGATGGCCCGGCCAATGCTGGCTACGTGACCCTGTAACTTTATATTGCCGCTGTACAATGTGATTTGTGCTGGAGCACCTTCACGGATATGGCGTAATTTGGTTTCCTCAAAATAGCCGATCACATAAAATGAGTGGCTGTCGACAAGCGCAAACAGGGGCTTGCCGGTGGTGGCATAATCGCCCGTGCGGGTCGAAAGATTGGTTATCCACCCCGCGACCGGGGCTTTGACTTCCGTCTGGGTGAGCTGCCACTGGGCCTGTTTCAGGGTTGCTCTGGCGACTTCAACACTGGCCTGCATGGCTTTAACGTTCAGATTCGCCGTGTCCATATCCTCGGCGGAGATATAGTTTTGGGATAAATGCCGACGGCGATTTGCCTCATTATTGGCTTTTGCCAGATCGGACTGCGCTTTTGCCAACTGTGCCTGTGCGTTAAGTTCTGCGATATGGAAAGGGGTCTTGTCGATGGTAAAAAGGAGATCGCCTGCATTGACGAACTGGTTATCTTTCACGTTGAGTTGAATAATGCTTCCGGAGACCTGAGGCGTCACGCTCACTTGTTCTGCCCGGACTTTGCCATCGCGCGTCCACGGCGACTGCATGTAATAATTCCACAGCCACCAACCGGCCAGCACGGCGATAACAGCAACCCCAATAGTTGAAAAGTATTTAATGGTTTTCAGGGACATAATCACCACACAATCAGTAAGATAAGGCTCAGGCAGACGCAAAGTGTAAAGAGAGAGAGATCCATCAGCAGGGGATGCCAGATTTCACCTGAGTAAATCCAGTCGCGTAACAGGCGATGGAAAATCAACCAGATGACAAATGCCAGCGCGAACGCTTTGAACAGGGGAGGAAAATAAACTGATGCGCCGAACACCAGATCTTGTAAGGGCAATCCTGTTGCGTTGAACATGAATGTCACAAGCACTATTCCTTTGCATTAGAAAGCGTGGCTTTAGGGTTAGTATAGAGCGGGGCAACGCACGTCTTTCTCGCATAATGTCTGAAAAAATGTCTACCCGTATGCAAATTTAGCAATACATTTGTTTTGAGAATATAAATACTGCACACTATTCTAAAATCAGTATAATAACTTAGCAAGCTAATTATAAGGAGATGAAATTGGAATCGCCACTAGGTTCTGATCTGGCACGGTTGGTGCGCATTTGGCGTGCTCTGATTGACCATCGCCTGAAACCTCTGGAGTTGACGCAGACACACTGGGTAACGCTGCACAACATTCATCAATTGCCGCCGGAGCAGTCGCAAATTCAACTGGCGAAAGCGATCGGCATTGAGCAGCCTTCGCTGGTACGTACGTTAGATCAGCTCGAAGAGAAAGGGTTAATTTCACGACAGACGTGTCCAAGCGATCGTCGCGCGAAACGTATAAAGCTCACGGAAAAAGCCACGCCTCTTATTACCGAGATGGAAGCTGTGATTAATAAGACCCGTGGGGAGATTCTGGAAGGGATTTCTCAGCAGGAAATTGACATTTTAATCAAGCTGGTTGCCAAACTTGAGCACAACATTATCGAGTTGCAATCGCAGGATTAACCCGGAAAGACGTATGTGTGACCCGGCAGGCCACACATACTCGTCTTACGTCAGGCGGCATCAGCGCTTCGGTTAGCGCGGAGAGACGGTAACCTGGCTGCCGTTGCTGGCCAGTACAACGCGCTGACCTGCAGAGAACGTGGTGCTGCCTTGCTTCT
Source organism: Citrobacter sp. GW821-FHT02E08 (assembly GCF_059421685.1). Taxonomy (NCBI): domain Bacteria; kingdom Pseudomonadati; phylum Pseudomonadota; class Gammaproteobacteria; order Enterobacterales; family Enterobacteriaceae; genus Citrobacter; species Citrobacter sp. GW821-FHT02E08. The sequence continues at coordinate 67,583 of NZ_JBWKVL010000004.1, read as the reverse complement.
GAACAACCATGATGGTGTTGCCGTCATCTTTACGGATTTCAAGCTCCACACCCTGCGTTTTGTTGATCGCGCCCTGTACACTCTGACCTGCAACGCCACCGGCTACTGCGCCCGCCGCGGTTGCCAGAGAGCGTCCGGTACCGCCGCCGACGGTGTTACCGATGAAACCACCCAATACCGCACCGCCGATAGCGCCGATGACATTCGAATCATCACCACCCTGAATTTGAACCGGACGAGCATTCACAATAGTCCCGTACGTGACATTCTGAACTTGTTTTGCTTCAGATACGGTATAGACATCCCCGGAAAGGCTATCGGTGTTCGTACAGCCTGCCAAAGACAACCCCATCATTGAAACGATCAGCACACGTTTAATCATTTATAAATCTCCTGTTCACCACGAAACGCTACTTAAGCATCCCTCATGGTTAAATTATATGGCATTTGTGAGCCTAAGGTCACATGTTCTACTGGAACATTGTGAAAATCATAATCAGAATTGGGTTAACCAAGTATAAACGAACCATTCGCGAGACTTATCAGAATACAAACTCATCGCGCTGAACGCGCGGTCAAAATCCGGCAGTGAAGCGTGGCATTGACCGGTATATTATGGTTGAGTGTGATAAGTGAAATCCATGCCAAAAAGGAAAACATATGAAATCGGGCCGTTTTATTGGTGTTATGTCCGGGACCAGTCTTGACGGTGTCGATGTTGTGCTGGCGGCAATAGACGAAAATATGGTGGCGCAACAGGCGAGTCTGACCTGGCCGATTCCTGTTCATCTGAAACAGGCCATACTGGATATTTGCCAGGGGCAGCAACTCACGCTTTCCCAATTCGGTCAGTTGGATACACAGCTCGGACAACTCTTTGCCGAGGCAGTCAACGCGATGCTGGTACAGCAAAATCTGAAACCTCAGGACGTTATTGCCATCGGATGCCATGGGCAGACGGTGTGGCATGAGCCTGTCGGGATTGCGCCGCATACCTTGCAAATTGGCGATAACAACCAGATCGTGGCACGCACCGGAATAACGGTGGTGGGCGATTTTCGCCGTCGTGACATTGCGCTCGGCGGTCAGGGCGCGCCATTGGTTCCGGCGTTTCATCAGGCGCTGCTGGCGCATCCCACTGAACGACGCATGGTGCTGAACATCGGGGGGATTGCCAATTTGTCGCTGCTGATCCCCGAACAACCGGTTCGCGGCTATGACACGGGACCGGGGAATATGCTCATGGATGCGTGGATCTGGCGGCAGTGTGGCAAACCCTATGACAAAGACGCGCAGTGGGCGAGCGAGGGCAATGTTATCCTCCCGCTGTTGCAGAATATGCTGAGCGACCCGTATTTTTCGCTGCCGGCACCGAAGAGTACCGGGCGTGAGTATTTCAACTACGGCTGGATAGAACGGCATCTCTCATTATTTCCGGGTCTTCAGCCTCGCGATGTGCAGGCGACGCTGGCAGAACTGACGGCGGTAACGATCTCAGAGCAAGTTTTGTTGAGCGGCGGCTGCGAGCGGTTAATGGTCTGCGGCGGCGGCAGTCGTAACCCGTTGCTGATGGCGCGTCTGGCAGGATTGTTGCCTGGAACTGAAGTGACCAGTACAGATGACGCCGGGATCAGCGGTGATGATATGGAAGCGCTTGCCTTTGCCTGGCTTGCCTGGCGAACGCTCGCCGGACTCCCTGGAAACCTGCCTTCAGTGACGGGGGCCTCAGAACCGAGCATACTGGGCGCTATTTTCCCTGCGAATCCACGATCTCAGAGTTAACTGAATTTTTCTCCGAGCGTATACCGTTACACTTAGGATGTTAAGGAGGGTGTTTTACCCTCCGGGACCAGGAAAGTCGTCAGGATACGTCTATGAAAAAACTCTTACTCGTTTGTCTGCCCATGCTGCTCACCGGTTGTAGTGTCTACAATCAATTTGTTGAGCGTATGCAAACAGATACGCTGGAATACCAGTGTGATGAAAAACCACTCACCGTCAAATTGAATAATACGCGACAAGAGGTGAGCTTTATCTACGATAATAAACTGCAAACGCTCAAGCAGGGTGTGTCCGCATCAGGCGCACGCTACACGGATGGCATCTACGTCTTCTGGTCAAAAGGCGACAGTGCCACAATCTACAAACGTGACAGAATTGTGCTAAATAACTGCCAGTTACAAAACCCGAAGCGTTGAGATTTTCAGCAGGGCGGCGCACAATAGCGCCACCCACTGACAATCCGTAGCGAACATCATGTCTGATAACGACGAATTGCAGCAAATCGCGCATTTGCGCCGTGAATACACCAAAGGTGGCCTGCGTCGCCACGATCTTCCCGCCGAACCATTACCCCTTTTTGAACGCTGGCTGGGTCAGGCATGCGAAGCCAGACTGGCCGATCCGACGGCGATGGTTGTCGCGACCGTTGATGAAAATGGTCAACCTTATCAACGTATCGTGTTACTCAAGCATTACGACGATAAAGGGATGGTGTTTTATACCAACCTTGGTAGCCGTAAAGCGCATCAACTTGAAAACAATCCGCGCATCAGTCTGTTGTTCCCGTGGCACATGCTGGAACGTCAGGTGATGGTGATTGGTAAAGCAGAACGCCTGTCCACGCTTGAGGTGGTGAAGTATTTTCACAGTCGCCCGCGTGACAGTCAGATTGGCGCCTGGGTTTCGAAACAATCAAGCCGTATCTCCGCGCGTGGCATCCTCGAAAGCAAGTTCCTTGAACTCAAGCAGAAATTCCAGCAGGGTGAAGTGCCGCTGCCCAGCTTCTGGGGCGGATTTCGCGTCAGCATTGAGCAAATGGAGTTCTGGCAGGGTGGCGAACACCGTCTGCATGACCGCTTTTTGTACCAACGCGAAAATAACGGGTGGAAAATCGACAGGCTTGCTCCTTAAAGATGCAAATTTCTTGTTTTAAGCGCTGGTACTCCTGATTCCGGCGCTTTATTCTATGTTTCTTTCGCATCAGGCGAAAAGTCGTGTACCGGCTAAGGTGCAGTCGTTTTATACATGGAGATTTTGATGGCAAGCAGTAACTTGATTAAACAATTGCAAGAGCGGGGGCTGGTAGCCCAGGTGACGGACGAGGAAGCGTTAGCAGAGCGACTGGCGCAAGGCCCGATCGCGCTCTATTGCGGCTTCGATCCTACCGCTGACAGCTTGCATTTGGGGCATCTCGTTCCATTGTTATGCCTGAAACGCTTCCAGCAGGCAGGCCACAAACCTGTCGCACTGGTAGGTGGCGCGACCGGTCTGATTGGCGACCCGAGCTTCAAAGCCGCTGAGCGTAAACTGAACACTGAAGATACGGTTCAGGAGTGGGTGGATAAAATCCGCAAACAGGTTGCACCGTTCCTCGATTTCGATTGTGGCGACAACGCTGCTATTGCTGCGAACAACTACGACTGGTTTGGCGGCATGAATGTGCTGACTTTCCTGCGTGACATCGGCAAGCACTTCTCCGTTAATCAGATGATCAACAAAGAAGCGGTTAAGCAGCGTCTGAACCGTGACGATCAGGGCATCTCCTTTACCGAGTTCTCCTATAACCTGCTTCAGGGTTATGACTTTGCCTGCCTGAACAAACTGCACGGTGTTGCGCTGCAGATCGGCGGTTCTGACCAGTGGGGTAACATCACTTCCGGTATCGATCTGACGCGTCGTCTGCACCAGAATCAGGTCTTTGGTCTGACGGTTCCGCTGATCACCAAAGCTGACGGCACCAAATTTGGTAAAACCGAAGGCGGCGCGGTCTGGCTGGATCCGAAGAAAACCAGCCCGTACAAGTTCTACCAGTTCTGGATCAACACCGCAGATGCTGACGTATATCGCTTCCTGAAGTTCTTCACCTTTATGGACATTGAAGAGATCAATGCCCTCGAAGAAGAAGACAAAAACAGCGGTAAGGCACCGCGTGCTCAGTATGTGCTGGCCGAGCAGGTGACGCGTCTGGTTCATGGTGAAGAAGGCCTGGTGGCCGCAAAACGCATCACCGAAAGCCTGTTCAACGGCACGCTGAGTGCGCTGAGCGAAGCCGACTTCGAACAGCTGGCGCAGGATGGCGTACCGATGGTTGAGATGGAAAAGGGCGCCGATCTGATGCAGGCGTTGGTGGATTCTGAGCTGCAACCGTCTCGCGGTCAGGCGCGTAAAACAATTGCCTCGAATGCTGTCACCATCAACGGCGAAAAACAGTCCGATCCTGAATACTTCTTCAACGATGCGGATCGTTTGTTTGGTCGCTATACCTTATTGCGCCGTGGCAAAAAGAACTACTGTCTGATTTGCTGGAAGTAACGCATTAAGTAACAGGGAGTGAGAAATCACTCCCTTATTTTTAATGTTCAGGTAAAAAAATGAAGAATATCCTCGCCATCCAGTCTCACGTCGTTTTTGGCCACGCGGGTAACAGTGCAGCAGAATTTCCGATGCGCCGTCTTGGCGCGAATGTCTGGCCACTCAACACCGTTCAATTTTCGAATCACACCCAATACGGTAAATGGACCGGCTGCGTCATGCCGCCCAGCCATTTAACCGAAATTGTGCAGGGCATCGCCGAGATTGATCAGTTACGGAAGTGCGATGCCGTACTCAGCGGCTACCTTGGCTCAGCAGAGCAGGGTGAGCATATCCTGGGGATTGTTCGCCAGGTTAAGGCAGCGAATCCGCAGGCGAAGTATTTCTGCGATCCGGTCATGGGGCATCCTGAAAAAGGGTGTATCGTCGCCCCTGGCGTGGCGGAATTCCATGTTCGTCATGCGCTTCCAGCCAGTGACATCATTGCGCCAAATCTGGTTGAGCTGGAAATTCTCTGCGAGCATGCTGTACATAATGTTGAAGAAGCCGTACTGGCCGCCCGTGAGTTGATTGCGATGGGGCCGGAGATCGTGCTGGTGAAGCATCTGGCGCGTGCAGGCTACAGCGCGGATCGCTTTGAAATGCTGCTGGTGACCCGCAATGAAGCGTGGCATATCAGTCGTCCATTAGTGGATTTTGGCACTCGCCAGCCGGTGGGCGTCGGCGATGTGACCAGCGGCCTGCTGTTAGTCAAACTGTTGCAGGGTGCAACCCTACAGGAAGCGCTTGAGCATGTGACGGCCGCGGTCTATGAAATCATGGTAGCGACGAAGAGTATGCAGGAGTATGAGTTGCAGGTCGTTGCGGCACAGGATCGTATTGCGAAGCCGGAACACTACTTTAGCGCAACACAGCTCTGACTTAATGCCCGATGACGCTATCGTTTATCGGGCCATTGGTCAGTCCGTATTGTTGGCCGGGTAAGCGTAACGCCACCCGGCGATAACAATCGTTAATTCAATCCCTCTGCTTTAAGCGCCGCCTTGACGGTTGGGCGTTCTGCTACCCGCGCCATATAGGCGTCAATATGCGTTAACCCTTCCATATTGAGCTTAACGGCTCGCGCCCACCGCAGCACGGTGAACAGATAAGCATCTGCAATGGTGAAACGCGGCCCGCAGATCCATTGGTCATCGTTGAGTACGTCATTCACGTAGTGCAGCTTTTTCTCCAGAAGGGCGCGAACCGTCGGTTTGTACTCTTCCGGGGTGTCCGGGCGGAACAGCGGCGTAAAGCCTTTATGCAGCTCTGTCGCAATGTAGTTGAGCCATTCCAGCGTTCTGTAGCGAGCAATACTGCTGGTGGGTGCCAGTAGCAGGCGGTCGGGGACGGTATCAGCAAGGTATTGCATAATGGCGACCCCTTCAGTCAGCAGCGTGCCGTCGTCCAGCAGTAGTGCAGGAACCTGTCCTTTCGGATTCACCGCGAAATAATCATCGCCGTTTTCCAGACGTTTTTTAATCAGATCAACGCTATCCAGCGTGAAATCTTTACCGCTCTCGCGAAGGGTGATGTGAGAAGCAAGAGAGCAGGCACCCGGTTTGTAGAACAATTTCATCGGTAACTCCTTTTTGCTGAGGTTTAACCAATGGTAGTGCTACGTCGGCTAAAAAAAAAGCCGCTAACTTAACGTTAGCGGCCTTAAAATCAGTTTCCCTGAAAATTACGCAGTTGCGGCTTTGGCGGCTTTTTCGCGTACATCGTCGTCCTGAGTCATGCGGTTCAGTTTTGGTGCTGTCAGCAGCATCAGAACAGCGATAACCGCAGTAGCGATACCAATCTGCAGGAACACACGACCATAGACTTCCAGAGACATCAGCGGGTCGGTCACGTTTTCCGGCACCGCCATCATGTTAGCGACATAGCCACCAATGATGTTTGCGCCTGCGGTTGTCAGGAACCAGCTGCCCATGATGAAGCCCATCAGACGCTGTGGAACCAGCTGTGCGACCATTGCCAGACCCAGACCGGAAATCATCAGCTCACCGATACTCTGTAAGCCGTAGCACATGATCAGCCAGTTAACGGATACGATACCTGCTTCGTTAGCGAATTTCGCGCCGACTGGCAGGATCAGGAACGCACCGGAGCACAGCACCATACCGATAGCAAACTTGGTTGGCATCGGCAGGGTATCACCCATCTTGTTGTAGATAGCGGCCAGAATCGGGCTACCGATAATGATCCAGAACGGGTTCAGCGCCTGATACTGCTCTGGTTCAAACGCGATACCCAGGATGGAGTGTTCAACGTTACGAATAGCAAAGAAGTTCAGAGACGTCGGCATCTGGCTGTACAGAACGAAGAAGATGATGGCTTCAAGCATCAGAATGAAGGCAACAATCATTTTACGACGCGCGGCACCTTTCATCGCAAAGGCTTCTTTACCGAAGATAAAGACGATGCCCAGTGCGATTACGCCCAGCGCCATACGTGCGACCTGCTGGTTGTGCAGCAGCCAGGTTGCAATCGCGATCAGCGCGATAACGCCCAGAATGGTCAGCAGCAGATGACGGAAATTGATCGGCTCAAAGTCAGGTTTGGAACCATACTGTTTAACCCAGCGCTGGCAGAATGCGAAGTTAACGACCGTGATCAGCATACCGACAACGCTCAGTGCAAATGCCGTGCTCCAGCCGTAGCGGGCAGCCAGCCATGGCGTTGCCAGCATGGAGAAGAATGAACCGATGTTGACGGACATATAGTACATGGTGAATGCACCGTCCAGACGCGGGTCATCTTTCGCATAGCAGGTAGAAAGCAGAGAAGACGGGTTCGCTTTGAACAGGCCGTTACCGACCGCGATGGCCGCCATACCCATATAAACGATACCTGCATCGTGGCCAGACCATGCTACCAGAGCATAACCAATCGCCAATACGACAGCACCGAGCATAATGACGCGTTTGGTGCCCAATACTTTATCACCTAACCAACCACCGATAGCGACCAGTCCATAAACCAGGGCGCTAAAGGAGGAGAAAAGGGTGATGGAGTCAGCTTCTGACATACCCAGTTGTTTTACCAGGTAGACGGCCATAATTCCTTGCAGGCCGTAATAACCGAAACGCTCCCATAACTCGATAGAGAAAATGAGATAGAACGCTTTAGGCTGTTTGAATGCGTTCAAACTCACGCTTTCAGTTGGTTTATTGTTTGCAGTAGACACTTTTACCTCTTTTTTTACATCCCATATCAACGGGGGAGTTCAGGTACGTGATGAGTCAAGTTCATCCGTCCGATTGTTATAGTGGGAGGGGAAACGGCAAGTAATGTTCACTATCTTGCCCTGTCAGACAAGGGGTTTGTAATAGTCTGTTACATTTAACTTATCTGGTGTAATCATCGGCCGCACGAAATGTTATGTAGCGTTAAATTTTTTCTAATGAAGAAAGGCAGTTTATTACTCTACAGGAAGGGGCGGAAATCCCCATGGTGGCGATATGTTCTACTATATAAGGTTTTTAGTAGTGAAATAGGCCATTATCTGAAAAATAGCCAGTGTAATGTTTTGTAGTGAAAAGAGGGGGTCAGGTCAACTGATTGTGACTTTAACAAAAAGTGGTAAAAAAATTCACATCGAGTTATCAAGGTGATCTTGATCACGTATGAATAGAAATTTCCGCTATCAAAAAAACGATTAACCTGGTGGAGTGTTTAATAGCCAGCATATTCCATTGGAAAGGCTTTCTGACCTGGTATCATTGTCGGTGAATGACGGCGTCTCGAGGGTGTAACAAAACGTTATGAATGTAAGGAGGATGGGCATCCTCCGTGTCATTCAGATATCGACTTTCTCTTTAAATTCACAGAGATCCTCAATAATGCAGGAACCGCAACGGGGTTTCCGGGCGATACAGGTGTAGCGTCCGTGAAGAATTAACCAGTGGTGGCAATCGACTTTAAATTCCGCCGGAACCACTTTGAGCAGCTTTTCTTCAACCTGCTCAACATTCTTGCCCGGTGCAAACTGGGTTCGGTTGCAGACGCGGAAAATATGCGTGTCGACGGCAATGGTCGGCCAGCCAAAGGCGGTATTGAGTACCACATTGGCGGTTTTACGTCCTACCCCTGGCAACGCTTCCAGTGCGGCGCGGTCTTCAGGAACTTTACCGTTATGTTGCTCCAGCAATATCCGACAGGTTTTGATGACATTCTCGGCTTTGCTGTTGAACAGGCCAATCGTCTTGATATAGGACTTAACGCCCTCTACGCCGAGTTCCAGCATCGCCGCAGGGGTGTTGGCGACAGGGTAGAGCTTCGCGGTCGCTTTGTTCACGCTAACGTCCGTGGCCTGCGCGGAGAGCAAAACGGCGATCAGCAGTTCAAACGGCGACGTAAAGTTTAACTCTGTCGTGGGGTGTGGATTGTTGTCGCGAAGACGCGTCAGGATTTCCAGACGTTTTGTTTTGTTCATGAGACATTCCCTGTTTCGCCTGCCGGCGCATCTGCTGCAACGGCTTCGGCACGACGCTTTTTCATCTTCTCATCAATAAGGTATTTCACGGCCAGCATGAGTCCCAGACCGATAAAGGCTCCCGGCGGCAACATTGCCAACAGGAAAGGTGAGTCGGTATGGAAAATTTCTACCCGCAACACTTTTGCCCAACTGCCGAGCAGACCGTCTGCGCCGTCAAACAAGGTCCCGTTGCCGATGATTTCGCGCAGCGAACCGAGCACAAACATCGCGCAGGTGGCGCCCATCCCGATAGAAAAACCGTCAAGCGCCGACAGCGCCGGGCCTTTTCTGGCGGCAAACGCCTCTGCACGGCCTACCACAATGCAGTTCGTCACAATCAGCGGGATAAAAATCCCCAGCGACTGGTACAGGCCAAACGCATAAGCATTGATCAGCATTTGTACTGCGCTGACCACGGACGCAATGATCATTACGTAGATAGGGATGCGGATCTCCGCGGGTGTCCAGCGACGCAGTGCCGAAATCGTCAGGTTGGTGAGTGTCAGCACAAGCGTCGTGGCAAGACCTAAACCGAGCGCGTTGGTGGCGGTTGAGGTGACTGCCAGCAGAGGGCACATACCGAGTAACTGCACGAGGGCGGAGTTATTTTTCCAGAGCCCCTGAACAATGACGTCTTTAATTTCGCTCATGGTTTATTCTCCACAGGCGGTGAGTTGGGGGAGTTGCGCAGGCAGCGTTTGCGCATACAGACCTGCGCGTTTCACCGCATTAACAACTGCTCGCGGCGTAATGGTCGCGCCGGTGAACTGGTCAAAGTCGCCGCCATCTTTTTTTACCGCCCAGTGCGCATCATTTTCTCCACCGATGCTCTTGCCCGCAAAGTGGGTTATCCAGTCGGAGAGCCGCAATTCTATTTTGTCGCCCAGGCCCGGCGTTTCGTGGTGCTCAGTCACTCGCGTGCCGAGAACTGTACCGTTGAAATCAGCACCCACTAACAGCCGAATTGCACCGGAGTATCCATCAGGAGCCGTAGTTTCGAGAATTGCCGCAACAGGCGTATCGTCCATACGGGCGATATAAACACGATGCGTACCTTTCCCCAATGCCGGGCTGTTTACGACAAAGCAGCTATTCTGTAGGTTATTATTGTAGCGGTCCGCCGGAATAACCTGATCAAACAACACTTTTTGCTGCAACGCAGCCTGCTCATCAATCGTCGTTTTTGTCATCATATTGATGGCGGCGGTCAGTCCTGTCGAACCCGCTGCAAACAGCGCCAGCGTGATGCCGTGTTTACGAATTGTTTTCAGCATGGTTTATCCTTTTCGATGACCGTACACGCGAGGCCGGGTGTAATAGTCGATCAGGGGAACGGTGATGTTCGCCAGCAGAACGGCAAAGGCCACACCATCGGGATAACCGCCAAAACTGCGGATAAGCCAGACTAACAAGCCGGCCAGTGCGCCAAAAATCAACCGGCCACGATTCGTCGTTGAGGCTGTCACAGGATCGGTCAATATAAAGAATGCGCCCAGCATGGTCGCGCCAGAGAGCAGATGTAATTGCGGCGATGCCAGTGACTGAGGTGAAAAAAGCCAGCCTAACGAAGCGCAAAGGGCAAGCGTCAGCAAAAAACTGACGGGAATGTGCCATTTGATAGCCTTCGTCCACAGCAGCCATACGCCGCCAGCCAGCCAGGCCAGGTTCACCCATTGCCAGCCAGCACCCGCCAACATTCCGCTGTAGATGGGGTATTGCATGATCTGCTCAACCGAGTGACCTGCATGCAGCGATGTCTTAAAGGTATCCAGCGGCGTTGCCTGGCTGATACCGTCAATACCCATCCGCAGCGTGTTCATATCACCGCCAGCGGCGGTATGTCCGGTGAAAATCACCTGTAGCGCATCGGAAAAACCAGGAACAGACGCTGCGATTTCGTGCGGAGGCAACCAGCTGGTCATCTGTACCGGAAACGAGATCAGCAGCACCACATAGCCAATCATCGCCGGGTTAAACGGGTTTTGCCCAAGGCCGCCGTACAGTTGCTTGGCAATAATGACGGCAAACACAGTCCCCAACACGACCATCCACCAGGGGGCGAGCGGCGGAATACTCACTGCCAACAATAAACCCGTAAGCAGGGCGGAGTTGTCTTTTAATATCGAGACGACAGGCTGTTTACGTAGCTGGAGCACGGTGGCTTCAGCAATCAGCGCGCTGGCCGAGGCCAGGAGTATCTGGAACAACGTACCCCAACCAAAAAACCACAGCTGAGCGGCAATCCCCGGCAATGCGGCGATAAGCACCAGCAACATGATGCGTGATGTCTGGCGCTGGTTATGGGTGTAAGGAGAGCTTGCGATTCTGAATACCATTTATTCCTCGTTAACAACCTGCTGCTGTGCGGCTTTTTTTGCCTGAGCGCGGGCAATCGCCGCTGCGATGGCGGCTTTGCGTGGATCCACGGGCTCGGAAGGTTCACTGGCCGTCTGTTGTTCCAGCTTACGTGCTTTGGCGCGGGCAATCGCCGCTTCGACGGCGGCTTTGCGTGGGTCCACGGGCTCGGCAGGCTCACTGACTACCTGCTGTTCCTGCTTACGTGCTTTGGCGCGGGCAATGGCCGCTTCGACGGCGGCTTTGCGCGGATCCACGGGTTCGGTTGGTTCATTGCCTGCCTGCTGTTCCAGCTTACGTGCTTTGGCGCGGGCAATGGCCGCTTCAACGGCAGCTTTGCGTGGGTCCACGGGCTCAGCGGATTCACTGACTGCCTGTTGTTCCAGCTTACGCGCTTTAGCGCGAGCAATGGCTGCTTCGACGGCGGCTTTGCGCGGATCTACGGGTTCGGCAGGTTCACTGACTGCCTGTTGTTCCTGCTTACGTGCTTTAGCGCGGGCAATCGCTGCCTCTACGGCGGCTTTGCGCGGATCGGCATCGGTACGGCTCTCTTCGATGTTGCCGTTTCCAGCCTGTTTTGCCCTGGCCTGCGCTTTACGTGCTTCGCGCGCGGCAATCACCGCACTATTGTCAGGTTTCGCCCCCGCCTGAATAATCACCGGTTGCATTGCCTGGGCTTGCTTTTCTTTCACGCGAGCCAGCGCGGCGGCAATCGCATCATGATCTTTCGCGGCAGGCTGTACAGCGGCGCTTTTGTGTCGCTCAAGACGCGCGGCTTTCTCACGCTCAAGTCGTGCCTGTCGGGCTTCGAAGCGTGCTTTCGCTTCTGCGGCGCGCTTTTCCTCCTGACTGATGGCGTATATTTCTGCTTTTTCCTGCCGGAAGTACTGCACCAACGGGATATTGCTCGGGCATACCCAGGCGCAGGCACCGCATTCAATGCAGTCCGCCAGATTGTGCGCCGTCGCTTTGTCGTGCTGCTGGCCTTTGCTAAACCAGTACAACTGTTGAGGCAGCAGATCGGCCGGACACGCATCGGCACAGGCACTACACCGGATACAGCCTTTTTCTTCCTGCGGTTCGCCCATTTCAGTGGCCGATGGCGCAAGGAGACAGTTGGTGATCTTCACGACCGGAACATCCAGCCACGGCAGGGTGAAGCCCATCAGCGGCCCCCCCATAATCACCATCTGATCGGCGGAAGGGCAAAAACCGGCATCGTCCAGGAGGTGGCGAACCGGGGTACCCAGTCTCGCCCAGACGTTGCCGGGGCGACTCACCGCCTCGCCAGTCAACGTTACGACGCGCTCGGTAATCGGTTCACCATCAATAACCGCACGTTTAACGGCATACGCGGTGCCGACGTTTTGCATCAACACGCCAATATCGGAGGAACGGCCGCCATGCGGAACCTGCTTACCGGTCAAAATTTGCGTGAGCTGTTTTGCGCCGCCGGAAGGGTATTTCGTCGGGATAACGCGCAGCGAAATGTCGTGCGCGTCAGCCAGTACCGCCCGCAACATGGAAATGGCCTGCGGTTTGTTATCTTCAATGCCGATCAAAATCTCACGCGGTTGCAGAATGTGCGCGAGAATGCGGATGCCTTCCACCACCTGGGCGGCGCAGTCCTGCATCAGGCGGTCATCTGCCGTAATATAGGGTTCGCATTCCGCCGCATTGATGATCAGCGTTTCGATCTTGTCGCCGCCGCCCTGTAACTTAACGCCAGTCGGGAATCCCGCGCCGCCGAGTCCGGCAACGCCGTACTGGTGAATACGGGTGATCAGTTCTTCACGACTCCGGGTACGATAATCCGCCCAGCCCTCGCGTTCAATCCAGCAATCTTCGCCATCAGCATCAATAATGACGCTGAGTTCTGCCAGGGCGGAAGGATGCGCGGTGGAATGGGGAGCAATGGCAACGACGGTGCCGGAGGTTGGCGCATGAACCGGCAGCATTTTTCCGCGACCGCGGGTCAACGGTTGTCCGCGTAACACGCGATCGCCCACGCTGACGCACAGTTCACCTTCGGCGCCAATGTGCTGTTTTAAGGGAATAACGAAACGCGGCGCCAGCGGAACCTGGCGCAGGGGCGTACCGTTTGACTGGGTTTTCATTTCCGGTGGATGAATGCCGCCGTCAAAATCCCAGATCTTATCTTTTCTAAAGGCAGAGAATAACTTAAGCATGTTGTTCCACGGGAATGATACGAACGGGAATGGTGTTCAAATCCCACTTCCAACTGTCAGTCGTTTCAGCCACCGGACGTAATTCGATGCACTGGGTCGGGCAAGGGTCGACACACAGATTGCAGCCGGTGCAGAGATCGCTCATGACCGTGTGCATCGCTCGGGTGGCGCCCACAATCGCGTCTACCGGGCAGGCCTGAATACATTTCGTGCAGCCGATGCAGTTGTTTTCATCAATGATTGCCAGCATGCGGACCGGGGTGAGTTCCTGTTCATCCCCGTCAATGGGTTGCGGGTCCACATTCAGTAATTCCGCAATTTTGAGCATGACGGCTTCACCGCCAGGCGCGCAGCGGTTTATTTTCTCACCTTCGCTGCCAATCGCCTCTGCATAAGGGCGACAGCCAGGATAACCGCATTGCCCACACTGACTTTGTGGCAAAATTTCGTCAATTTTCTCGACAACCGGATCATCTTCAACCGCGAAACGGCGGGAGGCATAACCCAGAATGGCGCCAAACGCCAAACCCAGCAGGCTCACGGCGGCAACGGCAATCCAGATAGCATTCATTACAACTTCACCAAACCACTAAAGCCCATAAAGGCTAATGACATTAAACCTGCGGTAATCAGCGCTATCGCGTTGCCACGGAAGGGGGCAGGAACGTCTGCCACGGCGAGGCGTTCACGAATCGCGGCGAATAACACCATGACCAGAGAGAAGCCGACGGCCGCGGAAAAACCGTACAGCGCCGACTGCAGAAAATTATGACCGAGGTTGATGTTGAGCAACGCCACACCTAACACCGCGCAGTTGGTGGTGATAAGCGGCAGAAAGATCCCCAACAGACGATACAGTGCTGGACTGGTTTTACGCACCACCATCTCGGTAAATTGCACGACCACGGCAATGACTAAAATAAACGCCAGCGTGCGCAGATAGATGAGATCGAGCGGGATAAGAATCCAGGTGTCGATCAACCAGGCGCAAATAGACGCAAGCGTCATCACAAACGTGGTAGCAAGCCCCATACCCATAGCGGTTTCCAGTTTTTTGGAAACTCCCATGAATGGACAAAGGCCCAGAAACTTAACCAGTACAAAGTTATTGACCAGCACAGTTCCGACAAAGAGCAGCAGGTAATCAGTCATTTTTCGGCCTGAAATAAAAAAGCCGCCTATTATCTGTCAATCTACAGCAGGCGACAACAGGTGAACTGTAAGGTTATTACGGGTTCACAAACGTGGCTTTTACGCGCGCTGAACGTTTGAAATAGGGTGCCATCAGGGCAGCCGCCAGTAATGGAAACAACAACTGGCGAACGGCAAAAGCATCAGGCACTGGCGAAAACGCAAACGCTTTGATGGCCAGTAATACGGATATCAGCAGCCAGAGAATATAGTGCTTAGGCACACATTGCCTGCGTTTGAAGAACGCAATTGTCAGCCACAGCGTGTAGTACCACATCGCAATCGCAGTCAAAAATGAAATGCCCCAGAGCACTAAGTTGCCCGTCTCTTGTTCACTCAGCGCTTTTAGCGTTTGCGGATTCGCAAGCGCAGTGACGTAAAGCAGCAGTGCCAGTGATGCGCTCAATAGCGCGACTAACAGCCAGGCTAACGGGCCAAGCAACCAGCCTCCGATGCGTTGTGCCGGTGTTGTGGTCATATCTTCTCCAGATTTGCTGGCGCTAACAGGCGTACCCTCTATTTTGGGGCGATTATTATAAATCTTTTAACAGCGATCGCTACTCTCTTCGTTATTGCACGTAATGCCAGACAGATTTGGGCACCTGACCGACATCAAACAGTCGTCCGCCGGAGATCAATTCCGCACGACGATGGTCGGCGGCACGGTACATATTGATAATCTCCCGATCGTCAGTCAGCGTGTAGTTAAGATGGTCGAACAATTTTTCCAGACTTTCGAGTGAACTGATTTTACGGAATTTTAATAGATAATCCTGGACAGTCATAAATAGGGATCCATATTAAAAAAATAACACTAACGGAGTAGTAAATATGAAAATACACAACCAGGCGCAGGGAACGTTAAGCGACACGTGATTTTCAAAATAAGATAGTTCTTACGTATAAACAGGCGGGTGCAATTAAGCACCCGCCGGAAGGGTAACGCGCTTCTTTAAAACAGGCAATAAACGTCGGGTCTGGACGCGGTACATTTATCCTATTTTGATAAATTTACTGCGGATTCACGGGATGACCAAACGGTAAACATCCTCGCGTCATGCCGTGTACGGCATCTGACCCCGGCGACGTTTATTTTTTCCCAACGGTGGCGGTAGGTTCTGGAGGTTGATAATTGTCGATATGACTGGCTACACCCAAAAGAATGACGGAGACCACAAGAACAACCCAGCCTGTTAATTCAATAAGACGATTCATTACTGACGACATTTGCTTTGATTTATCCATAAACACAGGATGCAAATGTTACCATCAACATTTAAGACGGCAAGTTCATCGGGAACGATTTCAACGACTTTTTCACAACAAGTTTAGGTAAAGTGGCATTTGTTTGACTTAAGTTAACTTATGGCCTTTGTCGTTGTAAGGCCATTAAACTATTGTGAGTGGTTATTGGATAGTGTGAAATGTGAATGTTCTGTAATGAGAGGCAATGACATGAGTGACAACATCCGTGTTGGGTTAATCGGTTACGGTTATGCCAGCAAAACTTTCCATGCGCCTTTGATCGTAGGGACGCCTGGACTGGAGCTGGCGGCGGTATCCAGTAGTGATGAAACAAAAGTGAAGGCTGACTGGCCTTCTGTGGCGGTTGTCTCTGAGCCTAAACATCTTTTCAACGATCCGACTATCGACCTTATTGTGATCCCCACCCCGAACGACACGCATTTCCCGCTGGCAAAAGCGGCGCTGGAAGCGGGGAAACACGTCGTGGTGGATAAACCGTTTACCGTGACACTGTCACAAGCGCGTGAGCTGGAGTCATTAGCCCGCAGTCTCGGGCGGGTGCTTTCCGTTTTCCACAATCGACGCTGGGACAGTGATTTCCTGACGCTGAAGGCGCTGCTGGCCGATGGTGTGCTGGGCGAGGTGGCGTATTTTGAATCTCACTTTGACCGCTTTCGTCCACAGGTTCGCGAACGCTGGCGGGAAAAGGACGGTCCGGGCAGCGGTATTTGGTATGATCTGGCGCCGCATTTGCTCGATCAGGCCATTAATCTGTTCGGCTTACCTGTCAGTATGACGGTCGATCTCGCGCAACTGCGTCCGGGTGCGCAATCTACCGATTACTTCCATGCCGTGCTGGCCTACCCACAGCGTCGGGTCGTTCTGCATGGCACGATGCTGGCGGCGGCGGAATCGGCACGCTACATCGTGCACGGTTCGCGCGCAAGCTTTGTGAAATATGGTCTTGATCCGCAAGAAGAACGTCTGAAAAATGGCGAACGTCTGCCGCAAGAGGACTGGGGCTACGATATGCGTGACGGTGTATTAACGCGTGTTGAGGGTGAAGAACGTGTGGAAGAGACCTGGTTGACCGTTCCGGGTAACTATCCGGCTTATTACGCCGGTATCCGCGATGCGCTGAACGGTAACGGAGAAAATCCGGTTCCGGCGAGTCAGGCTATTCAAATTATGGAGCTGATTGAACTGGGTATTGAGTCAGCGAAACACCGTGCAACGCTGAGTCTTACCTGATTTTCTCTCTTTTCGGCAATGCCGGATAAGCGCGACTTATCCGGCAACGATACGCTTACGCCGCAGCCACTTTTTCACGTAGTGCGCGTTTTTCCGCCTCACTCAGGAAGGCCATTTCCAGACCGTTGATTTGCGCCTGGCGAATCTGCTCACGGGACAGACCTGCCGCAGGTGCCGCGACGGTGTATTCGTGAATAATATCTACCCCTTGTACGGCGGGATCATCGGTATTGAGGCTTGCCATCACGCCATGTTCAAGGAACGTTTTCAGTGGGTGTACGGCGAGCGATGCGACGGTGCTGGTCTGAATATTGGAGGTCAGACACGATTCAATCCCGATACGCTGCTCAGCCAGAAAATCCATTAACGCACGATCTTCAACGGCTTTTACGCCATGACCAATTCGCTCAGCGCCCAGCTCACGGATAGCCTGCCAGATACTTTCCGGACCGGCTGCTTCCCCTGCGTGGACGGTAATATGCCAGCCAGCGTCACGTGCGCGATTAAAGTGTGACAGGAACAGGCTACCCGGGAATCCGAGTTCGTCGCCAGCCAGATCGAGGGCGGTGATGCGATCGCGGTGGGCCAGCAATGCTTCAAGCTCCTGCAAGCATGCCGCTTCACCGAATGTGCGGCTCATGATGCCGATCAGACGGACTTCAACACCGAACGCCCGGCTGCCTTCCTGCACGCCAGCGATGACCGCTTCGACCACGCCCGCAACCGGGAGTTGATGGCTCATGGCCATGTAGCCCGGCGAAAAACGCAGTTCAACATAATGCAAACCGTTACGTGCGGCATCTTCCACGTTCTCGTAGGCCACGCGACGACAGGCATCCAGCGAGGCCAGCACTTTCACGCCCCAGTCCAGCTTTGAGAGAAAACTGACTAGGTCAGGTTCTGTCGAGGTTACCTGCACATGTGGGATCAGGGTTTCAAGTGTTTGAGCGGGGAGGGGCAAATTAAACTGGCGGCCAAGATCAAGAATAGTTTGGGCACGAATGTTGCCATCAAGATGGCGATGAACATCAGTTAACGGAAGGGAAGTATCAATCATGGTCGCACTCATTTTTTGAATATAAAAGTGCTCGCTATTATAAAAACAAACGGGGGGTGAAATCTATGTTGCGCAATGATTAATTTCATTGCGCAACCAGAGTTAGCGTACGGCTCGAATCGCGTTGATCAAACCGGCAACGCCTTTTTCAAGTTTGACGCGGGGGCAACCGGCATTCAGTCGCACAAATCCCCGGCCTTCCTGACCGTAAGTATAGCCGGGCATAATGGCGACTTTTTCCTGATAAATCAGCGCATCCTGCAATGCGTTATCATCAATGTTTAACGGACGAAGATCGATCCACGCCAGATAGGTGGATTGCGGCACCTGCCAGTTCAGCTCAGGAAATGCTGTATTCAGCGACTGCGCGATAAAGTTCAGGTTATCTCTCAGGTAGTCGCGTAGCGCATCCAGCCACTCCGCGCCGTCCTGATAGGCGGCAATGTGCGCGGTAAGCGCCAAAACTGCCGGTGAAGACAAACCATCGCGGCCTTTCAGGGCGCTCAGATAGCGTTCCCGACTGCTTTCATCTTCGATAAGCCCGTATGCCCCGGTTAATGCCGGGATATTGAAACTCTTGGACCCGGAGGTCAGCAGCGCCCAGTGACCGCGCGCCACATTGCTCCAGGGGATGTGAGGGTGATCTCCCCAAACCATATCCATATGAATCTCATCAGAAATAACCCGGACGCCGTGACGGTGACAAAGTGCCGCCATGGTCTCCAGTTCATCACGGGTCCAGACTTTGCCCGTGGGATTCTGAGGACTGCATAACAGCAGGATCTTGCTCTCAGGGCGAGCGAGTACGGCCTCGAGCTTTGTCATGTCGCAGAGCCAGTCGTTATCACGTTTTTCCAGCGCAACAGGAAGAACGGTGCGTTGGTTCCCCTCAATGGCTTTATAAAAAGCATCATAAGCCGGGGTATGGATGACCACGCCTTCGCCCACATTGGACCACTGGCGGATCAGCTCAGACACCATATAGATAACGGAGGGACCATACACCACCGATTGAGGGTCAATCGGGGTGTGGTGGCGCGTCAAAAACCAGTGGCTGATGGCGCCTAAAAATTCCTCGTTTTTCCAACGACTGTACCCCAGAACACCGTGCGTCAGGCGCTGATTCAGCGCCTCAAGAATGCAGGGGGCAGTGGCGAAATCCATATCCGAGATGGTAAATGGCAGCAGATCGGCGCAACCAAAACGGTCGGCGACATAATCCCACTGCGTACACCAGGTTCCGTGCCTGTCGACAACCTTCGAAAAATCGAACATATCGCTATCCTTATGCCTGAACGGTGTTCATCAGACTGGCCATTTCGTCTTTCACAGACTGTACCTGCGGGCCAATGACCACCTGTAAATTGTGCTGGTTCAGCTGTACCACGCCGATGGCACGATTGTCTTTTAGCGCCTGCACATTCACCAGCGACATGTCCTTAACCGACAAACGTAAGCGTGTAATGCAGTTATCTAGGTTGACGATATTGTCACTGCCACCCAGCGCAGCGAGGATGGCCGGAACGTTATAGCCGGATTTTCCAGGCGCACCGGCCACGACTTTCTCAATATTGCTGGCAATTTCCGTATCGCGACCCGGCGTCTTCAGATTAAAGCGGGTAATGGCGAAGCGGAAAATCACGTAGTAGACCGCAAACCAGATGGCGGCCACCACCGGCACCAGATACCACTTCGTGGAGAGGCCGTGCAGAATACCGAATACCACAAAGTCGATGATGTTGCCGTCAGTGTTACCGATAGTGACGCCCAAAATCGCCATGACGGTGAAGCCAAGGCCAGTCAGCAGGGCATGAATCACATACAACACGGGAGCGACAAACAGGAACAGGAACTCCAGCGGTTCTGTCGTTCCGCCGACAACACAGGCGATCAGACCGGAAATCAGCAGCCCTTTAATTTTGTGACGATTTTCCGGGCGGGCGCAGTGATACATGGCCAATGCCGCGCCCGGCAGACCGCCGAGGAAAGCCGGCATTTTCCCCTGAGACAGGAAGCGGGTAGCGCTTTCAGAGAAACCGTGGGTGGTCGGGCAGCTCAGCTGTGCCTGGAAAATGGTCAATGCGCCACTGACGCTATGACCGCAAACGTCCTGCGTGCCGCCCGCTTCGGTGAAGCGAATCAACGCCACCAGAATATGGTGCAGACCAAACGGCAACAGCAGGCGTTCACCGGTACCAAAAATCATCGGACCGAAATCACCGGCGCTGTTAATGATGTGTCCCAGTCCGCTGATACCCATCGCGAAGACAGGCCACACCAGCGGGATAACCAGACCGACAAGTCCCATCACTACGGAAGAGATGATCGGAACAAAACGGGTGCCGCCAAAGAAGGCCAGCGCGTCCGGCAGACGGATGTTATGAAAACGCTCATGCAGCATCCAGACGATAATCCCGGCGATAACCGCGCCGAGGATCCCGGTGTCGATCGACTGGATCCCCAGAATATTCTGTACGTTGTTGGCTTTCAGAATCGCGGCATCGGTGGTCGGAAGGATCCCTTTCGCGGTTAACCAGAAGTTCACCGCAAGGTTCATCACGGCATAGCCGACGAATCCCGCAAAGGCGGCAACGCCTTTGTTTTCGCGCGCCAGTCCGAGCGGGATGGCGATACAGAACATCACCGGCAGGAAACTGAACGCAAAGGAGCCGACTTTACTCATCCAGGTAAACAGGGCCTGTAGCACAGGATTCCCCAACGCCGGGATCAGCGTGATAACGTCATGGCTGCTTAGCGAGCTACCGATACCCAGCATGATCCCGCAGAAAGAGAGCAGGGCCACGGGCAACATAAACGTTTTCCCCAACTGCTGAAAAAACTCCCATAAGGTTATTTTTGGAGTTGTTCTCGTCGTCATCTAACGATTCCTTGTGAAAAGAAGGCTCTGTTTTAGGTTTGTAGGACGAGAAGATAAAACGTTTTACCTAATTTTAGTGCGGCATAAATCACATTACCGAACGATAATAAAGCGTATAAATATAAGTAATTGATAAAACGTTTTATCTCTATCCGGTCAAGGCACGGGTAGGTCACGTTTTCGGGGGAGTTTTCAGTTTTCATGGCCATAGCCAAAAAAATTACTATCCATGATGTTGCGTTGGCTGCGGGTGTCTCTGTCAGTACCGTTTCATTAGTACTTAGCGGTAAAGGCCGCATTTCGTCGGCCACCGGCGAACGGGTGAATGCGGCGATTGAACAGCTCGGGTTTGTTCGCAATCGTCAGGCTTCGGCGCTGCGCGGCGGGCAGAGTGGCGTCATTGGATTGATTGTGCGTGATCTGTCGGCCTCTTTTTATGCAGAACTGACCGCCGGGTTGACGGAAGCGCTGGAGTCGCAGGGGCGGATGGTTTTTCTCCTTCACGGCGGCCAGGATGGCGAACAACTAACGCAACGCTTTTCTATGTTGCTCAATCAGGGCGTCGATGGTGTGGTGATTGCCGGTGCGGCAGGCAGCAGCGATACCTTGCGACAACTGGCAGAGGAAAAAGGGATCCCGGTGGTGTTTGCTTCACGCGCCAGTTACCTTGATGAAGTGGATACGGTCCGCCCGGATAACATGCAGGCGGCGCAGTTGCTGACCGAGCATCTCATTCGCCACGGGCATCAACGCATTGCGTGGCTCGGGGGGCAAAGTTCATCGCTGACCCGAGCTGAGCGCGTCGGCGGCTATTGCGCAACCCTCCTGAAGTTTGGTTTGCCGTTTCACAGCGACTGGGTGCTGGAATGTGTTTCCAGCCAGAAGCAGGCAGCCGAAGCGATTACCGCCTTGCTGCGTCACAACCCGACCATCAGCGCGGTGGTCTGCTACAACGAAACTATCGCGATGGGCGCGTGGTTTGGGTTGATGCGGGCAGGTCGTCAAAGTGGCGAAAGCGGCGTGGATCGCTATTTTGATCAGCAAATTTCGTTGGCGGCGTTTGCCGATGTTGCGGAACATGCACTGGATGATTTGCCCATTGTCTGGGCCAGTACCCCCGCCCGCGAGATAGGGTATACCCTGGCGGAACGCATCCTGCAGAAGATCGGTCATGAAGAGAGCGTGTCGCGTAGTCAGACCATTTCGGCCCGACTTATCACCCAGAAGTAAGCGTTCTGGCGCAACGGCTGAACCCATCGCGAAGGGAATTGCCCGATGAGCGTAATGTCATCGGGCACACTGCGTGTTGAAAAATTACGGCTGAGGTACGGCAGGCGCTTGTGGAACAGGGAGCGTCGGCATGCCAAACATCCCTACGAACTCATCTAACGGCATTTTTTGCCCGTTAAGTGTTACCTGACCGTTCGCGTACTGCAGGCTGGTGGCAATGGCATTATCCTGCATCGTCGTGATACGGAACATTTGTCCCATCGCGGCGAGACCTTTTACCTGTTGATTCGCCATACTGGCTGCTTCTTCCGGTTGATAACCTTCAAGCTTTGCGACCTGCGTCATGAACTCAACGGCCATATCCACCGGGATCGTCAGCTTACCCTCGAGGGATTTAACAGAGCGGTCCAGCTCCTGCGACAGGGTTTGCGGCTCAACGGTTGAGGTTGTTGGATCTTTCAGGAAAAGAGATAAATTAAGTGCTGTTTCACCTTTGGCATTTTTCCAGCTCAATGGCGCAACGGTGATCACCGGTTCGCCTTTCAACAGCAGCGGCAGGGCGGTGAAAAACGCTTCAGTCACTTTTTCCTGATAAAGGTCAGGATCTTGCACCACGTCCGGCTGTGCCATCAGCGCTTGTGTTTGCGCGTTATACTGCTTACTAAACTGATGCCAGGCTTCAGCATTAATCTGGCCCGCTTTCAACGTCAGTTGACCGCTACCCAAATCCTGCCCCTGAACTTTAAGGCTCTTAAGCGCGTAGTCCAGTTGGCTGTTGATGGTTTTACCATCAGGCGTCAGTTCGGATTTCCCGCTGATGTTCATCCCTTCCAGTACCGACATCTCTTTGCCTTCGACTGAGATTGCCAGTTTTTCTACCGACAGTTGCTGGTTACCTATGCGCCCGCCAAAACTGGCGACGCTACTGGCACCGTCGGTTTTCAGGTTATTAAAGGTGATTTGTACTTTCTGGTTATATTCATTGACGGCATCAACCAGTCCGCTTTGCGCTTCACCCGTCAGAGAAACGATGCTCCCGTCTTTGTCTGCATCGAGCTGGAATTCACCCCCGCTGAATGCCACTTTTTCGCCTTCATTTTCGTAGCTTAACGGCTTGATAGCGATACTGGAGCGCGTGTCGCCGCTGTAGGCGATACGGGAGTTAATTTCGAACGGTGACTCACCTTTGGCAAAATCAAACAGCGGTTTACTAAACGCATTGTTCACCAGGGTGGTTTTGACTGAGGCCATTGAAGGGACAAGATTCAGCGTCTTCAACTGGGCGAACGGGAAGGGGCCGTGATCTACCGCCTCATTCACCACCAGACTTTGGTCTGGTTTCATCCATGGACTTTCTTTACCTGCGATGGGTTTTACCACCAACTGCAACTGGCTGCTAAATACGCCGCGCTGGTAGTTCTGATAACTGAGTTCTATGTTCGCTTCCGGTGAATTCAGTTTAAGTTGGGTATTAGCCTCAGAAATCATCTCGGAAAGATGCGTTTCCAGTTTCTTCCCTGTGTACCACGCGCCACCCGTCCAGACGATGCCAAGTGCAACGATGACTCCCGCAGCTACCAGCGATTTTTTCATATCGATTATCCATAAAATGAAACCAGGCGGGAGAATCCGCCTGGATAAGTTATAAGCCACTTACTAGCTTAGCAAGAGTTGTTAAAAAATTCAGTATGTTGCTAAAGCTTGTTATAAACCCTGGCTAAACGGCCCACGCCGCTGGCAGAAACCGGAGACTCTTGTGCGCCAATAAATGCCGATTCTCCTGGCTTAAGGACCAACCGCTCTTCGCCTTTGCCCAGTACCGCTTCACCTTCAACGCAGAACAGAATGGCCGCGCTTTGCTGGGCGATAGCCGTTTCCTGCGCAGACAGGTCATGCAGGGAAAACGCAAAATCATCCACCGGGATAGGGAAGTCCAGCTCCGCACCGTTTTTGACCGGGGTGGTCAGCAGTTGAGACGCGGGTTTTGCCACAAACTGAACGTTGGCGACAAGTTCCGGGATATCAATGTATTTTGGCGTTAATCCGGCACGCAGCACGTTGTCGGAATTCGCCATGACTTCTAACGCCACGCCCTGCAGGTACGCATGCGGCGTTTCGGCAAACAGGAACATGGCATCGCCAGGGTTCAGTTTGACCACGTTCAGCAGCAGCGGTGAAAAGAGGCCACTGTCATCCGGGTAGAACTCAGAAATAACACGGATAGTCTGCCACGGTTCGCCTTGTTGGCTGTTCAGTGCGGCTTTTAACACCGCCAGCGCGCGGGATTTCTCTTCACCCTTCATATTGAGCAGGCTGGCAAAGAGTTGACTCAGACGTTCCGCGTTGGGGGCTTGCAGGAAGTGCGCAATGGATGGGTGTGCGCCGGAAACCGGCTGTAGCAGAGAAACAATCTCGGAAAACTCGCGAAACGCATTCATCGCCAAAAATGGCGTCAGGGCGAAAACCAGCTCAGGTTTGTGGTTCGGATCTTTATAGTTGCGTTCTGCGGCATCCATCGGGATACCCGCTGCATTCTCTTTCGCAAATCCGATTTCAGAACTGTGTTTGTTCGGGTGTACCTGAATAGAGAGCGGTTGCGCGGCGCACAGCACTTTAAACAGGAACGGCAGCTCACCAAAACGGTTAGCGACCGCATCGCCAAGCAGCGCAGATTTGTTACTGTCGATCACGTCGCGCAATGAGACGGTCTGACCGTGAGCATCCTGAACTTTAGAGCTGCTTTTCGGGTGCGCCCCCATCCAGAGTTCAGCCATCGGTTGCTGAGACGGATTGGCGATCCCATAGAGTTCTGTTAACGCAGTTTTACTTCCCCAGGCATAGTTTTGCACTGAGTTGATGAGTTTTTGCATTATCAAGCCTTGTTTCAATGTGGAAATTAATGCGTGTATTAAAGCAAGAAACCCAGTGGAAGTAACCTCTGCACGTAAAAAGTCGTCCTTGTCTCAGTTTTTGTTAAAAAAATGTGTAGGATAGGTGAATTGCTTTTTAGCAGGGCTTTGGAAAATCTGCCCAGAGTATAAACAGACCGAGCTGTAAGTGAGAGTACAATGTCAAACAAACCCTTCCATTATCAGGATCCTTTTCCCCTCCAAAAGGATGACACCGAATATTATCTACTGACCAGTGAGCATGTTTCCGTTGCCGAGTTTGCCGGGCAGGAAGTGCTCAAGGTTGCCCCGGAAGCCTTAACCCTCGTTGCCCGACAGGCATTCCATGATGCCTCTTTTATGTTGCGTCCCGCACACCAGCAACAGGTGGCTGATATTCTGCATGACCCGGATGCCAGCGAAAACGATAAGTATGTCGCACTGCAATTCTTGCGTAACTCTGACATCGCTGCGAAAGGTATTTTGCCAACCTGCCAGGATACCGGCACGGCGATCATCGTCGGTAAAAAAGGTCAACGTGTTTGGACAGGCGGCGGCGATGAAGCTGCGCTTGCCCGCGGTGTCTATAACACCTACATCGAAGATAACCTGCGCTATTCGCAAAACGCCGCGCTGGATATGTACAAAGAGGTCAATACCGGCACCAACCTGCCTGCGCAGATTGATCTCTACAGCGTCGATGGCGACGAGTATAAATTCCTGTGTATCGCCAAAGGCGGCGGGTCAGCGAACAAAACTTATCTGTATCAGGAAACCAAAGCGCTGTTATCACCCGGAAAATTGAAAAATTATCTGGTCGATAAGATGCGCACGCTGGGGACGGCGGCTTGCCCTCCGTACCACATCGCCTTTGTGATTGGCGGCACCTCGGCGGAAGCGACGCTGAAGACCGTCAAACTGGCTTCGGCAAAATATTATGACGAGCTGCCAACCGAAGGTAATGAGCACGGCCAGGCGTTTCGTGATGTCGAGCTGGAAAAAGAGCTGCTGATTGAAGCGCAAAATCTTGGACTGGGCGCGCAGTTTGGCGGGAAATATTTCGCACACGACATCCGGGTGATTCGTCTGCCGCGTCACGGCGCGTCATGTCCGGTGGGGATGGGCGTCTCCTGTTCTGCGGACCGCAACATCAAGGCGAAGATCAACCGTAAAGGTATCTGGGTAGAGAAACTCGAGCACAACCCGGGGAAATACATCCCGGAAGCGTTACGTCAGGCCGGTGAGGGGGAGGCGGTTCGGATCGACCTTAATCGCCCGATGAAAGCGATCCTTGAGCAACTGTCTCAGTATCCGGTGTCGACGCGTTTGTCGTTGAACGGCACCATTATTGTGGGGCGCGATATTGCCCACGCGAAGTTGAAAGAGCGACTGGATAACGGTGAAGGTTTGCCGCAGTACGTGAAAGATCATCCTATCTACTACGCCGGCCCGGCGAAAACGCCAGAAGGGTATGCCTCTGGTTCGCTTGGCCCAACCACCGCAGGACGTATGGATTCCTATGTGGATCAGCTCCAGTCGGCTGGCGGCAGTATGATCATGCTGGCGAAAGGCAACCGCAGCCAACAGGTTACCGATGCCTGTCATAAGCACGGTGGCTTCTATCTTGGCAGTATTGGCGGCCCGGCGGCGGTACTGGCTCAGGGCAGTATCAAGAGCCTGGAGTGTGTGGAATATCCTGAACTGGGGATGGAAGCTATCTGGAAAATTGAAGTCGAAGATTTCCCGGCCTTTATTCTTGTCGATGATAAGGGCAACGATTTCTTCCAACAGATTCAGACGTCGCAGTGCGCACGCTGCGTTAAGTAACGTCAGCCGCCCTTCGGGGCGGTTTTTTTTACCGCACAAACCACCAAATGGCGGTACTGATTTCGTTGATACTTATTAAGACTGCAAGCAAGTGGGCCATGTCGAAACATAACCTAATCAAATGATTGTATAAGGAGCAGGTCATGGTAACGGTACGCCGCGAGAAAGATTCGATGGGCGCGATTGATGTCCCGGCAGATAAGCTATGGGGCGCGCAAACCCAGCGTTCGCTGGAGCATTTTCGTATTTCTACGGAGAAAATGCCCGTCTCACTGATCCACGCGCTGGCGCTGACCAAGCGCGCAGCGGCAAAGGTCAACGAAGATTTAGGATTACTGTCGGCGGAGAAAGCCTCCGCTATCAGGCAGGCGGCAGATGAAGTGCTGGCTGACAAACATACTGATGAGTTCCCGCTGGCTATCTGGCAGACCGGGTCGGGAACCCAGAGCAATATGAACATGAACGAGGTGCTGGCAAACCGCGCCAGCGAGCTGATGGGCGGCGTTCGCGGCATGGAACGCAAAGTGCATCCGAATGATGACGTCAATAAAAGTCAGAGTTCTAACGACGTCTTCCCGACGGCGATGCATGTCGCGGCGCTGCTGGCGCTGCGCAATCAACTGATCCCACAGTTGAAGGTGTTGACCAAAACGCTCACCGAAAAATCCCACGCCTTTGCGGATATTGTCAAAATTGGCCGTACACACCTGCAGGATGCGACCCCCCTGACGCTTGGCCAGGAGATTTCGGGCTGGGTGGCGATGCTGGAACACAATCTCAACCATATTGAGCATAGTTTGCCGCACGTCGCGGAACT
Organism: Citrobacter sp. GW821-FHT02E08; assembly: GCF_059421685.1. Classification (NCBI taxonomy): domain Bacteria; kingdom Pseudomonadati; phylum Pseudomonadota; class Gammaproteobacteria; order Enterobacterales; family Enterobacteriaceae; genus Citrobacter; species Citrobacter sp. GW821-FHT02E08. The sequence goes on along the minus strand of NZ_JBWKVL010000004.1, from coordinate 39,822 downwards.
GGCGCTGGGCGGAACGGCCGTCGGAACCGGGTTGAATACCCATCCGGAGTATGCCCGCCGGGTGGCGGATGAACTGGCGGTAAGTAGCGGCGCGCCGTTTGTCACTGCGCCGAACAAATTTGAAGCGCTGGCGACCTGTGATGCGCTGGTCCATGCGCACGGTGCGTTAAAGGGGCTGGCGGCGTCGTTGATGAAAATTGCCAACGATGTACGTTGGCTGGCGTCAGGCCCACGCTGTGGGATTGGCGAGATTGAAATTCCAGAAAATGAACCGGGAAGTTCGATAATGCCGGGCAAAGTGAACCCGACCCAGTGTGAAGCGCTGACTATGCTGTGTTGCCAGGTGATGGGCAATGATGTAGCAGTGAATATGGGCGGGGCATCAGGCAATTTTGAGCTTAACGTCTATCGTCCGATGGTGATTCATAACTTCCTGCAATCTGTTCGTTTGCTGGCAGACGGTATGGAGAGTTTTAACGCGCATTGTGCCGTGGGAATTGAGCCGAATCGTGAGCGCATCAACCAGTTGCTCAACGAATCGCTGATGCTGGTGACGGCGCTCAATACGCACATCGGGTATGACAAAGCGGCAGAAATCGCCAAAAAAGCGCATAAAGAAGGGCTGACCCTGAAAGCGTCAGCCCTGGCGTTAGGCTACCTAACGGAAGCGGAGTTCGACAGCTGGGTTCGCCCGGAATTGATGGTCGGTAGTATGAAACCGGGCCATTAATCCGCTACATACAGGTGCAGCCGTGGGATGATCAATCGTAACGGCTGTGCCTGGGGTTTAAAACGGTGCTGAATATTTTCAGCATCGTAGTTTAACAATTCACCAATATCCGGTACGCCAGCGCCGTTATCCGTATTAATCAACGCGATAAGCGGTGTCGGACAGGCATGCTGAACCTGTTTCTGTTGCCCTTTGTACCAGACTCTGGCGATAGGTTGCACTTTCACCGGTCGTTTAATCTTCAGTCTGGCGTGTTGCCCCAGGGCGGCGATATCCTGATATTCGCGTTCCAGTTTGGTCTGCCACTCTTCGCGGGTCCATGGATAAACGCTACGCGGCGAACTCAGACTCTTCTCCAGTTGCGCCAGAACATCATCGCGGCGCAAATTCTTAATGATATGTTTATTCGCCCAGCCAAATCGCAGGGTGGCCGGATCGCGAATAACCGTCAGTGTGCGGTAAGCATTCAGCGTAATAAGCCCAGGTAAATGCCGGTGTACCCACTCGAAACGCGCATTTGGCGCAAGGGCGGATTCGACCGTCACAAGATGCTCAAACGTGGTTTTTAACTGGTTGATGCGTTGTATCTGGTTTTCGAGCATCGCCTGCGTGGCATGATCAACCTGATAGCAGAGCACCCCCGGCAGACGTACTGCGGCTTTGCTGCTGCGATGTTCAGACTGCTGCTGGATAAACAGGTGACGGTAATGGCGCAAAGCCAGCGCTTCGGCTTCCTTCCCCAGATGCTGTTTAACGTCGATGGTTTCCAGCGGCGAATGTTCGGCCTCTTTTGTCACTTCAGGCAGAGAAAAGACACGCGCCATCAGCAAGGTATGCTGCTCAAGCTTTTCCGTCAGGTCTGCCAGTTCTTGCTCTATCTGGCGAAAGGTACCATTCAGGCGTTCAACGAGATCGTAACGGGCCATATGTTCACCATTTTAGTTACAACATACTTATTGTATACCACAGCATTCCACGCCTGACCACCGTGCGATTAAGGCCTGACAGGGGGAAAATCGGCGATGTCGTGCCAGACTGGCCAGTTGAAACTGAACTGTGCGCCGCCTAACGCGCTTTCGCCACAGCTTACCGTTCCCCCCATCGCTAACGCGATTGAGCGAACAATCGCTAATCCGAGTCCGCAACCGCCCGTGGCGCGATCCCGGCTGGGATCGAGGCGTACGAACGGTTCAAAGATGCGTTCACGCGCATCGGGGGCGATACCCGGGCCATCATCCTCAACGAGCAGGGTGGCCTGGTTGCCCGCTAACAACAGGCTGACATGCACGGTGTAATGACAGTAGCGCAAGGCATTGTTGAGCAGGTTATCCAGTACGCGCTCCATGAGTCGCATATCCAGCGCGCCGTAATCGCCTGATACCAGGTTACTCAGATGGACTTTGCGTTCAGGATTGACGCTTTGCACATCGTCAAGATGGGCAATCAGCCATGCGGGGAGGTCGGGAACCGTGAGCTTTAATTCATTTTGCGGCCGGTCGAGGCGAGCGTAGGTCAGTAATTCCTCAATTAACGCTTCCAGTTGACCAATATCGCGATTCAGCGCCAGCGACTCTTGCTCGCTCAGGTTGTCGCTCATCTCCAGGCGATAGCGCAAACGTACAAGCGGTGTGCGGAGCTCGTGGGCAATGCCATCGATAAGCTGTTTCTTGCTGGCAATAAGGGCGTTGATGTTGTCAGCCATTTGGTTAAAGGCGATCCCCAGCCGTTCAAAACTGGAACCATTGTCAAAATGGAGCCGCTCGGTGAGATGCCCCTCGCCGAAGCGTTGCGCTGCGGATTCCAGCCTTAACATCTCCTGCCAGTGTGGCCGCATCCAGATAAAAACTGGAAAGGCGAGGGAGATAGCGATAAAGGCCATCAACGCCATGTCCAGCAAACGCATCTGATGCAGAAAATAGAGATACGGCACCGGCCCCACGGCCAGCACGTAGTGGCTGCGCGGAATACGCTGAATAAACGTGTATTGATCGTCAAGCGCGACGATATCGCCTTCCCGCAGTCGCTGCGTCGTGACGCTATCCAGTTTGTATTTATTCAGCGGTTCGACACGCAGATCGAACGAGAGATTGAGGTCCATCTCTTTAAGGGTTTTTCCCCAATCGCTGGGGGGGATTTCGCGCAGTTCGCTGCGCATAAGGTACAGCGAACTTTTCATCAAATCGTCGAGCGATTGCCTGCCCGCACGCTCGGCAGTGAATTTATAAACTAAACCAACCAGCAAGGTCATGACCAGAAAGCAGACAAACAGCAACAGATAAAACTGCACAAACAGCTTCTTCATGACATCACACCATAAATACAATGAGTTAGCTAAACTGGTTTTACCGTCAGGGGCACTATGGGGGCAGAGTTGTATTCATCGATGCGCTTGTTGAGGAATGCAATCTGATCACCGTCCAGAGCATGTATCCAGGCAGAGTACACTGTATAAACCCGCTGTGCGTTTTCATGTCCCATTTGTGCTGCTATAAAAGCAGGGTTTGCACCGGCTGACAACATCCAACATGCAAACGTATGACGTGTTTGATACGAACGGCGACGTCGTATGTTCGCCTACGAACGGCAACGTTCCAGATCGAATTAATGGAACTCACAGAATAACGTGCAATTTGCTTACCCGCAGAGCGGTTCAATAAGTGTGTTGCATCCATCGGTTGAACTCACAACCAAGAGCGGACTTTTGGTAGTTGTCAGTAGGAAGGTATTTGAGCAGAATGAGACTGCCTTCAAGCATGGCCGTTTTTTATACAGCCAATCACTATTGAATCTAGCTCCGAAAAGGGCTACTGACCCACAAAAAAAAGGATGCACGAGATCGAGCTATGCGTACTCATCAACTGAATAAATCCCGTAAGCTGTATCGCAGCGTCAACACGACTACGCGACACCATTCTAATAATCCAGGAGTTGAGTATCGCTGGGAACGCAATCGTAAAAAAGTCGGAGATGAGCTACTGGCAAAGCGCGAGACAATGCATGGCAGACAGAAGCGTGGCCGAGACTACACACCATTGTTTTATTTTCTGATCAAACAGATTGGCAAACCGTGGGATGAAATATTCAGCGAAGTATGTGGACGTCTTGATACCACCGAGCCTGTATTCTGGTTGGTCGCGCTACATGAGCATCAGAGAAGGGATTTAGTCTGCATTGGCGAAAGCAGTTTTTACCCGGGTCTGTTTGTTGATGAGAATGGAATTCTGCAACAGGTAGATCCTTCAATTACGGGAAAAGACGTGAAGGTAACTTGCCGCTGCTGCACACACACATATATTGGTGAACCTGTCCCTTGGATAGAGTAAGTGACAACATATCCTGGGCTGACATGGGTGCCGCAGTCATCAGCAATGAGAGCGATTGCAAACTTCCGCTCCTCGCTCAAAGCGGGCCTACAGTTCCACATGCCAGTCCGCTCAGTGCCAGGAGCGGGCGTTACCTTTGGGGCTGCCAGGAAAACAGAAATATTCCACGCTAAGGTCGCTTTTTAATCGGACAGTACTTACCTCTTAACGAAACGGTCTTGTTTAGATGGAAAGTACGTAATGTAAAATAGAAGTGAGTCATTATTTAATATTGAACGTGTTCTACTCACCTCCGGTTCGCGCCTTATTTGAATAATGTTTTGGTGTTATACCTGTATGCTGACGGAAAAATGCGATGAATGCACTGTCGCTGACAAATTCCAGTTGCTGCGCAATTTGATTTATATTAGCTCCATCAGCAACCAATTCCATTGCCTTCAGCAATCGCCATTGTTGTCGCCAGCTCTGATAATTCATCCCCGTATCTCTGATAAAAATTCGACTAATCGTGCGCTCGCATGCACCAACTCGATGCGCCAGTTGGCTCAGTCGTGGAGGTAATTCGCCCCTGCGCACGCTGTCCAGCCATGAGCACAGACGCGGATCTGAGGGAAACTGTAATCTCCAGTTCTCACTACGCGCTGTGTGTAGCTCTTCACTAAATACGGTGATCAGGCTGGTCTGTTGACTCGCAGGCATGTCCCATGACCAAAATGCCATCCGTTCAATGACTTCGTAAAAGAGAGGATTTACCGCTACAACCTGTAATGGCATATCAGGAAATGGCAGCGTAGTTGAAAAATACAGAGAGCGGTAAGCCATAACGCCACGCATCATGGCACGATGAACAGTGCCTGCGGGGATCCAGGCAGCACGACGCGGTGGAAGTAGGCATAAGGTTTTTTCCAGCTCAATAGTGATACAACCCGCAGCAGAAAATAGCAATTGATGGCGACGGTGGCTGTGTCGACCAGAATCATGCAGCCCCAGATCGGCTGCAATACCTATTACTGGGGTATCGAAGCTATCTGCGTCAAAAAATTGATCCGGATTAATTTTAGCCATTTGTCCGATATTTTATATATTTAGTCCTTATGATTGTAATGTGACCACTTCCTTTCCGCAATAATGGTATCTATTCCCTCATTATTGAAGCATCGCTATGAATACTATTAACCGGCCACCACTGTGGTTGTTAACTCTGCTGATCATGTTTCCGCAACTCGTGGAAACGATCTACAGCCCGGCGTTACCAAACATTGCTCTTACATTCAATGTGAGCAGTGAACGTACCGCTCAGACACTTTCAGTTTACTTTGTCGCCTTTGCTATTGGTGTAGCACTATGGGGTTGGTTGAGTGATCGCATTGGTAGACGTCTTGCCATGATGTTTGGCCTGACCTGCTATGGGTCAGGAGCCGTGATGGCGATAGTTGCTACAAATTTTAATATGTTGTTATTGGCTCGCATGTTGTCAGCTCTGGGTGCTGCTGCAGGATCTGTCGTGGTGCAGACTATGTTACGGGACAGTTATGAATCCACGAACCTGGCTCGCGTATTTTCTATCATGGGGGCTGCACTGGCAGTCAGTCCGGTGTTTGGTTTGGTGAGCGGGGGCTGGATTGTGAGTATTTACGGTCATATTGGGGTATTTATTGCACTGTCGTTGCTGGCGATATTGCTGCTGGTACTTACTGCCTTTATGCTGCCGGAAACACGGCCGTTAAATACAATAACACCTCGTATGGGCTGTCTGGCTGTCCGCATGGCGTGTGACAGTTCGCTTTGGCGAAATGCAATGCTGGTTTCACTGTTCAATGCAATGATCTTCAGTTATTACAGCCTGGCACCGTTTCTTTTCGAGCAGTTGGATTGGGGAGCCAGAGCATTTGGGTGGACGGGATTACTACTGGCGATTGCCTCGCTATCTGGAAGTCTTCTGAACCGGAAGTTACTGGTCACAGGCCTGGAACCTGCGCAATTGGTTCGTCATGCTTGTAGTTTGGCCCTGTTATCCAGTCTTGTCGCATGGAGCTTACAGAATTCGCCGTGGATTTTAATGCCTGTTACCGGAGTTGTCGTCGCCTATGGGATTGCGATACCTAATATACTGAGCAATGCTCTACGTCACTATCGGGAGCAAGCGGGAACTGCCGGAGCATTATTCGGATTGACCTACTATTTACTGCTAGGTGTGATGCTGGGAGTCGCTGGTCTGGTACAACAGTTAGGGCTTGTTCTCACAGCCTGCGCGCTGACAGCCTGGTTATGTAAACCCCTTCGCGTATCAGAATTAGCCACTACGCCTTGACTCGCAAATTTGTTTGGCGCGTTGTGTTGAATTTACGGGCAATAGCACTGATGTTTGTTCAAGAGTTGAAATCCGGCAACAAGCAAAACCGCGTGACATAGGGAACTAAAAATTTAAGCTTTGAGAAAGCTAACCAGTCCACTGTGCCAAGTATATTTAAACAACGACTGAGATTTGTTACCAGAAATGTCTGGTCTGGATAGAGAGCGTCAACTCAAATGGATAATTGCGTGGAGCGGTCTCTCATCAACAGTGTCACTCGACAGCAATGATACAGCATCCACTACATTAGAAGTTGCTGAGCTGGCAATTACCGAATTGGTTCAGTGAACAGACAGCGACGTCCGCTCCTCGCCCAAGGCCGACTATCTGTTCTGATTAAAAGGGCTAAACCCATTTGCTGTATCTTACATATAGGTAAGCAACAATAATAACCCAAAGTACAACGAAAACCCCTGGGTAAAACGGAATGAAACGAACAATGAAATAAGCACCAATCACACTCACTATGACTGGCACGAGGTAAAAATGAGACTGCAATAGCCATAGAATCAGTTTCTTCATTTTTTCAGTATCTCATACAAAGCATCGGCTATAATTTCAGGCCTGTTATCTCCTGACTCTATTTGATAAATTATCTTTGTCATGAACGGTTCAATTGTGAAGTAAAGCATTTCTAAATTTTCTTTATAAAGTAAATTATAATACTCGGAGTCCTGGAATTTTAACTTATTTGCTGCTGAGGAAGCTAATTGAGCATTGCCATATATTGATGCGCCACTAATAAACCATGACGCAAACTTATTAACCATGTTGATATGAGTTTCCTTAAAGTTACCTGAGCTAATAATTAATTTTGCAATAGTTATTGCCAGTGACATGTTGCTAACTTTGCCAGCCGCTTTGTTAGCTGCAAACCCTAGTTTTTCGTGTAGGAATGACACGAGATCATTAGCTTTGTTGTTATCGATTCTTTTAAGATTTTTCTTAAAATAAATGGAAACCATATCGACAGTAACGCAGGAACCATAGTTTATCAGGCGTTATGTGCCCATTTTAGCGCTGTTGATTGTGGATATCAGATTTCCGTGGATGCTGCGTAGAGAGTTTGTGAGGTCTATTGCTAATTGTCTTTTGGACTGCATCTGTAGTTAAAAATAGGTCTGTGACATTTTATTACTCCATGCTGTATCATTTTTGCCTCATAATTGTTCAATACTGATGACGAGGGCAAGTAGGATGGCGGGAAAAAAACGGAAGGCATTCATTTACATCGCGACTGTTATTATTTTTTTTCTAATAATTCCTGAGTTCATTTTTCGTATACTTAGTCCCGAACATCTTTCCTGGTTGGGGTATGTAACAAGTTTTGGTGGCGTAATAAATCCTCTTCTATCAGTGATGATATTTATGGGTATCCTCTCCATCATTCTCGCTATTACAACGGTTTATTTTGCAGGGAAAATTTATCAAACTTTGTCTCAATCTAAACGTAATTAATTTGCGACTGTGTATTACTAAATCGCCACTGCTTTGAGGATTCCGACATGACTACTTTTCATCAACTGACGGCCATCAGCCTGCGTGGCCAGGTCATCTCTATGGCCGACTATGCTGGCAAACTGGTTCTGGTGGTTAATACTGCCAGTCATTGTGGCTTCACGCCACAATATGCAGGACTTGAAGCGCTCTACAAGAAGTACGCCGACCAGGGGCTGGTAGTGCTTGGTTTCCCCTGCAACCAGTTCGGTAAGCAGGAACCCGGCGGCGCCGACGAAATCGCTCAGACCTGTTACATCAACTACGGTGTGAGCTTCCCGATGTTCGAGAAGGTGGAGGTCAACGGTGCCGCTACGCACCCGGTGTTTTGTTACCTGAAAGCAGAATTGCCCGGTGTGCTGGGTGGGCGAATAAAGTGGAACTTCACTAAGTTCCTGATCGGGCGCGACGGCAAACCACTCAAGCGTTTTGCACCGTTCACCACCCCAGAGAAAATGGAAGCCGCAATCCTTGCTGCACTTAAAATCTAAGTGTTCCTGTAATCCAGGCCATTCCCGTTTAGACAGCCCCGACAAACGGATGATATCCGCGTGAGGTTAACGTCCGCTCATCGCAGACGGTCGAGTGTAGAAGGGGGGAGCAACTGACGTCACAATCAGAAAGCCTTCTTTGGTCCGGATGTGACGTTGTAACGATCAATCATGCTGCGCATCTTCCCAGGCATGGGGAGCAAACAAATATCCTTTGTTGCGAACCGTTTTAATTCGGTAAGGCTCGGTGGCGCTATCCTGCAATTTTTTCCGCAGACGGGAAATCGCCACGTCCACACTGCGATCCAGCCCGTCATAACTTACGCCCCGCAAGTTTTTCAGCAACGCATCGCGATCCATTATTTTTCCGGCATGCGTTGCCAGTTCCCAAAGAAGCTCAAAGTCTGCTGTGGAAAGTGAAACCGGCTCACCTGATAACACCACCGTACGGTTAATGGGGTCGATGGCGAGCGTGCCAAACCGTAGCGTTTTATGCGGTGCGACGATGGCGTCCTGGATGCCTTTCGTATGGGCTGACTGTTCGCTCTGACGTAGATGCAAACGCAGGCGTGCCAGCAGCACGGCAGGCGGCGTAGTCTTCAGAATGTAGTCGCAGGCGCCCATTTCCAGCGCCAGGATATGATTCATATCGCTATCCAGCGAGGTGAGCAGAACGATGGGGCCATGCCAGCGCTCGCGCAGGTCGCGGCAAATGCTCATGCCGTCTTTGCCCGGCAGCATGATATCCAACAACACCAGATCGGGTTGTGTTCGCAGAATAACCTCTTCAGCCCGGTCGCCCCGAGGCTCAACCACGACCTCAATATCATGCCGGGCCAGGTAGGCGGCAATCAGCGAGCCGACTTCGGGTTCATCTTCGACAAATACGATGGTGTTCATATCATTCATTATGAATATAAAACGACAACATACACCGCCGCTGTTTTTGCTGCTATTAATCTTTTCTAAACGAGATCGCTTCCGTTATGCTAGAGACTGATGTTATCGATGTGTTAAGGCAGAGGAATGGGACTCGTTATAAAAGCCGCGCTGGGTGCGCTGGTGGTGGTGCTGATCGGTGTGCTGGCAAAAACAAAAAATTATTATATCGCCGGGTTAATCCCTCTGTTTCCCACGTTTGCGCTTATTGCACACTATATTGTGGCCAGTGAGCGCGGGGTAGAGGCGTTACGCACGACCATCGTGTTTAGTATGTGGTCGATCATTCCCTATTTTGTGTATCTGGTTTCATTGTGGTACTTCACCGGCTTTATGCGCTTACCGGTCGCCCTTGGTGGCTCGGTCGTATGCTGGGGGGTAAGCGCCTGGCTGCTGATCGTCTGTTGGATCAAATTGCATTAACGTAAGTGGCGACCACCATCAACGGCAAAACTACGTCCCGTCACAAAGCCGCTGGTGAGCAGGTAATCAACGACGTCGATGACCTCTTTTTCACCTGGCGCTGTTTTCATCAGCGATTTATTCAGCGCCTGCTCGCGGTACTCAGCATCATCGCCTTCATTGAATAAAATGAGTGAAGGGGCAATGGCGTTAACCTTGACGTCCGGGGCCAGTTTTCGGGCGAATGAGCGGGTCATGTTGTCCAGCGCCGCTTTACTGGCCGCATAGGCAATGTGTTTGTCGCTGCCGCGCTCTACAACGTAATCGGTGAAGTGAATAATGTCGCTTGCGGCATGTCCGCGACCGACTAACAGACTTTCTAACGCGTGGTTGAGCAGGTAGGGGGTATTGACGTGGATCTGCAGCATTGATGACAACACATCACAGAGCGGCGTATCGGGCGTTTCTGGCATCCAGGCGCTGGCATTATGCAGAATCGCGCGCAATCCGTCAGTCTGTGCTTTGACCTCTTCAGCAAAGCTCAGCACGCGCTCATCGGTTGAAAAATCGGCCTGAATGCAAACCGCACCGGCCTTTTCTAAAAGCGCAATGGCAGGATAGCGCGTCCTGTAACTCACAATGACCGGCTGTTGTTGATTCAGGAAGTGCCACGCGAGGGCGAGGCCGATACGACGGCCTCCACCGGTGATAAGAATTGGCAAGGACGGATGCTTACCCATCGTAATCTCCTTTTGGTATCAAACGATGGGGCGATTCTTACCCCACCAACATCCACGTCGCTGGAACCGAAGCCATTAACAGCAGGCCAATCAGGACGATTTCCTGACGGTTTAACACATTATCATGCGTATGTGTTTTGCGTGCATAGAGGAAAACCAGCAGTCCTGGCGCATAAAGCACCACCGACAATAACAGATGCATGGGGCCGGACGCGTACAACAACCATAAACCATAAATACAGGCACCGACACCCACGGCCTGGTGAAGAGGACGCGTGGCAATCTTCAACAAGAAGGCACCGACCAGAAAATAAGGCACCAAAATCATCTCAGAGGCAATGGTCAGCAGCGTGTTGTAATCGGAACCGGTGAGCCAAATCAGAACCAGACAAACCTGAACTGAGATATTGGTTAACCACAGTGACGCTGACGGGGCGCCCTGAGCGTTCTGGCGCGCGAAGATACGCGGGAACGCTTTGTGCGTTGAGGCCAGGAATGGCACTTCTGCCGCCATAATTGTCCAGCTCAGGTACGCTCCGCACACCGAGACAATCAGCCCCGCGGCGATAATGATTTCGCCCCACGGTCCCATCATTTTGACCATCAGACCGGCCATGGACGGGTTGCGAATCTCCGCCAGTTCCGGACGGGCAACCACGCCGAGAGAGAGCAGGGTTACCAGAAGATAAACGCCCAACGCGGAGATGACAGCCAGCAGCGTGGCGCGTCCAACGTCGCGTTTGTTTCTGGCGCGCGCGGAAACAACGACCGCACCTTCCACGCCGATAAACACCCAGAGCGTGATCAGCATGGTGTTTTTCACCTGCTCCCAGACCGGGACGCCCAATGCCAGACCGGTAAAATCGAGACGGAAGGTATCGAGCTTAAACAACATGAACGCCAGGATGACAAACAGTCCGAGCGGCAGGAGTTTTGCCAGTGTGGCGACCAGATTAATGCTTGCCGCCGTTTGCACGCCGCGCAGCACAAGAAAGTGAACCACCCACAGCAGCACGGATGCGCCGATGATTGACTGCCAGGTATTGCCGTCGCCAAAAAGACGCAGCTCAGGCGTATCGGTGAAGAAGCTGAGGGCCGAAAAGACAATCACCAGATAGGAGACGTTGGCGATAACGGCGCATAACCAGTATCCCCACGCGGAGCAGAAGCCAATCAGCTCGCCAAAGCCTTCACGCGCGTAGGTGAAGATCCCGCCATCCAGGTCGGGGCGAATACGCGTCAGGATCAGCATGGCAAAGGCCAGCAGTAAAATGCCTGCGCCGGTGATACCCCAACCAATCAATAATGCCGCCGGGCTGGCAACTGCCGCCATGTTTTGCGGCAGACTGAAAACACCTGCGCCAAGCATTGAGCTTAGTACCAGCGCGGTGAGCGCGCTCAGACCCAGTTTCTTTTCCATCGATATCCAGTTGTAAAAACGAGAGTGGGAGAATAATTATTTTGCCAAAATGCATAAAAATAGCGAAAGCATCTCAAGGCGCGGGATTTTACGGAGAGAAGAGAGCGCATGCAATAATCATGGGAAGATTTATGATTAAAAATACTAAAGGCGGCAAAAAGCCGCCTTATTTTGCTACTGATGCACCTTATTTATACAGATCGGCGCTGATGGTCATGTTGTTACCACGCTCTTGCCACTGGCGAGTGATGTGGTAGTACTTGGCACCTTTTTTCGCGGCACGTTTAGCAACCTGATACGAGACTTCCGTCATGTTGCCGTAGTTGCCCGTGAACTTGATGCTGTCGAAAGGCACCATCATAGCGGCCGTTGCTTTGTTCAGCTCTTCGACTTTCGTTCCGTCCGGGAGCGTGACAGTGTAACGTCCGCCTTTGGTCGATTGCGTTTCGAAGAAGCGACCCACATCAGCGCTTGGCGCAGCGGTTGCTGCAACGCCCGGGATTTCAACTTTCTTCGCCGCTTCACCGCCCTCGGCCAGTGCCGCGCGTCCCGCTTCGGAATCAGCCGGAATCACGTCAGTGCTCTGAATCACACGTTTTTTCGCATCCGCTTTGTAGAGGAACGCGGTGATACGCTGATTGCCGCCCTGGTTGGCGTCAATCTGGCGAACGATAAAGAAGGCGTAAGCGTCTTTCTGTTTTGCCGCTTTTGTGATCGCGTCATTGACTTCCGGTTGGTTACGGAAGAAACCTTGCACCGTCACGGTGTCATACGGTTCCAGCGCAACGGCCTGATCTTTTGGTAATTCTACAATGCCGTTAATCACGCGATTTTTGGAGGCTTCCGCTTTTTCAGCATCGGCTTTATAGAGGTCGGCTACGACGCGCCAGTTACCGCCACTGCCATAGTCAGATGTATCAACAACATAAAAAGAGGCTGCACCTTCTTTATCTGCACGGCGGGATGCAGCATTCACCGCATCGCTAATGGCATTAAAACGACCGGTGACCACGATACGGTCATAAGGTTTCAGTGCTGCCGCTTGCTCCGGCGTCAGTTCTGTCGCTGCATTTACAGAAAAAGCAGTCGCAGAAAGAAGTGCGGACGCCAGGAGAGTGTTCTTAAGCTTCATAAAAATAATCCTTCGCCTTGCGCAAACCAGGTACTGGTATTGTTATTGACTAGAAACGTGGCTGATTATTGCATTTAATTCCTGTGAATGTCTGCGTCATTTTTCACTCATCGTGTCACGTGACATTACAAAGCCGATCACATTGCCTGATATGTCTAAAAAACAGGCTTTTAAGCGCCAAATCTAATGAAGTCTATGAATTGCATAAGTTAATTTAATGTTAAATGAATGTTTATGGGTGGCGCTAAATCATGTTTTGCCGCTCCGCTTGAGCGGATTATCGGCCTTTGAGCGCTATTTCAAGGTCATTATCCCTGTCTGCAGGCTGAATCGTTCATGTTTTGCCAATTTAGCAATAAATACTGTTTTTTGGCGCTAGATCACAGGCGCTATTTTCAGTAGGTTATAAAGAGTTTGTTACTGTTTTATTTTGCAGAGGTAAAGCTTACCTCTTCCGCAAGTGTGCGTATGCATCTTGCGATCACTGACAAACCATCATCAAAAAAAACGATGGAAGGGAATATTATGCGAATTGGCATACCAAAAGAGCGGTTTACCAATGAAACCCGTGTCGCCGCGACGCCGAAAACGGTTGAGCAGCTGCTGAAACTGGGTTTTACCGTCGCGATCGAAAGCGGCGCTGGTCAACTGGCAAGTTTTGACGACAAGGCGTTTGTGCAAGCAGGCGCTGAGATTGTGGATGGAAATGCGGTTTGGCAGTCAGAGGTAATCCTGAAGGTCAATGCGCCAGAAGATGAAGAAATTCCGTTGCTGAATGCCGGGACTACGCTGGTCAGTTTTATCTGGCCTGCGCAGAACCCGGAATTAATGCAAAAACTTGCCGAGCGCAATGTCACCGTCATGGCAATGGATTCCGTGCCGCGTATCTCTCGCGCGCAGTCTCTCGATGCCCTCAGCTCAATGGCGAACATCGCCGGTTATCGCGCTATCGTTGAAGCCGCGCATGAATTTGGTCGCTTCTTTACTGGTCAAATCACCGCAGCGGGTAAGGTTCCTCCGGCAAAAGTAATGGTGATTGGCGCTGGCGTCGCGGGTCTTGCGGCGATTGGTGCGGCAAACAGTCTTGGGGCGATCGTTCGCGCATTCGATACCCGTCCGGAGGTCAAAGAGCAGGTCCAGAGTATGGGCGCTGAATTCCTCGAGCTGGATTTTAAAGAGGATGCAGGTAGCGGCGATGGCTACGCCAAAGTCATGTCTGAAGCGTTTATCAAAGCGGAAATGGCACTCTTTGCGGCGCAGGCCAAAGAGGTCGACATTATCGTCACCACGGCGCTTATTCCGGGTAAACCCGCGCCGAAACTGATCACCCGCGAAATGGTTGACTCCATGAAGTCGGGCAGTGTGATTGTCGATCTGGCCGCCCAAAACGGCGGCAACTGTGAATACACCGTGCCAAACCAGATCACGACCACCGAAAATGGCGTGAAAGTGATTGGTTATACCGACCTGCCGGGCCGTCTGCCGACGCAGTCTTCCCAGCTGTATGGCACTAACCTTGTCAATCTGCTCAAACTGTTATGTAAAGAAAAAGACGGCAATGTCACCGTTGATTTCGACGATGTGGTCATTCGTGGCGTCACGGTGGTGCGCGACGGCGAAGTCACCTGGCCGGCACCGCCGATCCAGGTTTCTGCCCAACCGCAGGCTGCGGCAAAAGCGGCCCCTGCGCCGGAAGAACCCGCAAAACCGGCTTCGCCGTGGCGTAAATTCGCTTTTATGGCCCTGGCAATCATCCTTTTCGGCTGGCTGGCGGATGTGGCGCCGAAAGAGTTCCTCGGTCACTTTACGGTGTTCGCGCTTTCCTGCGTGGTGGGATATTACGTGGTGTGGAACGTCTCGCATGCGCTGCATACCCCATTGATGTCGGTCACTAACGCCATCTCGGGGATCATTGTGGTGGGGGCATTATTGCAAATCGGCCAGGGCGGCTGGGTGAGCTTCCTGAGCTTTGTTGCGGTGCTTATCGCCAGTATTAATATTTTCGGTGGCTTCACCGTAACTCAGCGCATGCTGAAAATGTTCCGGAAAAACTAAGGGGTAACACATGTCTGGAGGATTAGTTACAGCTGCATACATTGTTGCCGCGATCCTGTTTATTTTCAGTCTGGCGGGGCTTTCGAAACATGAAACCTCCCAGCAGGGTAATAACTTTGGTATCGCCGGGATGGCGATTGCGCTGATTGCCACGATTTTTGGCCCGGATACCGGCAACGTTGCCTGGATTCTGGTGGCGATGATCATCGGCGGCGCGATTGGTATTCGTCTGGCGAAGAAAGTTGAAATGACCGAAATGCCGGAGCTGGTGGCGATCCTGCACAGCTTCGTCGGTCTGGCTGCCGTACTGGTAGGTTTCAACAGCTACCTGTACCACGAAGCCGGTCTGGAGCCGATTCTGGTGAACATTCACCTGACGGAAGTGTTCCTCGGTATCTTCATTGGTGCGGTCACCTTTACCGGTTCTGTTGTCGCGTTTGGCAAATTGCGTGGGAAGATCTCTTCCAAACCGCTGATGTTACCGAACCGCCACAAAATGAACCTGGCGGCGCTGGTGGTCTCCTTCCTGCTGATGGTGCTCTTTGTCCGTACTGAAAGCGTCGGCCTGCAGGTTCTCGCCCTGTTGGTGATGACCATTATTGCTCTCGCATTCGGTTGGCACTTAGTGGCGTCGATCGGCGGCGCAGACATGCCGGTGGTGGTTTCCATGCTGAACTCCTACTCAGGATGGGCGGCGGCGGCGGCGGGCTTTATGTTGAGTAACGATTTGCTGATTGTGACCGGCGCGCTGGTCGGTTCTTCGGGTGCGATTCTGTCTTACATTATGTGTAAGGCGATGAACCGCTCGTTTATCAGCGTGATTGCCGGTGGCTTCGGTACTGACGGCTCTTCAACCGGGGATGATGAAGAAGTGGGTGAACACCGCGAAATCAATGCGGAAGACACCGCTGACATGCTGAAAAACTCCCACTCGGTGATCATCACCCCAGGCTACGGCATGGCGGTGGCGCAGGCACAGTATCCGGTGGCGGAAATCACCGAGAAGCTGCGCGCACGCGGTATCAAAGTGCGTTTCGGTATTCACCCGGTGGCAGGGCGTTTACCAGGCCACATGAACGTGCTGCTGGCAGAAGCGAAGGTGCCGTACGACATCGTGCTGGAAATGGATGAGATCAACGACGATTTCACCGACACCGACACCGTGCTGGTGATTGGCGCGAACGACACCGTTAATCCGGCGGCGCTCGACGATCCGCGTAGCCCGATCGCCGGTATGCCCGTGCTGGAAGTGTGGAAAGCACAGAACGTTATCGTCTTTAAACGCTCCATGAACACCGGCTACGCAGGCGTGCAGAACCCGCTGTTCTTTAAAGAAAACACCCACATGCTGTTTGGTGATGCTAAAGCCAGCGTGGATGCCATTCTGAAAGCGCTTTAAAGATAGCTGCCATCCGGCAATGATGTGAACGGCCTCTGCGGAGGCCGTTTTTATATCAGGCTTTGTTGAGGTCGCTAAGCAAAACCGCAATGCTCTGACCGCCCGTTGTCTGCTCAAGGGCGATTTTAACGACGATGGTCAGCGGCACCGAAAGCAACATACCAATGGGACCGAGCAGCCATCCCCAGAAAATCAATGAGAGAAAAACCACCAGCGTCGAAAGGCCTAATCCACGCCCCATGATCCGGGGTTCGAGGATGTTACCGAACACGAGGTTGATCGCCAGATATCCCGCCAGCACGACAAGAGCGTCGTAAAATCCGCTGAACACCAGTACCTGGGCGATAGGGGGAATTGCCGCCAGTACGGAGCCAATATTAGGGATATAGTTCAGCGCAAACGCCAGTAGCCCCCAGACGAAAGCGAAACGTACTTCCAGTGCCGCCAACATTCCCCAGGCGACCAGACCCGTGACAATGCTGATGGCGGTCTTCAGCACCAGATAATGCGAAACGCTGTCAATTGCGCGCTGAATGGCTGCCATGCCTTCTGCAGGGTTGGCCATCATCTGTTTTAGCTTGCCGGGCAGCTGTGGCACTTCCAGTAGCATAAAGACGACGGTTAACAGGAGTAAAAAGATAGACGACATGGCGTTAGAGAGTTGGGTCAGCAGGTTAGTGACCAGCGTCATGGCCGCGTTAGGATTAATATATTTCGCCAGTTCATCCACAGACACGCCAATTCCTGCGCGTTGTAGCCACGGTTCAATGCTTTTCAGGGGGATAATCAGCGATGAGCGGTACTGCGGCAGCGTTCGTGCGAGCTCATTGAGTGAGGTTCCCAGATACGCCAGCAGGAGCACCATCGCCATCACAATGATGACGACCATTAATGACACCGCCAGTACGCGGGGGATGCGAAATTTGACCATCCGTTGTACCACCGGGTTTAAAATAACGGCAATAAATAACGCTAAAATAAAGGGGACAATGATATCCGCCGCAATACGAATTCCCGCGAGAATGATGACTAACATTCCCAGCATAATCACTATTTTTAGACCATTGAGCGTGATAATTGGTTTTGCCATGGTAATTCCTGAATTCTGCTTCCTGGTGTTTATAATAATGTGATTTGTGTCGAAGTGCGCTACCAAAAATCAGACTGTTGAGGTAAAGAAGTGAAAAGGTTTTGAGTTAAATCTGTAGCTGTGGTACAAATCAGGCGTGTTTAACTACCGAGGACAATTATCATCCGCGATGACGAGAAGCAACACTGCGGATAATTGTAATATTATGGACAATTTGTTCAGAACGTTTTTTTCTACATCGACACACCTTCGTACTTCTTCTACCTTCCTGCTTGCTGGTGAGCAGCTCTGGCGCAACGCGCTTTAGTCCCATTCTTCTGCCTGAGCTGGCGCGACGCGCTGAGCTATCTGATTTTATTTTTGGTTTGCTGCATGCAGCAGATCCGCAGGACTATATTCTCAAGCAGGAGAAGTATCATGTTTTACTGGATTTTATTAGCGCTGGCAATTGCGACCGAAATTACCGGAACGTTGTCGATGAAATGGGCTAGTGTTAGCGATGGCAACACGGGTTTTATTTTGATGCTGGTAATGATCACCCTCTCGTATATTTTTCTCTCGTTTGCCGTTAAAAAAATAGCCCTTGGCGTCGCCTATGCCTTGTGGGAAGGGATCGGTATTTTATTTATTACGTTGTTTAGTGTGCTGTTATTTGATGAAGCGTTGTCAGCGATGAAAATCGCGGGTCTGGCGACCCTGGTGCTCGGCATTGTGCTGATTAAATCCGGTACGCGAAAGCCCGCCAAAACGGTGAAAACGGTGAAAGGGGCGGCCCATGCAACAGTTTGAATGGGTACACGGCGCCTGGCTGGCGGCCGCCATCGTGCTGGAAATTGTCGCTAACGTCTTCCTCAAATTCTCTGACGGTTTTCGGCGTAAAATTTACGGTGTGTTGTCTCTCGCCGCCGTCCTGGCCGCGTTTAGTGCGCTGTCTCAGGCAGTCGAAGGTATCGACCTTTCCGTGGCGTACGCGTTGTGGGGCGGGTTTGGTATTGCCGCCACGCTGGCAGCAGGTTGGGTGCTTTTTGGTCAACGTCTGAATAACAAAGGCTGGGTAGGTGTGGTATTACTGTTGGCCGGTATGATAATGATAAAACTCGCCTGATGTGATCGCTGCCTGAAAGAATCAGGCAGCGAAATTCTCCGGCTGTAGTACGCTATAAATAATACAATTAGTCAGGCGACGGGCGAGGGATCCGGATGGCAAATTTGTTGCACTGGCGTAATATTCCTACAGCAAAAACGCTGTTTGTTATGATTTTTATGGCCGGGATAGGTCTGATAATCTCGGTCGTGGCTCTGCTTTATCTTTCCCTTCATCTGATCACCACCAAAACCAACGAAATTGACGACCGCCGCACGGCGCTGTCGGTACAAGGGGCGGTGCAAACCTCGGTGAATCGCGTATGGTCGCTGGTGCTGGACAATGCCGTCTGGGACGAGGCGGTCAAAGAGGCTTATCGACCCACGTTAGACACCGCATGGTTATCTAAAACCTGGGGTTCAGGTCTTAAGATCAATAACCTGTATGACGGCACGTTTATTCTCGACGAGCACTTTCACGTTTTGTGGGGCGCATTTCACGGTAAGCCGTTTACGGAAGATAACCTCCGTTTTTTTGGTCGGGGTATGCAGTTCTTGATCGACCAACATGCTCAGCCTCTCGCCAGCGAAAAAAACATTTACGCCGGAATAACCCGCACCCGGGAAGGTGTCGCTTTTGTCGGTATCGGGTTGATCCGCCCGATGACGGAAGGGTTTCCCGTTCAGGGAAGCGCACGTCGTTACCTGGTCATTACTCGCCATCTCAATCCAGAGATCCTGAGTGGACTGGGTAGAACCTTTCAGATAGAAGACCTCACCTATACTGCTGAACCCTCGGCTGGTCCCAGCGTACCACTGAAAAGTTCGGCCGGAGAGTTGCTTGGTTATCTTAGCTGGCAGGCGCGTCTGCCCGGTGTCCAGGCGGCGCAGGCTGCTTCAACCGATATTACGCAGATCGTCTTACTCGCCGCGGCGTTAATTCTGCTCTTTATTCTGTTGAGCAGCGTTGGACTCTATAAACTGGCAAAAGGTGAGCAACAGGCAAGACGCATCGCGCGTATTGACTGGTTAAGTCATTTGCCAAACCGCCGCGCGTTAATTGAAAAGCTGGAACACTCCAGGTTAAGCGGCGAGCCGGGAACGAAAAGCGTGGTCTTTATCGACCTGGATGGGTTTAAAGACGTCAATGACATTTACGGTCATCACGTGGGCGATCAGCTGATAGTCACCATTGCCCAAACGCTGAGAGATAAAATTCCTCCGGAAGGGATGCTGGCACGCATGGGCGGGGATGAATTTGCCATGATGGTTGGCGGCGCGCGCGCGGAAGAAAGCGCAGCGGCATTTGCGGGCAGTGTTCTGGATTATCTCAATACGCCCATTAGCCTGGGAGAAAGAACTATCCACATTGGCGCCAGCATTGGTATTGCGAGTGGCTCGTTGGTGGAGATTACCAGTTCAGAACTATTCCGCCGGGCGGATATTGCGATGTATCACTCCAAAAGTACCGGCAAAGGGCGAATTACGCATTACGATTCTGAATTAAACAGCGTTCGGGAACGGGAAATCGTCATCGAAAATGACATTCGCCTCGGCCTGGAAAGAGAAGAGTTCGATGTCTGGTATCAGCCTATTGTTGATGCCCGATCGCAAAAAATGATTGGCGTGGAGGCGCTGGCTCGCTGGCATCGGCGACCCGCTGGTGCATTAAAACCGGATGAGTTTATCCGCATTGCCGAGACCAGCGGGTTGATCTACCGGCTCGGCCAGTTTGTATTGCGCCGCGCCTGTTTTGATCTCCAGCCGCTGAGCGACCTTAAACTGTCGGTGAATATTTCTCCCGCCCAGTTCCGCGACCCGGATTTTGAGAACAAAGTGGCGGGTGTGCTGCAGGAAACCGGGTTTCCGGCGGGACGTTTACAGCTGGAAGTGACCGAAACCTATGTGCTGGAAAGCCCGGAAAGGGCGCGCGCCGCCATCGCAAATTTAAAATCGCTGGGTACTGCGGTGGCGCTGGATGATTTCGGGACCGGATATTCGAGCATCGGTTATTTACGCCGGTTTAACTTCGACACCATTAAGATCGATAAATCGCTGGCAGGGCTGGTGGATGATGACGATCAGGCGTCAGCGCTGGTGAGCGGCACTATCCGTATCGCCAGCGCGCTCGGGATGGCGGTCATTGCTGAAGGCGTGGAGACAGAAAAACAGATGAAGCTGCTGCGTCTTGCCGGATGTGACCAGCTTCAGGGCTTCTATTTTAGCCAGCCGATGCCGATCGAATCACTGTTACAGCTGCGCCAGCAACGACATTGCTAAGTTATTGCTGGGCCAGCGCGTCCAGTTTGTCACGAAACCCCGTGACGGAGAGCGCGCGGTTATCTGCCCGCCAGCGATCTTTGGCCGCTGGGGCGGAGCTTTGCACGCCAATCAACTGCCAACCCGCATCGGTCTTCAGCATCAATGGCGATCCGCTGTCGCCAGGCAACGTGTCGCACTGGTGAGAGAGGACCGACGTTTGTGCCCAACCGGTGACCAGACAATCCTGGTGTGTATACAGCGCGTCAATATGATCTTCCGGATATCCCGACTGCGTCACTTTACGTTCGGTGGTTTTAAGCGCTGCGGTTAACGCCGCTTTATCACCTTCAAATAAGGGCAGTGGCGTAATGCCAGAGGGCGGGTAGCGTAACACCACCAGGCCGAAGTCCCAGGATGCCGCGGCAGGGGGAACAATCCAGCCATCGCCGTCCGGTTTCAGCCGCTTACCCAGTGAGGGATCGACCCGTCCTTCAATCCCGTGAATTTCGTAGCGCCAGAGTCCCTTTTTCGACACAAAACGTAAGGCGACGGCTTTATCTGGCTTACCTTTCGGTGGGATCAGTAAACAGTGTCCCGCCGTCAGTGCCAGATGCGGTGAGATGAGCGTAGCGGTGCAGAGGTTACCGCTGGCGGTCTCCAGTTGCCCAATCGCATCCCAGGGCGGTTGGGTTGGGTCAGCGACCTGTACGCGATCATCCTGACCAAAAAATAGTGTTTTGACTTCACTGGTATCCGTGGCAGTCGTATCAACCTCATCCGCATGAGTCACGACAGGAGAAAGACAAACTGAAGCCAGTAATACAGCAATGGTTTTCTGCATATCACACTCTGTGTGGGTAATTATGATTATTAAAAGCAAACCCTCAGTAAATACTATAGACGGGACGGCAGAAAAGTGGGAGTAAAATCAGATAACTACATCAGGAAAGATAAAAGTGGGTGGCGATAAGCGCACATAAAATAAGTGCGATAAGAATGAACTCAAATCGGTAACGAGGCATCCTGGCACCCTCCAAAAGGACGGCGCTAAATCAGAACAATTTAGCGCCGTGTGTCATGGCGCGGGGGAGCGCCATTGAACCTGGGGGCGTCTTACGCAGCCGGTTGAGCGGCGGGTTTAGTTGCTTCGTGTTTTACCGGTTTTTTGGTGTGTTTTTTAGCCGCCTGCGCTTTTTGCTCAGGTGCTTTTTGTTCTACCGCCGGTTTGGTTGCAGACTTTTTGGTGTGCTTTTTAGCGGCCTGCGCTTTCTGTTCTGGCGCTTTTTGGGTAGCGGCTTTGTGATGTTTTTTGTGATGCGTGGTGGTCGCGGAAGCCGATTTGGTGACCGCTGGAGCGGTAGTGGATGTTGCGGTTTCGGCAGCAAATGCAGCGGAAGACAGACCCATAGCAGCGGCAACAACCAGAGCTAATACTTTTTTCATTCTAATACCCTCGATTTGGTTTTTCATTCAACCCCACTGCGGGGCCGTTGAAATAACTATATCGCTGTAAATTCAGGGCTTCCGTGAGTCATTGGTATCGGCGTGTAACGATATGTACGAGATAGGGAATAAGCGGTAGAGAAGCCCGATAAGCCTGCGCTATCGGGCAATCTGGTTTAGCGAGGCAATGACAAATAACGCGATTCAAGGTGTTCGCGGAAGTACCGGCTGCTGAGGGGTTCTCCGGTTGCCTGGGTAATGAGCTGCGCGGTGGTGTACCGGCTCCCGTGTTGCCAGATGTTTTGCCGCAGCCAGTCGAACAGGGCGGTGAAGTCGCCTTCGGCGATGTGTGCGTTCAGATTCGGTAACGCCCGGCTTGCGGCGCTGAACAGCTGCGCGGCGTACATCGCCCCCAGCGTATAGGACGGGAAGTAGCCAAACCCGCCATCGGTCCAGTGAATATCCTGCATGCACCCGTCGCGATAATTACCGTCGGTCGACAGTCCCAGCCAGGCCTGCATTTTCTCATTCCACAGCGCCGGTATGTCGTCAACGTCGATGTCGCCGTTGATCAGCGCCCGCTCAATTTCATAGCGTAAAATCACGTGCGCAGGGTAGCTGACTTCATCGGCATCCACGCGGATGAATCCAGGCTTCACCTGCTGATTCCAGGCCATAAAGTTCGCCTCATCAAAGGCGGCTTGATCGCCAAAGTGGCGTTTAACCGCCGGGATCAGCTGCTTCAGGAATCCCTGACTGCGACCCAACTGCATTTCAAAAAACAGACTCTGGGACTCATGGATAGCGGTCGAACGTGCGAGTGCGATGGGCTGTCCTGGCCAGTTACGCGGCAGGTTTTGCTCGTAGCGCGCGTGTCCTGTCTCGTGGATGACGCCAAATAGCGCGCTGAGAAGTTCGTTTTCATCGTAACGCGTAGTGATCCGCACATCTTCCGGTACGCCGCCGCAGAAAGGATGGGCGCTAATGTCCAGACGTCCGCCGTTGAAATCAAAACCCAGCAACGCCATGGTTTCCAGTCCCAGTTCGCGCTGAACCGACGTTGGGAATGGCCCCACCGGCGCAACTAGCGGGCGCTGAGACTGTTTGGCGACCGCCTTATTCAGCAGGTCGGGAAGCCAGCTTTTCACATCCGCAAACAGCACATCCAGTTGCGCGCTGGTCATATCCGGTTCAAAGACATCCAGTAGCGCATCGTAGGGAGTGCAGCCTTTGGCTTGCGCGCGTAGGCGCGCCTCTTCTCGGCTGTATTTCACCACCTCTTTGAGATTTTCTGAAAACCCTTGCCAGTCATTTGCCGGACGCTGGCTGCGCCAGGCATGTTCACAGCGGCTTCCCGCCAGGGATTTAGCCTCAACCAGCGACTCAGGCAGCAGTGACGCCTGATGATGCAGGCGTGTCATTTCGCGAAGGTTTACGCGTTCAATCTCGTCGAGATCCTCTTGCCCGGCAGCGGCAATCCACTGTGCCACGGTGGGGTCGGTAATGATTTGATGCTCCAGAACGCTCAGCTCTGCCAGCGCTTCGCCTCTGGCGCGGCTTCCTCCGGGAGGCATCATGGCAAACATATCCCAACTGGCGATGGCAGAGAGATGGGAAAAACGGGATAAACGCAAAAAGGTGCGGGTGAGTTGTTGATAGTTTTTATTGTCCATGTATCCTCTTCGGCGGAGTGTGCTGGTCATGACTCCTACCATAATAGGGCGTTTTGCTTAGCGGTACATTTTTTTAGTCTGCGAAGCGGTAGAATCGCCCCTCGAAAATAAAAACAAACACATACAGCATTATGAATCCGATCATTTGGGTTGTATTTGCTCTTCTGGCACTGGACGCCATCAGGGAAATGGTGGGGGCATCCTCCATCCTGGGAATGTGGTAGTTGGTTGTTAGTCGAGACAGGAAGAGTACCCGGGCATGGCGTTTTACACATGGCGCGATGCCCGGGTTTCTTATCTTCAGGCGTGTAATCGATGGTGTAAGCGCGCGCCGACCAGAATCGCCAGCACCAGCATTAGCGCAATAAACCCGCCAACGCCGTTCCAGCCGTAGTCATGCCAGAATATGCCGCCGAGCGTCCCGGCAACGCTAGAACCTACGTAGTAGCTAAAGAGATAAAGCGACGATGCCTGACCTTTCGCCCGCCGCGCGCGAGGGCCAATCCAACTGCTCGCGACAGAGTGTGCGGCAAAAAAACCGGCAGAAAAAAGCAGCATACCGGCAAAGATCAACCATAACGCGTTGAACAGTGTCATTAACAGACCCACCAGCATCACACCCGTCGAAAATAGCATCACCGGCCCGCGGCCATAGCGGGTAGTCATGGCACCGGCTTTTGGCGAGCTCCAGGTTCCCGTGAGGTAAGCAACGGAGAGCAGCCCGACAACGGCCTGGCTCAGTTCCCAGGGCGAGAGCATCAACCGGTAGCCGATATAGTTAAACAGTGTGACGAATGACCCCATCAACAAAAAGCCTTCGGCGAACAGTAACGGTAAACCCCGGTCACGCCAGTGCAGACGAAAGTTGATAAACAGCGTTTTAGGTCGTAGCGAGGTGGGACGGAAATGACGGGACTCCGGCAATATTTTCCAGAACATTAATGCCGAGGCGAGCGCAAAACAGCCAATCGCCGCCAGCGCAATTCGCCAGTTGAAAAAATCGGTAAAGACCCCGCTGATCAGGCGTCCGCTCATTCCACCAATGGAGTTGCCACTAATGTACAACCCCATAGAAAACGCCACAAAACTAGGGTGAATTTCTTCGCTCAAATAGGTCATTCCCACCGCCGCAACGCCGCTTAGCGACAACCCAATCAATGCCCGCATAATCAGAATGCCATGCCAGCTGGTCATCATGGTTGATAGTAACGTACAGCAGGAGGCGAGAAGCAGTGCGGTCACCATCACCGGTTTGCGGCCGATGGCATCGGAAAGTGGGCCGGTAAACAGCAAACCGATGGCCAGCATGGCGGTCGAGATGGAAAGCGAGATACTGCTGTTGGCTGGCGATACGCCAAACTCATGGGACAGCACAGGCAAAATTGGTTGTACGCAATAGAGCAGGGCGAATGTCGCCAGTCCGGCAGAAAAAAGCGCCAGTGTGACGCGCATAAACGGGGCGGTGCCGCGTTTTATAAATTGATTTGGCTGGGAAATAATCTGTTCATCAACATCGCTTGCCGGGGCGGTATCGACAATAGTAGTACGGCTCACGTGAAATCCTTGCTTAGCATCCCCGTAGTTGAGGTGACGGGCATGACCACCTGTAAAACTGACTCCTTAAGCCATTTTTCGCGCCATTTGGGTCTGGGAATGTGTCCATCCCCTATCCAGACGGGCTGCAACTATAACGGCTGAAGAATCAGACTTAAGAGTAGGAAAATCAAAATATTCTGTCTAATATATTAATAATCTCAAATAATACTTTTAAAATATGAATATTGAGTTGCGTCACTTACGCTATTTTGTGGCGGTTGCGGAAGAACTGCATTTTGGTCGCGCCGCCGCCCGTCTTAATATTTCGCAACCGCCGCTGAGCCAGCAGATTCAGATCCTTGAGCAGCAGGTTGGGGCGCGGCTGTTGGCGCGAACCAATCGCAGCGTGGCGTTGACGGCCGCCGGGCGGCAGTTTTTGGCCGACAGTCGGCAAATTTTGGGGCTGGTCAATGAGGCTGCGGCGCGGGCGGAGCGTCTGCATCAGGGAGAAGCGGGCGAATTACGTATCGGTTTTACCTCCTCGGCACCCTTTATTAAGGCGGTCTCCGATACCCTTTCCGGGTTTCGCCTGGAATTTCCTGATGTACACATGCAGACCCGCGAAATGAATACCCGTGAGCAGATTGCGCCGTTGAGTGAGGGGGCGCTGGATATGGGATTGCTTCGCAATACGCTGCTTCCGGATACGCTGAACCGGGAGGTGATACTGCATGAACCGTTGATGGCGATGATCCCGCGCGAGCATCGTCTGGCGCAAAAACCGGTGGTGACACTGGCTGAGTTGGCGAAAGAGCCGTTTGTCTTTTTTGATCCCCACGTCGGGACGGGTCTGTATGACGATATCCTCGGGCTGATGCGTCGCTATAACCTGACGCCGGTCATCACCCAGGAGGTCGGGGAGGCCATGACCATCATCGGGCTGGTGGCGGCGGGGCTGGGCGTTTCGATTCTGCCTGCCTCTTTTAAACGCGTGCAGATTGATGAAATGTGCTGGATACCGATCGCTGAAGCCGATGCTGTGTCGGAAATGTGGCTGGTCTGGCCGAAACACCATGAGCAAAGTCATGCCGCGCAACGGTTTCGTCATCAGTTGTTATCCGCAGTAAGTCGTGCTTAATTTAGTTTAAAAAGCGGTAAAAACGTGCGGTAAATCACACGGCTACGCAAAAATTTGACGGCAAGTGTTGAAGTCCTTCACCATAGCCTACAGATTATTTCGGAGCGCGAAAATAAAGGGAGTCAGAGGTGGTTGCTGATAGTCAGCCTGGGCATATCGATCAAATCAAGCAGACCAACGCGGGCGCGGTGTATCGCCTGATTGATCAGCTCGGACCGGTATCGCGTATTGATCTTTCTCGCCTTGCGCAATTGGCGCCTGCCAGTATTACAAAAATTGTCCGCGAAATGCTTGAAGCGCATTTAGTGCAGGAGCTGGAGATCAAAGAAGCGGGTAGCCGTGGTCGTCCTGCTGTTGGGTTGATGGTGGAAACCGAAGCCTGGCACTACCTGTCTATCCGCATCAGTCGCGGAGAGATTTTCCTCGCCTTGCGCGATCTGAGTAGCAAGCTGGTTGTGGAGGAGTGTCTTGAACTTCCCCTTGTTGCCGACCTTCCGCTGCTTGATCGTATCATCACGCTGGTCGATCAGTTTTTTATCCGTCATCAACAGCAACTTGAGCGGTTGACCTCTATCGCCGTCACCATGCCAGGCATTATTGATACTGAGAATGGCATCGTCCACCGTATGCCGTTTTATGATGATGTCAAAGAGATGGCGCTGGGTGAAACGCTGGTGCAGCATACCGGTGTGCCGGTCTATATTCAGCATGATATCAGCGCATGGACGATGGCCGAGGCGCTGTTCGGCGCATCGCGCGGCGCGCGCGATGTTATTCAGGTGGTGATTGATCACAACGTGGGGGCGGGCGTCATCACCGATGGTCATTTGCTGCATGCGGGGAGCAGTAGCCTGGTTGAGATCGGTCATACGCAGGTGGATCCCTACGGTAAACGCTGCTATTGCGGTAATCACGGCTGTCTGGAAACCATTGCCAGCGTGGACAGCGTCCTCGAACTGGCGCAATTACGCCTCAATCAGTCGATGAGTTCTACGCTGCACGGCCAACCATTAACGGTGGACTCACTGTGTCAGGCTGCCCTCGAAGGGGATTTGCTGGCGAAGGATATCATCAGCGGCGTCGGAAGCCATGTGGGGCGTATTCTGGCCATCATGGTGAATTTATTTAATCCGCAAAAAATCCTGATCGGTTCTCCGTTAAGCAAAGCGGCGGATATTCTTTTCCCCGCCATTGCCGACAGCATACGCCAGCAAGCGCTCCCGGCATACAGTAAGAACATTGTCGTTGAAAGCACGCAGTTTTCAAATCAGGGGACGATGGCGGGCGCGGCGTTGGTAAAAGATGCGATGTATAACGGCTCTTTGTTGATTCGTCTATTACAGGGTTAACATTTTTTCACTGTCGTACGAAAAATTGCGCTATCTCAAGCCGATCCCCCTTGTCATACCTTAGACTTTCTCCACTGTATTATTTTCCTGGCTTATATTTTTGAAGCATAACGGTGGAGTTAGTGATGCTGAAGCGTTTCTTTATTACAGGTACAGACACTTCTGTTGGGAAGACAGTGGTTTCCCGCGCATTACTACAAGCGTTAGCGTCAGGGGGTAAAACTGTCGCGGGTTACAAACCGGTCGCCAAAGGAAGCAAAGAGACCCCTGAAGGGCTGCGCAACAAAGATGCGCTGGTGCTGCAGAGTGTCTCTTCGATTGAATTGCCTTATGAGGCCATCAACCCGATTGCGTTAAGCGAAGATGAAAGTAGCGTGGCGCACAGTGGTCCTGTCAATTACACCTTGCTGTCCAATGGGTTGGCGAGTCTGAGCGAAAAGGTGGATCACGTTGTTGTGGAAGGCACAGGAGGATGGCGGAGTCTGATGAATGACCTTCGTCCATTATCCGAGTGGGTCGTGCAGGAGCAACTCCCGGTACTGATGGTGGTGGGGATCCAGGAAGGCTGCATCAACCATGCGCTGTTGACGGCGCAGGCCATTGCCAATGATGGGCTGCCTTTAATGGGATGGGTCGCAAACCGAATCAACCCAGGCCTTGCGCATTATGCAGGAATCATTGATGTGCTCGGTAAAAAAATCCCTGCACCTTTGATTGGCGAACTGCCGTATCTTCCTCGTGCAGAGCAGCGTGAACTTGGGCAGTACATCCGCATGTCAATGCTTGGCAGCGTGCTGTCGGTAGATAGAGTCGTGGCGTAACGTTCGCGATAATACCGACGCGATTACGCAAGCCATCAGCAGTCCGGGGAGTAAACGATATTCCCCGGTCATTTCACAAATCATCAGCGTAGACATTATTGGCGCATGCGTAGTGGCCGCCAGTAGCGTCGCCATCCCCGTTAATCCCAGCAGAATCGCTATTTCATCCGGGCCCGGAAGCCAGCTCCCCCACAGACGACCAAACAGCATACCGATTGACAGACCGACGAACAGGGTGGGGGTAAACACGCCGCCAGGTGCGCCGGAACCGCTACTGGCAAGCACGGCCAGCAATTTACAGATGAAGATCCCGGCAATCACGGAAAGCAGCGGTGGCGATAACAAAAAGGACTGCACTACGCTATAGCCATTTCCCCAGACGGTTGGCGTCAACAGAGAAAGTAATCCGACCGCCAGTCCCCCCAACGCCAGTTGCCAGGGCGGCGTTAGCTGAAGCCGTAAAAAAACATTGTGAGCCGCCGTCATTGACCACGTCAGCAACGGACCGCAGAGACCGGCGACCAGCCCCATACTGATAATCAGGGCGTATTCCCGCATATGCAGATCGAGTGACAGGTGAACCGTATAAAGCAGCGCGCTGTTGTCGTTGAGTACATGAGTCGTTAGCAACGCCACAACGGCAGAGATCACAACCGGCCCCAGTGACGCCAGCATTAATGTGCCGAAGAGAACCTCCGCGATGAACAGACTTCCGGCCAGCGGTGCATGATAAGCGCTCGCCATACCCGCCGCGGCACCGCAGGCAATCCAGAGTTTCCACTCCTCACGGGGCGCAAAACGTTGCGCAAACGCAGAGGCGGCCAGCGCAGCCAGCAGCACCATGGCACCTTCACGACCAATGGCGCTCCCTGTAGCAACCACCAGTAATGACGCCAGCGATTTCACCAGGCTGGCGCGGTAATCAAAGGGGTCATCCGTCTGCAGGGCTTCCATGTAATCGGTAGGCGCATGTGGGCGTTGCTGGTTCATTTTTTGCCAGCCCCATAGCAGGGCTCCGGCAACGAACCCACCGAGGGCGGGGGTGAGTAAACGCCTTAGCGGCGAAAGACCGGCTGCCGCATTGACCAGACTCCCGGTGTCATTACTCAAAAATAACCTTTCGAGGAGCAGCATCGCATGGCGAAATCCGCTCACCGCCAGCGCGGCAAAAATCCCCATTAATGCGGCGAGCCATAAACGGCGAAACAGGGTGCGATGATCGGGGTAAGCATGTAAACGATGCATGAATAATCGCAGTGTGATGTGATTTTGATAACGGTAGTTTGCGGTGAAATGCGAAAAGAAGCAAAAACCGTCACTGTCGATTGCCGTTGTTAACGGAGGCCATTAACGCTTACCGGCCCATAGAGACGATAAGCGTTCGCGACGCCCAGCCCGTTTCCTGGCAAATTTACCGGAACAGCGGTTTTACCGCGACGGGGATCAACAACTGTGATTGCCAGGTGGCTAACGTATGCTGCGCCAGTTCGCCCAATGTCTGGTAAAATGGATGGTTGGCATTTTCAATGAAAACTTCCAGAAAACGGCTCGACCAGGGCAGCAGATGCCAGGCCAGAAGCTGTTCGCATTCCGTGTGTCGGCCATTCTCAGCGAGCCATGCGGCCAGTAGCAAAAGGGAGCCAAAATGATCTTCGGGTTCATTTTGCTGCATCTCAAACTGGATGCCGTTGTCTCGCATCCACTGGCGTAACGCCAGCGTGGAGTCGCCAAAGAGCACGCTTTCTCTGTCTAGCCATACGGATCCCCAGGGCGGTGAAGGCAGCGCCCACGGACCAACGAATAATCTCTGCCAGGCTTCAGACAGCGATTCATCGCACTCAGCCTGAAAAGAGGTCACCAGCGGCGTTAACAGCGTCTGCGAAAGCGGCCACTGTTCCTGCCAGCCCTCAGTGGTTAATGCGTGGACCAGCGGAGTGGCTTCGCTACTTTCGGGGGCGTAGTAAAACAGGGCGCCAAGCACCCGCGCCGCCATCGAGAATTCGTTAGATTGTGAAAATGAGGTCATGCAAAAATATCCTGAAAGGTGCGAATTTCCCGCACGAGTTTATTAACCTGTAACTGCCATACCGGGCGTCCTGAATCGTGTGGGCCAGTAACCGCAGTTTAGCCAGGGTTTTGCAGCATTTTAGCGGGAATCGCCAGCCACGACCAGAATTTGCCCCCAGGCTGTAACCAAACGCGCCGCTGAAACGCCAGCGGCGACGCAGTGACAGGGCTCAGACTTTCTCGATTTCCACCAGATTGGTGTGTTGTGGATTCCCTTTTGCCAATGGTGAAGGGCGGTGCGTGGTCAGCGTGTTGACACAAGCGCCATGGTCAACTTTATCGCCTGACATATCGGCGTCATGCCAGGCTCCCTGGCCCATGGCGCTTACCCCAGGCAGAATGCGCGGCGTAACCTTCGCGGGAATACGAAGTTCTCCACGGTCATTAAACACGCGCACCATATCGCCATTGGCGATGCCGCGTTTTTGGGCGTCTATCGGATTGATCCAGACCTCTTGTCGACAGGCTGCTTGCAGAACGTCAATGTTTCCGTAGCTGGAGTGCGTTCTGGATTTATAATGAAAACCAAAGAGTTGAAGTGGGAATATGCTCCGTTTAGGGTCGTCCCACCCTTCGAACGTGGAGGCATAAATCGGCAGAGGGCTGATGACATCGCCTTTTTCCAGCTCCCAGGTGTTAGCAATGGTTGCCAGCCTGCTGGAGTAGATTTCGATTTTTCCCGACGGGGTTTTGAGCGGGTTCGCCAGCGGATCTTCGCGGAATTTTTTATAGGCGACGTAATGACCATTCGGGTCTTTACGTTTATAAATGCCCATTTTCTTTAAGTCGTCATAGGCGGGAAGCGCCGGATCTTTTTCCAGCATTTTGGCATACAAATAGTGCAGCCACTGCTCCTGTGTTCGCCCTTCAGTGAACCGCTGGTGAATATCCGGGCCAAGGCGTTTTGCCACTTCGCTCATAATCCAGTAAATCGGCTTACGTTCAAATTTAGGCGCAGTGGTCGGCTGGATAAAAATTAAATACCCCATATTACCGGCCGATTCGTTGGGAATAATATCTTCCTGCTCGACGGTCATCAGGTCGGGTAGCAGGATATCGGCATACTTTGCCGAAGAGGTCATGAAGTTCTCGATCACGACGATCATTTCGCATTTTGAGTCATCCTGCAAAATCTCGTGCGTTTTATTGATATCCGAGTGTTGGTTGGTGATGGTGTTGCCGGCATAGTTCCAGATAAATTTAATCGGCACGTCCAGCTTCTCTTTGCCACGAACGCCATCACGTAAGGCCGTCATCTCCGGGCCACGGACAATGGCGTCTGTCCAGCTAAAACAGGAAATTTGTGTTTTAACCGGATTTTTCGGCAGCGGCATACGTTCAATCGTGATGGTGTATGTGGATTCGCGCGCACCGCTATTGCCACCGTGGATCCCCACGTTGCCGGTCAGAATCGGCAGCATGGCAATCGCGCGTGAGGTTAGCTCGCCATTCGCCTGGCGCTGTGGCCCCCATCCCTGGCAAATATAGGCCGGTTTGGCGGTGCCAATTTCACGGGCGAGTTTCACAATGCGATCGACCGGAATGCCGGTAATGTGCGATGCCCACTGCGGCGTTTTGGCGGTGGCGTCTTCGCCCTGACCCAGAATGTAGGCTTTGTAATGCTCGTTGGCTGGCGCGTCAGCGGGGAGTGTTTTTTCATCGTAGCCGACACAACAGGTGTCGAGAAATGGCTGATCGACAAGGTTTTCAGTGATCAACACCCAGGCGATTCCCGCGACCAGCGCCGCGTCGGTACCCGGCCGGATGGGGATCCACTCATCTTCACGACCCGCTGCGGTATCGGTGTAACGGGGATCAATGACGATCATCCTGGCATTCGAGCGTTCCCTGGCTTGTTCAAGGAAATAGGTAACACCGCCGCCGCTCATCCGGGTTTCAGCAGGGTTATTGCCAAACATCACCACCAGTTTGGTGTTTTCAATATCCGAGGTACTGTTGCCGTCATTTGAGCCGTAGGTATAAGGCATGGCGGCGGCGATTTGCGCCGTGCTGTAAGTGCCATAGTGGCTGAGAAAACCGCCATAACAGTTCATCAGGCGGGCCACCAGCGAGGCATAAGGCGAGGAGCGTGTAATATTGCCGCCGACGATGCCGGAGGAGTAGTTGATATACACGGCCTCATTGCCGTATTTGTCTACGGTGTTTTTGAGGCTATGGCTAATAGTATCAAGCGCCTCTTGCCAGCTGATCCGCTCAAACTTTCCTTCACCTCGTTTGCCCACGCGTTTCATTGGGTAATTGAGGCGGTCCGGGTGATTAATACGTCGACGAATAGAGCGTCCGCGCAGACAGGCGCGTACCTGATGATCGCCGTAAATGTCGTCGCCCGTGTTGTCGGTTTCAACCCGCCAGACTTCATTGTCCTTGACGTGAAGGCGCAGAGCGCAACGACTGCCGCAGTTAACTGAGCAGGCGCCCCAGACGACTTTATCGTCCTCCGGCTGCATTGCTTTTTGCACAGCTGCCGCCGCAGTACGAACTCCGAAGGGTAAAGAGAGGCCACCTGCGGCGAGCGCCAGTGAGCCAATGGCTGTGGATTTCACCAACGTTCTGCGGCTAATGCCTCCATGTTGCTCAACTCTGGACATCACTCACTCCATTATCGCAATCGTTATATAAATTGTTTTATATGGGAATTAGTACCCTGCTAATGATGCAATGAGTTTACCCTTGTGTAATGAAGGGGTATTAATCCACGTCAATATAAGGGATGCCCTCCGGGAGCGGAGGGCGAAAGGGGGATCACTGCGGTTCGACGGTGTGCCCATCCTGAGCAGGAGTGCTATTTGCAGGGGCGTTTCCGCTACTTGTACGGGTATAGAGGATTTTGTGGGTGTCGTTTGCACAATGCCCCACAACCTGCGAATCAGGCTGATCTGCCTGATCGTTCGGCACGATGTTTAAGGTAAAACTCGATTCTGCCACCCCGTTGTTGATGATCCGCTGCTCAATATCGCTTTTGACTCTTTCGCACGATTCCGGTGCAGCCATGACCCAAGGGGACGCGGTCACCAGCAATAAGACGGCAATTCCTCTGGTTAGGTTCATCATTCACTCCTTCTATAGAAAACGATAAATAAAGCATAGCATTTGTAGTATACCCCTCTGCATTTGAACGCAACCCGTTGAAGGTTCTTAAAAATAACGCCACTCCCCCAAATATCGCCAAAACGATACCGCCGTGTGCCCCCAGACTTATTGCGACGAGTTGCCCTGATCGCGAACAAAAAATAACCGCCGTTGGTATACTTTGAGAGCGACCATGCGCGTATTCAATCTAAGGAGGTGCGCAATGGACATAGCAGAAGTGAAATCATTCGGTACGCCAGACGAAGTTCGCGAGTTTCCGAATGGGCGACTGGAACTCCTGAATATAGGGGGAGCGATAGTCGGTCGTGCGGTGCTGGAGCCAGGTTGGCGATGGTCGACCTCCGTGCAGCCCATCGCGGGAACGAAGAGTTGTGAAGCACCTCATTTTCAGTATCACGTTGCCGGGGTGCTGCGGGTAAAAATGGACGATGGTTCTGAATTCGATTGTCTGCCCGGTAATTTGTCACGCATTCCCCCCGGCCACGATGCCTGGGTGGTGGGGGATGAACCGGTGGTCATTGTTGACTTCCAGGGAATGGTCGACTGGGCCAGGCATAAAGAGGGCGGCTGTACTGACTCGCCATAATGCAAAAAAGACCTGTACGATGATCATCATTCATCATCGTGTAGAGGGCCCATTCTTCGGCGTGGGCCTTTTCTTTGTGGACAAAACTATGGTGTAACCCTCTGTATTTGCTAATATGATTGAGAATCTTCCCTGTAACGCGGTGAATAATGTGACGAACAAGGCGCTCCTGAGTTTTCTGTGTGTGATGCTTGCTGGATGTGACAACGCAACAAGTCTGGTTTCGTACACGCCGGAAATGGCCAGCTTTTCCAATGAATTTGATTTTGATCCGTTACGTGGCCCGGTAAAAGATTTCAGCCAGACATTGATGAATGATAAAGGCGAAGTGGCGAAACGGGTCAGCGGCACGTTATCGCAGGAAGGCTGCTTTGATACGCTTGAACTTCACGATGTGGAAAACAATACCGGCCTGGCATTAGTGCTGGACGCCAATTTTTATCGAGATGCCGAAACGCTGGAAAAAAGGGTGCGCTTGCAGGGGAAATGCCAACTGGCGGAATTGCCTTCGGCAGGGGTTGTCTGGGATACCGATGATAACGGTTTCGTCGTTAGCGCAGCGGGTAAAGAGATGAACGTACAGTACCGCTACGACGCCGATGGATATCCGTTGGGCAAGACCACGGTCACCAAAGACAATAAATTGTCGGTCAATTCTAAACCGTCTGCGGACCCGCTAAAAAAAATGGATTATACCGCCGTGACTCTGCTTAACGACCGGCCCGTGGGGAATGTGAAGCAAACCTGCGAATATGACGCCCACGCCAACCCGGTCAACTGCCAGCTTATTATTGTCGATGAAAGCGCTAAACCAGCAGTTGAACGGAGTTACACCATTAAAAATACCATTGAGTATTACTAAACCGCAGTTTACTGCGCGGTGGGTTTTAGCAGGTTAGACGTTGGCGTTTTGTGTTGCGCCAAATACTGCTGCTGGAAGATACACATCCGAATGGTATTGCGGTATTCGCCGTTGATAAAAAACTCATGAATTAATTCACCTTCTATCATAAATCCTAATTTGCGATAGATATGAATCGCTTTCTCGTTTTCTTTATCGACGATCAAGTACAGCTTGTAGAGGTTGAGCACGGTAAAACCGTAATCCATCGCCAGTTTTGCTGCGCGAGAGGCCAGACCTTTCCCCTGATAATCCGGAGAAATAATGATCTGGAATTCGGCCCGGCGATGCACATGGTTAATTTCGACCAGTTCAACCAGACCGACTTTCTCGCCGTTGCATTCCACGACAAAGCGGCGCTCGCTCTGGTCATGAATGTGTTTGTCATACAGATCTGACAGCTCGACAAAGGCTTCATAGGGTTCTTCAAACCAATAACGCATCACGCTGGCGTTATTATCGAGCTGGTGTACAAAGCGTAAATCTTCGCGCTCAAGCGGGCGTAGTTTGACACTCTGGGCGCTTGTCATACGATATCCTTACATTCCTTCGTGAACTTTTATTTAAGGTGCAACAGTGCGACCGGTGCGACGATCCAGGCAGCGAAGGGTATTCGGTTCCCAGTACGCGTTGATATTCGCGCTTTGTTCACATTTATCGCGCTTATCAAACGCCGCGTCAGCTTTATCCCACTCTTTTTCTGTGCGTGTATTCACTTTATTGCGCAGCTTACGCGTATCGTTCCACTGTTCTTTTTCCATCGCGGCCTGCTGACGGCTTTGTGCGCTGTCACCGGATTCAATCACCAGTTTGCTGGTTTCTGCCATTGCACAAGTGGTGTACATGACGGCACCCAGCGTAAGCATTGCCGTCAGGCACAGGCGTTTGCTAAGTGTTTTGTTCATTGTCAGTTCCTTTAAATGAATGGGCTAAAAGCAAATTAATGCGTCCAAATTCTACACTATTTCGGCGCGCAGGGCATACCCGCCTTAAGGGCATGGATACGCTGAGGATATTCTGACGTATCATGGTTAAATCAACGGTCACTCAATACCCATAATGTTAAAAATCACGCTACTCTTTTTTGTTACCGCGCTCTGCGAAATCATCGGCTGCTTTTTACCCTGGCTCTGGCTTAAGCGGGGCGCAACGGCCTGGTTGCTGGTCCCGGCGGGCGTTTCACTGGCGCTGTTTGTCTGGTTGCTGACATTGCATCCGGCGGCCAGCGGACGAGTCTATGCGGCCTATGGCGGTGTCTATGTTTGCACGGCCTTGCTGTGGCTGCGTTTTGTCGACGGCATAAAGCTCAGTGTCTATGACTGGTCAGGCGCAGCGGTCGCGCTCTGTGGAATGTTGATCATCGTGGCAGGCTGGGGGCGCGTTTAAGCGTCCCATTTTGTGACGAATGAGCGATTTTTTGATCGCTATACTTGTATGGTAGTAGCTCAGTCCGGTAAATTCCCTGCATCACACAAGAGATGTAAGGAATAAAAATGAAGATTGTAGGGGCTGAAGTCTTTGTCACCTGTCCGGGACGTAACTTTGTTACGCTGAAGATTACGACGGAAGACGGTATTACCGGTCTTGGCGACGCCACGCTGAATGGGCGTGAGTTGTCGGTCGCATCGTATCTGAAAGATCATCTTTGCCCTCAACTGATTGGCCGTGACGCGCACCGGATCGAAGATATCTGGCAGTTCTTTTATAAAGGCGCTTACTGGCGTCGTGGCCCGGTCACGATGTCGGCCATCTCTGCTGTTGATATGGCGCTGTGGGACATCAAAGCGAAAGCCGCCAACATGCCGCTGTATCAGTTACTGGGCGGTGCTTCTCGAGAAGGCGTGATGGTGTATTGCCACACTACCGGTCATACGGTCGATGATGTGCTGGAAGATTATGCGCGTCATAAAGAGATGGGGTTTAAAGCGATCCGCGTGCAGTGCGGCGTACCGGGTATGAAAACCACCTACGGCATGGCGAAGGGGAAAGGGCTGGCTTACGAGCCTGCGACAAAAGGGCAGTGGCCGGAAGAGCAACTGTGGTCAACGGAGAAATACCTCGACTTTACCCCCAAACTGTTTGAAGCCGTGCGCAGCAAATTTGGTTTTGATGAGCACTTATTGCATGACATGCATCACCGCCTGACACCCATCGAAGCGGCGCGTTTTGGTAAGAGCATTGAAGATCACCGCCTGTTCTGGATGGAAGATCCCACACCTGCGGAGAACCAGGAATGTTTCCGCCTGATCCGCCAGCATACGGTTACGCCTATCGCGGTCGGCGAAGTCTTTAACAGCATCTGGGATTGTAAACAGCTGATTGAAGAGCAACTGATCGACTACATCCGTACCACGATTACACACGCAGGCGGCATTACTGGTATGCGGCGTATTGCTGATTTTGCCTCACTGTATCAGGTTCGTACCGGTTCACATGGTCCATCCGATCTCTCACCGGTTTGTATGGCGGCTGCGCTGCACTTTGACCTGTGGGTGCCGAACTTCGGGGTTCAGGAATACATGGGATATTCCGAGCAAATGCTGGAAGTCTTCCCGCATAACTGGACGTTTGACAACGGTTATATGCACCCTGGCGATAAACCGGGTCTGGGCATTGAGTTTGATGAAAAACTGGCGGCGAAATATCCCTACGAACCGGCCTATTTGCCTGTAGCACGTCTGGAAGATGGCACCTTGTGGAACTGGTAATTTAAGCGAATTAGTTAATACAGGATATTAAACATGGACTTCATTAATGATCGTTTTATGATCGACAATGAAGTCGGTGCTCGGTTGTATCAAGACGTCGCAAAAGATCTGCCGATCATCGATTATCATTGCCATCTTGAAGCAAAAGATATTTACGAAAATAAAAGCGTTGAAGATATTACCCAGCTTTGGCTTGCTGGCGACCATTATAAATGGCGTGCGATGCGGGCCAATGGCATAGATGAGCGTTTTATTACCGGTGATGCAAGTGCTGAAGAGAAATTCCAGGCATGGGCCGAAACAGTAGAAGCGGCATTTGGTAATCCACTTTATCACTGGACTCATCTGGAACTGAGTAAATATTTTGACTGCAATGTGAACCTCGATAGCCAGAACTGGCGTGAAGTGATGGATCATTGTAATCGGGTTATTAAACAAAACAATTTTAAACCACGTTATTTAATGGAGTATTCAAACGTAGAGGCTATTTGTACAACCGATGCGCCGCTGGATTCTCTCGAGTATCATCGATTATTAAAACAGGATAAAACCTTTTCTATTAAGGTTCTGCCGACATTTCGCCCGGATGATGTGTTTAATGAAAATGCAATTGAGTTTGCACATTTTATTACGCAACTTTCTCATCTTGCGGATGTTAGGATAGACTCGTTCGGGAGTTTTGCCGAGGCCATTGGCAAACGTATTGACTGGTTTCATGTGAACGGTTGTCGTATTTCCGATCATGGTCCGGTCAGTATTGATTATCAGGCAAGTGAACCGGAACATGTGAATCTCCTTTTTTCACGGAAGGCGGGAGGCGTGCTCCTGACGGGGGCAGAAGAAGCGCAGCTCAATAGCGCGATTTTTGTCATGCTTGCCGGGCACTACAAGGCCAGAGACTGGGCGATGCAGATTCACTTTGGTGCGATCCGTAATAATAACAGTCAAAAGCGTCAGCAATTGGGCATTAATACGGGTTTTGATTCGATTAATGATCAGTCTTCTCTGGCGTCATCTCTCAATCAGTTGCTGGATGCAATGGCAAAGGCAAACGCGTTGCCAAAAACGATCCTTTATAACCTCAATGCGATCTATAACGATGTGGTTGCGACGACTATCGCTAATTTCCAGAGTGCGGAATACGGTGTTAATTCGCCAATGCAGTTTGGTTCAGGTTGGTGGTTTAATGATACGCGACGCGGGATGGAGAATCAGTTAAATAGCCTGGCCGATCAGGGATTACTGATGCATTTCATCGGTATGTTGACGGACTCACGTAGTTTTGTTTCCTATACCCGGCACGACTATTTTCGCAGAATACTCTGCAATCTTATCGGCGGATGGGTCGAAAAAGGTGAGGTGCCGAATAACCAACAAATCCTGACGCGAATGATTAGAAATATTTGCCACGATAATGCCAATAATTATTTTAAATTCTGAGACGTTTTGTTGAGGATAGAACATGACTCGTACCAATAGAAAAATAACGATTCCAACTAAATAGCTGCGCGGAATAGTAGATCACTTAAAGGGAACTCAGCCCGGATTGTGCGATCTGATCAATCGCCAAATA